>DATABR010000103.1:0-7116 GCA_036259435.1 Glycomyces sp.
CCGCGGTGCTGTCCGGCGTCGGGATCGGTCTGTTCATCGACGAGGTCGAGTTCGGGCAGCGTGACGCCGAGGTCGGCCTGGAGCTTGGCCTGGAGGCGGACGACGCGGGCGGCGGAGACCTCGAACGCGGCGGTGTCGAAGATCTGCGAGCCGATGTGCGAGTGCAGGCCCACGAGATTGAGGTGCTCGGCGCGGACGACGCGGCGGGCGGCCTCGTAGGCGTTGCCTCCGGCGAGGGAGAAGCCGAACTTCTGGTCCTCGTGGGCGGTGGCGATGTACTCGTGAGTGTGGGCTTCGACGCCGACGTTGACGCGGACCATCACGTTGGGACGCTTGCCGAGTTCCTTCGCGATGGCCTCGAGGCGCTCGATCTCGGTGAAGGAGTCGGCGACGATGCGGCCGACGCCGAGCTCCACGGCCTGGTGGAGTTCGGCGAGGGACTTGTTGTTGCCGTGCAGGCCCAGTCGGGCCGGGTCGAGCCCGGCGGCGAGGGCGACGGCGAGCTCCCCGGCGGTGCACACGTCCACGAACAGGCCCTCTTCGACGGCGGCGCGCAGCACCGCTTTGGAGCAGAAGGCTTTCGAGGCGTAGAACACATCGGCGCCGGTGAAGGCATCGGTCCAGGCGCGGCAGCGGGCGCGGAAGTCGTCCTCGTCGAAGACGTAGGCGGGCGTGCCGAACTCGGCGGCGAGCTTCTCGACCGAGAGGCCCCCGACATGGAGCGCACCGTCGGCTCGTTCCACATTGGAGGGCCACAGCTGCGGGAGGAGCGCGTTCACGTCATCGGGCACGCCGAGCCAGGACGGGCTCAGGGAGGCGAAGTCGCCGTGCATCGCACCGGCTTCGTGGGTGCGCATTACATCCGCTCCGGGGCCGAGACGCCGAGCATCCCGAGCGCGTTGGCGAGCACGACGCGGGTGGCGTCGACCAGCCACAGGCGGGCGGTGCTCACCGGGGTCGCCTCCTCGTCGGGGAACGGCAGGACGCGGCAGTCGTGCTGGAAGCGGTGGTAGGCCGCGGCCAGCTCCTCGGCGTACCGGGCCACCCGGTGCGGCTCGCGAAGCTCGGCCGCGGAGGCGACCACGGCCGGGAACTCGGCGAGGGCCTTGAGCACGTCGGATTCGCGCGGGTGGGTCAGCAGCGAGGCGTCGTACGACTCGCCGAGCTCGACGCCGCGTTCGGCGCCGTTGCGCAGCACGCCCGAGACGCGGGCGTGCGCGTACTGGACGTAGTAGACCGGGTTGTCGTTGCCGTGCTTGGTCCACAGGTCGATGTCGATGTCGATCGTCGAGTCCGAGGAGTAGCGGGCGAGCACGTAGCGGGCGGCGTCGACGCCGATGGCCCCCACGATGTCGTTGAGGGTGATGACGTTGCCGTGCCGCTTGGCCATGCGGACGGGCTGGCCGTCCTTCAGCAGGTTGACCATCTGCCCGATGAGGATCTCGAGGGTGCCCGGCTCGTCGCCGAAGGCCCGGCTCATCGCCTGCATCCGGCCGATGTAGCCGTGGTGGTCGGCGCCGAACATGAACACGAGCTTGTCGAAGCCGCGCTCGCGCTTGTCGAGGTAGTAGGCGCAGTCGGCGGCGAAGTAGGTCCACTCGCCGTTCGACTTCTTCAGCGGCCGGTCCTTGTCGTCTCCGAAGGTGGTGGTGCGCAGCCAGAGGGCGCCCTCGGATTCGAAGATGTGGCCCCGCTGGTCGAGGCGCGCCACGGCGGCGTCGAGCTCGCCCTTGTCGTGCAGGTCCTTCTCGTTGAAGTACACGTCGAAATGCGTGCCGAAGTTGGTGAGGTCGGCCTTGATCTCGGCGAACATCAGCTCGACGCCGATCGTCCGGAAGACCTCCTTGGCGTCGTCCGCATCGAGGGCGTCGGGGCGCAGCGCGAGCACCTGCTGGGCGATCTCGTTGATGTAGTCGCCGCCGTAGCCGTTCTCGGGGACGGGCTCGCCCTTCGCGCTCGCCAGGAGCGAGGCGGCGAAGTTGCTGATCTGGACGCCGGCGTCGTTGAAGTAGTACTCGGAGACGACCTTCGCGCCGGAGGCGCGCATGAGACGCGCCAGCGCGTCGCCCACGGCGGCCCAACGGGTGCCGCCGACGTGGACGGGACCGGTCGGGTTCGCGGAGACGAACTCCAGGTTCACGTGTTGCCCGGCCATGGAGTCGTTGTCGCCGTACGAGGATCCGGCCGCGACGATCTTCCCGGCGATCTCCCCCGCGGCGGCCGCGTCCAGGGTGATGTTGAGGAAGCCGGGTCCGGCGATGTCGACCTTGGCGACACCGTCGTGGACGGCGAGGTGCTCGGCGATCTTCTCGGCGAGCGCGCGCGGGTTCGTGCCGGCCTTCTTGGCCGTCTGCAGCGCGATGTTGGAGGCGTAGTCGCCGTGTTTGGTGTCCCTGGGTCGCTCCACCGCCGTTACGGCGGGCAGGACGGCGGCGTCGAGGGCGAGGGCCTCGAACGCGGCGCGCGTAGCGGACAGCACTTTCTCTGCGAGCGTCTCAGGAGTCACCCGGTAATCGTAGACGCCCTGCTTCAATGCCTGCGAGTGATAAAGGCCGTTGTGGCCTGCGGGCGCGTCGGAACGCTCGGGCCCGGCGCGGTGGGTAAGCTCACCGGGTCCCGGTTCCGAACGGAAGGTCCGCGAATGCCCCGCTTCAGCCGCCACATCGCCGCCGCCGCGACCCTGCTCTTCCTGGCGGGCTGCGGTGCCGAAACCGACGGTGACGACGGGAACGGGTCGGCCGCGGCCGATCCGACCAACGAGGCCGCCGCTACCGAGCTCGAGGGCGTGGAGCACTTCTACGGCGAATACGGCGATTACGTGAGCGTGATGGCCGCGATCCAGGCCGGGGAGGTCACGGCCGAGGAGCTGGAGCACCCGTTCGTGGTCCAGCAGGACCATGTGGACGCCCAGGACCCGACCGCCGTCCCCGAATACGAGCTGAGCCCGCCCGTGGGCGGGGACCATTTGTCCGTGTGGCAGACGTGCACCGGCTCGGTCTATCCCGATCCGATCGCCGACGGCAACGGCGTCCACTCGATGGAGCACGGCGCGGTCTGGCTGACCTACGACCCGGCGCTGGTCGACGGCGACGGCATCGGCCTGCTCCGGTCCAAGATCGAGGGCCGCGACTACTCGCTGATGAGCCCGTACCCCGAGCAGGGCGTCGCGGTATCGCTCCAGTCCTGGGGCAACCGGTACCAGACCGAGGACCTGGACGACCCGATGATCGAGGCGTACCTCGACACCTACATCCTCAACGAGCGGTTCAACCCCGAGACCATGGCGACCTGCTCGGACGGGATCAGCACCACGATCGCCCGATGAGGCGCCGCCGACCGCAGCAGCGAATTCTAAGCCCGCTCTAAGGGAGCGCTCCGGCGCGACCGGGTAAGGTGGCCTACGCGAGTGGAAATCACACCGGGCCCTCCCCGGCTCCGCTCCGGCCCATCCCGACGTCGACGAATAAGGCGCTCCCCGCGATATGGCATCCAAGAAGCAAAACGCCGCCAAGGGCTCCGGCAAGGGCACTGGCAAAGGCGCAGTCAAGAGCGACAGCAAGTCGCTGAGCAAGTCCGGGGCGCCGGCGAACGCCCGCAAGGGCCGTGCCGTCCAGGTCAAGCAGCCGAAGCCGTGGGGCCTCATCCTCACCTTCTCCGGCGTCGGCGTCGTCGCGCTCGGTCTCATCGGGGCCGCCGTGTTCGTCGTCTGGGACCGCAGCCAGCCGCCGGAAGGGGTCACCGACTTCTACGGGGAGTACGCCAGCTACTCCGAGGTCTCCAAGGCGCTCCAGGACGGCGACGTCACTGAAGAGGACCTCGAGAACCCGTGGGTCGTGCAGCAGACCCACGTGGACAACGAGGACCCGATGGCCGTCCCCGAGTACGAGTTGAGCCCGCCCGCGGGCGGCAACCACCTCGGCCAGTGGCAGACGTGCACCGGCACGGTCTACGACGCGCCGATCGTCGACGGCAACGCCGTCCACGCCCTCGAACACGGCGCGGTGTGGCTGACCTACGACCCGGCACTGGTCGACGGCGACGGCGTCAAGGAGCTGTCCTCGAAGATCGAGGGCCGCGACTACTCGCTGATGAGCCCGTACCCGGAGATGGGCGTCCCGGTCTCGCTGCAGGCCTGGGGCGTGCAGTACCAGACCGACGAGCTGAACGACCCGAAGATCGACGAGTTCCTGGACTTCTACATCCAGAACGCCGACAACACCGCCGAGGCGAACGCCACGTGCTCGGGCGGCGTGTCGACCACCATCGCCGACCAGCAGCAGATGCCCACCGGCTGACGAACGCGAACCTTTCGGGGCGACGTTCGTTAGGCATGTGAGACGCGGGAGCGACGGGGAGCGACCGTGCGGAAAGGACGACTAATGAGCCGCTTGTGGCGCAGGCCCGCCATCCTGATCGCGATCAGCGCCGTGCTCATGCTCGGCGCGGGGATCGCGGTCGGCTGGGCCGCCGCTACCGCCGCACCGGGCGACGATTCTGCAGAGGCCGGGTTCGCGCGGGACATGCAGACCCACCACCAGCAGGCGGTGGAGATGGCCATGTACGAATGGCGCAACGGCGGCGACGACACGTTGCGGATGGTCGCCTACGACATCGCCACGGCCCAGAGCGCCGAGATCGGCATGTACCGCTCGTGGCTGCGCGAGTGGGGCGCCAAACTCTCGACCAGCGAACCGATGGCCTGGGCGGGCAGTGAGCACGAGCACGACACCGAGGAGGCCGGCGGCCTCATGCCGGGCATGGCGACCGACGAGCAGATGGCCGAGTTCAAGACCCTCTCGGGCGCCGACGCCGACGTCATGTTCATCGAGATGATGATCAAGCACCACATCGGCGGCGTCGACATGGCCAAGATCGTGCTCGACCTGAGCGAGGACGAGCGGGTGGTCGACGCGGCGCGGCGCACCGTGACGGTGCAGCAGGCCGAGATCGACAGCCTCGAAAACCACCTCGACCGGATCCTCTCCAGCGTCGAGGAATAGGAGCCCCTGTGAGCCAAGCCGACTGGGGACCGCGCTACGGCGACCCGTCGCACCCGACCACCGGGGAGCTCCCGCGAGTCGGGAACGGCCGCCACACCGACGAGCTGCGCACCGTCCAGGTCGACACGGTCGCCGAGCCGCCGCAGCCAGAAGCGCCCTCGAGGTACCGCTACAGCTGGGAGACAGAGGCGCCGATGAGCGGCGACCAGGCCGCGGGCTACGGTCAGCAGAGCGGCGAGTGGTCGGTGCCGAGACTGGGCCGGGAAGGCTCGCAATCGCGCTACGGCGGCGAATCCCGACCCCGCTTCGGAACCGGAGGCTCGCAACCGAGCTACGGCGCCGTATCGCAACCGCGCTACAGCACCGAGGGCTCCCGCCCGAACGCGACGGGTTCGCAGCCGCACGTCGCTCCCGTGGGAATCCAACCACGCCGCGACGACACCGCGCAGTTCGCCCGAGTGGGCGACGGCGTACGCGGCACGGTAGGCCCGGTGAGCGTCCAGGTCGACCACGTTCGCCTCGACGGCGGCCTCAACGGCGACACCCAGCTCCTCTCCACGGCGGCCTTCATGCGCCCGCAGGAAGCACAGCTGCCGCCGGCGGAGCAAGCCCCGCAACCAGAGCCTGGGACCGGGTCGATGCCCGCGATGCGCCACCAGATCGGCCCCGACTGGACCCAAATGCCCTTGCGCCTTCTAGCGGCGGCTGTGGTGGCGATTGCAGTCCTGGGCGCCTCGGCGGCCACCTTGATAACCATCGGCAACTGGATCAACCCCTGACGAACGGGCTGCGAGACGCCTCTGAGGTAGATCCCTCTGACATAGAAGGTTGCTACTTCAGCGACTTCTACTTCAGGATGGTATAGGCCCGGCATGACCGTCCATAGCTGTGGCTGCTACTCAGCCTGACGCTCCCAAAGCGCGGAAATCGGCACTGCGATCAGTCGATCGCCGACAGGGACCGTGTGCTTGCCGGTGTAGAACACCACGCCGACGACGAAATCGTCGGTTGGCGAACAACAGGGAATCCGCGTCGTCGAGAGTGCGCCACAATGCTACTTCTAATTTGAAACTGGGTCCGCCGCTGCTGGAGTACGGTCGATTCCTCCGCTGGGTAACACCTGTCGTCATACCCGCGCGGGAGGATGAAAGCGATGAGGAAGGCGTGGGATGGCTACTTGGGAAGAGGTCGTGGCGATCGCCAAGGGGTTTCCGGAGGTTGAGGAGACCACCAGTTGGCAGACGCCTTCGCTCAAGGTCAAGGGGAAGTTCTTCGCGCGGTTGCGCACTGAGGCCGAGGGCGGGCTGGCGATCGTGTGCGAACCCGGCGAGAAGGCCGCGCTCCTGGCCTCGGGCGATCCGACCTACTACACGACGCCGCATTACGAGGGCTACGCGATGATCCTCGTCGACCTGAAACGGATCGACGAACAACGCCTGGCCGAATTGATCGAAGACGCCTGGATACTGAAGGCGCCCGTGCGGGTCCGCAAAGCCTTTGAAGAACGATGAAATCCGCTCGCGGCGCGCGACGTGTCAGTCGAAGAGCTTCGATTCGGGAGGCGCTGACCGCGCGAGAGCACCAACTGTCGAGCTGCTCCGAGTCGTCGCAGGGCCGGATCTGCTCGGCGGGCCTTCATCCGAAAGCAGTCGCAGCGCCCGTCCTGCACACTTCCTGCGCTCGGACTAGGAAGGTTCGTTGCGCCGCCGACCGAGCTTATGGGCGATGGGCGCGAAGGGTCGCAACTGTTCGGACCACGACGCTGAAAGGGCCCCAAGCGCTTCGCGCTTTGGGGCCCTCGGTGCTGTTGCGGTGCTTAAACGATGATGCCTGCGGCTACCGTGCGGTTGTCGGATTCGTCTATGAGGATGAAGCCTCCGGTGGCGCGGTTGCGGCGGTAGTCGTCGCACAGGAGCGGCTTCGTGGTGCGGAGAGTGACTCGGCCGATCTCGTTGAGGCTCAGTTCGGTCGCCGACTCGTCGCGGTGGAGTGTGTTGACGTCGAGTTGGTACTGCACGTCCTTGACGACGGCGCGCACGTCCGCGGTCGTGTGCTTCACCGCGTACTTGCCGCGCAAGCGCAGCGGCCGGGCCTCGTCCATCCAGCAGATCATCGC
>DATABR010000104.1:0-12134 GCA_036259435.1 Glycomyces sp.
ATCCACTGTGACATGGTGTCCAGCAGCAGGTCGAGGTCCACCGGCTTGGTGAGATAGGAGCTGGCGCCGGCCTCGACGGACTTCTCGCGCTGCTCAGCGAGGGCCTGCGCGGTCAAGAACACGATCGGCAGGTCCTTGAACTGGGGCATGCGGCGGATGACGCGGGTGGTCTCGTTACCGTCCATGCCCGGCATCATCGAGTCCATGAGGACGATGTCGATGCCCGGGTGATGCTGGAGCGCGTCGATGCCGTCCGCGCCGTTCTCGGCGTAGTGCACGTCGATGCCGTGCAGTTCGAGGGCGGCGGTGAGCGCGAAGACGTTGCGGATGTCGTCGTCGACGATGAGGACCGTGGAGCCCTCGAGGTGCTGCGCCGCGGCCGACGAGGAAGGCGTCTCGGGCGCGCCGGTGAGGATCCCCGGGGAGGGCTCGCGCACGGGCGGCAGCTCGCTCGGCACCGGTGAGAAGTCGCCGTCGGCGTCGATCTCGACGGGCACGACGAACGTGAACTTCGAACCGGCGTCGCCGGTGTGCTCGATGAACACGTCGCCGCCGAGCATCTGCGAGAGCGACTTGGAGATCGACAATCCCAAGCCGGTGCCGCCGAAGTTGCGCCTGGTCGTGCCGTCGGCCTGCTGGAACGGCTCGAAGATGAGGCCCTTCTTCGCCTCCGCGACGCCGATGCCGGTGTCGATGACGCTGAAGGCCATCCGCTCGGCGGCGGCGTTCAGGTGCGGGGCGTCGAAGCGCAGATCGGAGGGCACGCGCCGCACCGCGAGGGTCACGGAGCCGACCCGGGTGAACTTGACGGCGTTCGACAACAGGTTCCGCAGCACCTGCTGGAACTTCTGGCCGTCGGTCTGCATCAGCTGCGGTACGCCGCTGCCGACGTCGACGGCGAACTGGAGGCCCTTGTCCTCGGCCTGGGGCCGGAACGCCGCCTCGATGTCACCGAGGATCTCGGCGAGGTCGACCGGATGCACCGACACGTCCATGCGCCCCGCCTCGATCTTCGAGAGGTCGAGGATGTCGTCGATGAGCGTGAGCAGATCGGTGCCGGCGTTGTAGATCGTGCGGGCGAACTCGATCTGGCGCTCGGTGAGGTTCCCGTCCGTGTTCTCGGACAAGAGCCTGGCGAGCAGCAGCAGCGAGTTGAGCGGCGTGCGCAGCTCGTGCGAGACGTTCGCGAGGAACTCCGACTTGTACTTCGAGGCCTGGGCGAGCTGCTCGGCCTTCTCCTCGATGTCCTTGCGGGCGGTCTCGACCTCTTCGTTCTTCAGCTCGATCGCCTTGTTCTGCGCCGAGAGCAGCTGCGCCTTCTCCTCGAGCTCCACGTTGGTCTCCTGGAGCCGGTTCGACTGCGACCGCAGCTCCTGGGCCATGCGCTGCGATTCGCGCAGCAGCACCTCGGTGCGGGCGTTGCCCTCGATCGTGGCGAGCGTGACGCCGACGTTGGGCGCCAGCGCGTCCAGGAACCGCTTGTGGAGCCCGGAGTAGGTGTTGAACGAGGCGAACTCGATGACGCCTCGGACCTTGTCGCCGAACTGGACCGGCAGGATGATCAGGTCCGTCGGCGTGGCCTGGCCGAGACCGGACGAGATCTCCAGGTAGCCCTCGGGGATGTCGTGCAGGTGGATGGTGCGCTTGGATGCGGCGGCCTGGCCGACCATGCCCTCGTTGTCCTCGATGAGCTTCTTCTCGCCCGGGTTGGGGTGCCCGTAGACGGCGTTGAGCCGGTAGGTGACATGCCCCGAGACGTCCTCGTGGCGGACGTAGAACGTGGAGGTCTGCGCGTCGATGAGCGGCGTGACCTCGTCGAGGACCATGCGGGTCACTTCCTCGACGCCTCTGCGGCCCTGGAGGAGCGAGGAGATGCGGGCGAGGTTGGAGTTGAGCCAGTCCGCGTCGGTGTTCTGGCGGGTCTTGTCCCTCAGCGCGGTGATCATCTGGTTGATCGACTCGGTGAGGTCGGCGATCTCGCCGGCGGCCTCGAAGTCGACCGACTGGGTGAGGTCGCCCCGGGCCACGGCGTGCGCGACGTTGGCGATGGCGCGCAGCTGCAGCGTCAGGGTCGCCGCGAGCGAGTTCACGTTGCGCGTCAGGGCGAGCCAGGTGCCGGAGACCCCGGCGACCTCGGCTTGCCCGCCGAGGTTCCCTTCGACGCCGACCTCGCGGGCGACGCGCGTGACCTCGGTGGCGAAGCTGGAGAGCTGGTCGACCATGGTGTTGACGGTGGTCTTCAGATCGAGGATCTCGCCTTGGGCGTCGACGGTGATCTTCTGGTTCAAGTCGCCCTTGGCGACACCGGTGGTGACCTTCGAGATGTCGCGGAGCTGGCTGGTGAGGTTCGAGGCCATCGAGTTGACGTTGTCGGTGAGGTCCTTCCAGGTACCCGAGACGCCCGGCACTTCGGCCTGGCCGCCGAGGCGGCCCTCGGTGCCCACTTCGCGAGCCACCCGCGTCACTTCGTCGGCGAAGCTCGAGAGCCGGTCGACCATGGCGTTCATGGTCGATTTGAGTTCGAGGATCTCGCCCTGCGCGTCCACGGTGATCTGGTGGTTCAAATCGCCCCGGGCGACCGCGCTGGCCACCGAGGAGATGTTCCGCACCTGACTGGTCAGGTTCGAGGCCATCGAGTTCACGTTGTCGGTCAAGGCCTCCCAGATACCCGAGACGCCCTGCACGTTCGCCTGCCCGCCGAGCTTGCCGTCCGTGCCCACCTCGCGGGCCACGCGCGTCACCTCGTCGGCGAATTGCGACAGCTGCGCCACCATCGAGTTCATCGTCGACTTCAGCTCGAGGATCTCGCCCTGGGCGTCGATCGTGATCTGGCGGTTCAAGTCACCCTTGGCGACCGCGCTGGCCACCGAGGAGATGTTCCGCACCTGACTGGTGAGGTTGGCAGCCATGAGGTTGACGTTCTCGGTGAGGTCCTTCCACGTGCCCGAGACGCCCGGCACGTCGGCCTGGCCGCCGAGGCGGCCCTGGCTGCCGACCTCGCGCGCGACGCGCGTGACCTCGTCGGCGAAGCGGGAGAGCTGGTCGACCATCGTGTTCACCGTGGTCTTGACCTCGGCGACCTCGCCTTGGGCGTCGACGGTGATCTTCTGGCCCAGGTCGCCCGCCGCGACCGCGCTGGTGACCTTCGCGATGTTGCGGACCTGCTCGGTGAGGTTCGAGGCGAGCTGGTTCACGTTCTGCGTGAGGTCGCGCCAGGTGCCCGAGACGCCCTGCACGTTCGCCTGGCCGCCCAGGCGCCCGTCGGTGCCGACTTCACGGGCCACGCGGGTGACCTCGTCGGCGAAGCTGGAGAGCTGGTCGACCATCGTGTTGACGGTGCTCTTGAGCTCGAGGATCTCGCCCTGGGCGGGCACGGCGATCTTCTGGTTGAGGTCGCCCCGGGCGACGGCGGTGGTGACCTTGGCGATGTCGCGCACCTGGTCGGTCAGGGACGAGGCCATCGAGTTGACGTTGTCGGTGAGGTCCTTCCACGTGCCCGAAACCCCGGGTACGTCGGCCTGGCCGCCGAGGCGGCCTTCGGTGCCGACCTCACGGGCGACACGCGTTACCTCACCGGCGAAGACCTGGAGGGTCGCGGTGAGGGAGTTGATGGTGTCGGCGAGCTGCGCGACCTCGCCGGAGGCTTTGACGGTGATCTTCTGGTTCAGGTCACCGGAGGCGATGGCCTGCGTCACGGTGGAGATCGAGCGGACCTGCTCGGTCAGGTTGGAGGCCATGGTGTTCACCGCGTCGGTCAGCGACCGCCAGGTGCCCGAGACGCCCTGGACGTCCGCTTGGCCGCCGAGCTGGCCTTCGGTGCCGACCTCACGGGCGACGCGCGTGACCTCGCCGGCGAAGGAGCGCAGGAGCCCGACCATCTGGTTGACGGTCTCGCCGAGGCGGCGGAACTCGCCGCGCAGCTGCTTGCCCTCGATCTCGAGCGACGCCTCCTGGGAGAGGTCGCCGGCGGCGACGGCTTCGAGCACGCGGCCCAGCTCGGTGGTGGGGCGCACGAGGTCCTCGACGAGGCGGTTGACGCTGGCCGCGCCCTCGGACCAGCCGCCGTCGAGGTGCTCGATGACGAGCCGGTGGTGCCAGGAGCCCTCCTGGCCGACGGCACGGGCGATCAGGGCCAGGTCGCGGGTCTGCCGGTCGGCCTGCTCGACCACGGCGTTGAACCGGTCGACGACCTCCCCGGCCAGGCCCTCGCCGCGTGGCAGCCGCACCGAGAAGTCCCCTCGCTCGACGGCGCCGAGCGCGTCGGCCAGGCTGCGGAGCAGGTCGGACTCATCGGTCGTACGGGAAACGGTGTCCGTCATGGCGTGGTTCCTCAGCTGCGGAGACAGGCTTGCCTAACAGGTTGTCACATGAACCGGGTAAACGTGAAGGCAGGTTACTGAGGGCATTGTGCTCAGTCACCAGCAGTTACGGATATGAAACTGAAAGAAGTTCGCAACCGGTGTCTGCAGTGGCGCGTGTGGTCTATCGCAGCGCTCCCGTGGACGAGTCCGTAGTCAGTGGAGGACCGCGGGCGCGCCGCACCCCCAAAAAAGAAGATTCCCAGAGGAGATGCATGTCCACCCTCAGAACGACCGGCCTCCGCATAGCAGGGGCCGGAACTGCCGCAGCGGCCCTCACCCTCGCGGCAGCGGCCCCGGCCCTCGCGCAGGGCCCGATTTCGGATGTCGATTTCTACCTGGGCATCCAGGCGCCCTATGGCTACGATGGCGTCGTCGAGACCACGACCGATAGCGGGTTCGGCCCCGAGGTGCACCTCACCGACACCAGCGAAACCGCCGAGTCGTACACCATCGAGACGGTCCTCGACCTCAGTGCCGCCGCAGGCCTGATCGACTTCCAGGTCACCGACGAGCGCTGCGAAACCAACGGCCTCGTCGTGACGTGCACGGACGCCGACCTCAGCATCCGCGATATCGACCTGTGGAACTACAGCGGCTACGAGTACGAGCTGACACTGCTCGACGGCGTCTCCGCCGGGGACCTCCTCCCGTACACCGCGACGATCTCCGTCAACGGTGAAGTCGTCACCATCGCCGAGGACTCGATCAAGGTCGACGAAGAGTACGGCTCCTGGGTCTACGACCCCAGCGAGGAGTACACGACCGACCACAATAAGAACGACTACGACCTGTCCGTGCACGGCGCCGACATCGAGGGAGACCTGGGCGACGTCGTCACCGTCGACATCACGGTGCAAAATCTCGGCCCCCTCGACGCCGTCGCTCCGATCCACCGCGGCGCCGGCGAAGGAAACTACTCCGTCATCGTGCAGCTGCCGTCGGGAACCGCCCCGGTTCCGCCGGAGGATGAGGACTTCGTCTTCAGCGAGAACGGCGTTTACTGCGAGCTCCTGACCGACCACCAGAGCGATCTCAGCCATGCCTTCCCCGCGAACACCGGCATCGAGCGCCAAGACATCCTGTGCTTCTTCGACAGCGTCGCTATGGAGACGGGCGCTCGCCTCCAATTCCCGGTCGAGATCATCGCCGAAGAGCAGTCGGCCGACGGGCTGATCGCGGTCATCGAAACCATGGAGCTGGACGCCGACTACGCCAACAACATCGCCTCGCTCAGCCTGCAATCCGGAGGCAGCGACGGCGAAGCCTCCGAACAGCTGCCCTCCACCGGCAACTCGTCGGTCATCATGATCTCCTCCGCCGCCGCCGCGCTCCTCGCCGGCGCCGTCGTGTTCTCTCTCCTGCGTCGCCGCAAGACCGCGGCCAACTGGGAGTAGATCCATAGCGTCGCAAGGCGATCGCACCCCTTCGGTACGACGGCCGCCCCGGTTGATTCCACCACCGGGGCGGCCGTCATCGCGTCCGGCACCCCACGGCGCCGCCGCCCGGCCCCGCAGCAGGCAAAAGCCCCCGAACGGGTGCGGCGGGCACCGGCGGCCCGGGCATAGACTGGGGCCCGTGACGTACCCCGAGAGGTTCGCCCGGCGTCTGCGACTGCCGGCCGACGACCGCTCCCCCGCCGCCGCCCGCGCCGCCGTTCGCGCGGTGCTCGCCGAAGCCGGACTCTCCGAGCTGCTCGACGAGACGCTGCTGCTCACCACCGAGCTGGCCACCAACGGCGTCGTCCACGCCGGCACCGACATCAACCTCACCGTCGCGGCCGACCCCATCGGCGTGCGCGTCACCGTCACCGACTACCGCTCCGGCGGCATCGACCCGCTCGACACCGCCATGCCCGAGGTCACCGCCGAAGGCGGCCGCGGCCTGCTCCTGGTCGACCGCTTCGCGTCCTCTTGGGGCACCACCCACGACGCCACCGGCAAGTCCATCTGGTTCCGCATCGACCGCGACCCCGACGCGCGCCCCCCCGCCCGCCCCGCCCCCGACGCCGAAACCGAAGCGGCCCTACCGGACCTGGCCCAGCTCGCCGCGCTCCTCACCGTCGCCCCCGTGCTCCAGTCGCGCCTGCCGGTCGACCAGCTCGTCACCGAACTGCTCGCCCGCTGCCACGACGCCACCGCCGCCGGCGGCGGCGCCATCGAATACGACGCCGGAGACGGCACCGGCACCCAGATCCTCGCCAAATTCGGTGACGTTGGCAACATCGCCGTCGCCGTCCCGCTCCCCCTCACCGCCCCCGCCTGCGGCAAGCTCCTCCTCGCCGGAGAGCCCCAACCCGACTGGCGGCCCCTCGCCGAACTCGTCGCCGAACGCATCGCCCTCGCCCTCCAGATCGACCGGATGCGCACCGACGAGCAGCGCCGCTCCGGCTGGCTCACCTACCTCGCCGAAGCCGGGGAACTGCTCGCGCACTCGCTCGAAGAGCACCTCACCGTCGCCCTCATCCCCCAGCTCGTCGTCCCCCAGCTCGGCCGCTGGGCCGCCATACACCTCACCGGCGACGGCGGCGCCGACCTGCGCCTCGCCGCCCTCACCCACGCCGAAGAGTCCGAACTGGAGCACCTGCGGCTCCGGCTCGAGAGCGCCGCCCCCGCACTCGCCTCCGCGCTCGCCACCGACGGCTGGACCGGCATGGAACTGCCCGTCCCGCGCGGCCTCGACGGCATCGCCGTCCCCCTGTCGGCCCGCGGCGCCACCATCGGCGTCCTCACCGTCGGCCGCCACATCGAACGCCAACACTCCTCCGAAGAACGCGCCGTCGTCGCCGACCTCGCCAAACGCAGCGCCCTCGCCCTCGACAACGCCCGCATCCACGCCGAACGCCAAGCCGTGGCGAACGAACTGCAGTCGGCGCTCATGCCCGGCTCGCTCCCCGACGTCGCCGGCGTGTCCTTCGCCGCCGAATACCTGCCCGCGACCGCCCGGCGCATGCCCGGCTCCGGCCCGGGCCCGGTGATCGGCACCGAAGTAGGCGGCGACTTCTACGACGCGACCGAACTGCCCGACCACCGCCTGTGGGTCGCGATCGGCGACGTTTGCGGCAAGGGCGCGCAGGCCGCCGCCGTCACCGGCGTCGTGCGCGACGTCCTGCGGGTCATGGCCCGCGACGGCCGCCCCCTGCCGCGCGCCATCGAACTGCTCAACGCCACGCTCCTCGAACAGCCCGGCGACATGCGCTACGCCACCATCGCCTCGGCCCTCCTCGACCGCGACGACACCGGATCGCTCAACGCCACCCTGTGCCTCTCCGGCCACGAACGCCCGCTCCTGCTGCGCGCCGACGGCGAAACGGCCTGGGTCGGCCGCGAGGGCACCGCCGTCGGCCTCTTCCCCGACGTGAAGGTCAACCCCGAGCAGGTGCGGCTCGACACCGGGGACGCGCTGGTGTTCTTCACCGACGGCGTCACCGAGCGCCGCGACGGCGCGGCCATGTTCGGCCACGAGCGCATCGAATGGGCCGTGCGGGACGCGGCGGGCAAGAGCGCCCGGCAGATCGCCACGGCCCTGCTGGAGGCCGTCGAGACGTTCTCCCCCGAGTCGCCCCGCGACGACATCGCGATCCTCGTGGTCCGCTGCGACCCCGTCTGAGACTCGGCGAAGCCACGAGCGCCCCGAAGCGAACGGCCTGCCCCGATAAGCCGCCACGTCCCCGTGAACGACACGGCCCTCGACAAACGACAAGGCCCCGCGAGTCGCCTCGCGGGGCCTTCGAAATCTCGTCGTACTAGTGCAGGAGCGTGCCCGCACCGTAGTAGCTGTTGCCGTGGTGGAGCTCGACGACCTTCACGACCGTGGTGGAGTTCGGGGCGTGCACGACCAGGCCGTTGCCGATGTACATGCCCACGTGCGCGAGGCCGTTGTAGAACACGAAGTCGCCCGGCTGGAGCTCGGACTCACTGATGTGCGCGACCATGTTGTACTGCGCGGCGGCGTTGTGCGGCAGGTTGATGCCGATCTCGGCGTAGGAACCGAGCATCAGGCCCG
Source organism: Glycomyces sp. (assembly GCA_036259435.1). Taxonomy (GTDB): domain Bacteria; phylum Actinomycetota; class Actinomycetes; order Mycobacteriales; family Micromonosporaceae; genus Glycomyces. The sequence goes on from DATABR010000104.1 coordinate 8,364, forward strand.
AGCAGTCCCAGGTGTTCGGCCCGGCCGACCCCCACACGTACTGCTCGCCGCGCTGGTTGAGCGCGAACTTGACGACGGCCCACTGGTCGTCGGTCATGCGCGGCAGATCGTACTCGGAGAAGCCGCTGACCTCTTCGCCCGCGGCGGTCTGCCACTCCTCTTCGAGGTCGGTCATGCGCGCGGTGAGGTCGTCGGCGGCCTGGCGGAGCTGGTCCTCCTCCTCTTCGAGGTCGGCTTGGAGGTCCTCGAGGAGGTCGACCTGGGTCGTGTACTCCTCGGACGCCGTGCGCAGCTCCTCCATGGCCTGGAAGTTGTAGAGGTTCGCGGAATTGAGGCGATCGAGACGGTCGACGAACGCGTCGGGGGAACCGGATTCGAGCAGCATCGCCGCGTCGCCGATCCCCTGGTCCACATAGGTTTCACTGATGAAGTTCGCGAGCTGGTCGCGCAGGACGTCCAGGTCCGCCTCGGCCTCCGCCAGGGAAGTCTTGGTGTCATCGATGAGCTGGCGGTTGTCATCGACTTCCTGGGCGAGCTGGTTGTACTCCTCGACCGCCGCGGCGAGGTCGTCGTCCGCGGCCTCGATCTCATCGTTGATCTCGCCCGTGTCGCGCTGGGCCCAGGCGGGGGCGCTCCCCACGGATGCGACGAGGAGGCCGCCGATGACGGCGGCGGACGTCCACTTGCGTCGGACAGACGACTGCTTCACGAGGAGGGTGCTCCTTCGGGATCACGGGGAGGGCGGGGTGCTCTCACGACACACACGCGCGGGGCCGCCGTTCGGCTGCACCGCATGGGCTGTGCCGTTGGGCCGCACCATTCGGCTGCACCGTTCAGCAGATGCCGCTCGGGCTCCGAGGGGAGGCCGAACATGAGCCTAGCGCGCGAGTATCCCGCCGGGAAGGCCCCAGGCGTGACAAATTCGCAGCGTAACCAGCATTCCACCGTTGGTGTGTCGCGCCTGTGAGTTATCTGGGAATCGTGTACGATGTCCCGCATGACCTTCCTGATGTGTCGCTGTCGCCGCTGTCACCAGCGCTGAGCCGCTTCGTGCCGCTCGGCGCACCTCTGGCCGACAACCGTTCCGACGCATCGAAAGTCACTCCATGAGCTCCAACCTGCTCTTGCCTTCGGCGCCCGCACCGATCACCCTCGAGACCGGTCGGCTCACTGCGCTGGCCGCGTTCTATGCGGCGAACCTCACCCTCAACGCGCGCTTCACCAAAGGCAGCCGGTGGGCCCGCAAGGTGCTCTCCGGCCCGGGCCACGAGGCGTGGCTGCTCGGATGGCTGCCCGGACAGGGCACCGAACTCCACGACCACGGCGGCGTGGCGCGGCCCGCGGCCGCGGCGGTCGCAGTGGTCTCGGGCCGCCTGACCGAGTACACGGTCGAACCCGGCGACTTCCCCGGCTTGCGGCGCACCGCGCTCGCCGCGGGCGAGGTCGCGGTGGTCGACGACCGGACCGTGCACGGCATGCGCAACGACTCCGACGCGCCTGCGGTGAGCCTGCACGTCTACTCGCCGGGCCTCGAGGCCATGCGCACCTACCTGCTCGACGAGACCGGCCTGGCTCCGTCGAAGATCATGCGCGCGGGCGAGGACTGGTGAACCGCACCGAAAGGTGAACGGAGCGTCTGCACAAATCGGACATCACTGGGCCCCCCGCTTTCGACCCTAGCCGCAGGGTCCGACACCGCTTTCGGTCAGCGATGCGGCTCGGGCGTTTCGCCCTTCGTCAGCACCACGCCGACTGCGCCGGGGAGGGCGCGGGCCACGTCCGAGGCGGTCACCGTTCGGTGTCCGGCCCCGGCGATGCCGCCCGCGCGGCCGTGGATGAACGCCGCGGCCACCGCCGCGTGCACACTGTCCATCCCCGAGGCCAGCAGTGACGCCAGAAACCCGCCCAGCACGTCCCCCGAACCGGCCGTCGCCAACTGCGGCCGCCCGGTCGGGTTCGCCCACACCTCGCCGTCGCTCGAGGCGACCACCGTGTGGTGCCCCTTGAGCAGCACGGTGCAGTTGAGCCGCTTCGCCAGCGCCGCCGCGGCCGCGCCGCGGTCCTCGGCGGGCAGCGAGCCGTACAGCCGCTCGTACTCGCGGTCGTGCGGGGTGAGCACCACCGGCGCCTCCCGCTGCGTGAGCACCGACGGGTACTCGCCGATGAGCGTCAGCGCGTCCGCGTCGAGCACCGCCGGTGCGGGTGAGACGAGCACGTGCCGCAGCTCGGCGAGCGCAACCTCATCAGTGCCGAACCCGGGCCCGGCGAGCCAGGCCTGCACGCGACCGGCCTCCTTGACCTCCTGTGTGCACACCACTTCCGGGTGGCGGCGGCGCACGTACTCGGCCGCCGAACCGGCGTAGCGCACGTAGCCCGAGGGCCCTGCGAGCGCGCCGCCGGTGGCGAGCACGGCCGCGCCCGGGTAGCGCTCGGATCCGGCGGCGATGCCGACGACGCCGCGCGTGTACTTGTCGTCGTCGGGTCCGGGCCGGTGCCACCACTGGGCGATGTCCGGGTTGCTCGCGACGCGCACCGCGGGGTGCGGGTCGAGGAACGGGGCGAGTCCGATGTCGATGAAGACGAGCCGCCCGGTCAGGAGTGCGGCGCGCCCGAGCACGTGGCAGGGTTTGCGCGCGCCGAAGGTGACGGTGACGTCGGCGGTGACGGCGCTTCCGGCGACGGCGCCGGTGTCGACGTCCACACCGGAGGGCACGTCGACGGCCACGACCGTCTCGGCTTCGATGCGGCCGAGCTGGTCGAGGGCGCGCCCGGGCAGGCCGGGACGCCCGCCGATGCCGAGCACGCCGTCGATGAGCAGATGGCAGTGGTCGGGCGGCTGCTCGACGAGGCGGCCTCCCGCACGGGTGAGCGCGGCTGCTGCGGCGGGGTGGACGCGGTCGCCCATGACGGGGACGGCGAAGACGCGGGCGCCGCGCTGGGCGAGGCGGGCCGCGGCGAAGAGGGCGTCGCCGCCGTTGTCGCCGGGTCCGGCGAGGACGATCACGGTGGCGCCGTAGACACCGCTGCCGATCGGCGAGATGCCGTTGCGCCGCTCGAGGCTCCGCTTTTTCAACACCTGCGCGCATTCGGCGGCGAGTCCGGCGGCCGCGCGCTGCATGAGGGTCCCTGGTGGAACCTGGGACATCAGTCGTGATTCAGCGCGGCGGACCGCCGCTGCTGTCCAGGCACCGTCCATGGCTGTCCCTCTCCGGCTTCGCCAGCCGTCATGCCGTTTCGGCGATCACCACCGCTGTCGCGATACCGCCATCATGCGACAGCGACACGTGCCAGCGTGAGACGCCACGCTGTGCGGCGGCGGCTGCCACCGATCCGGTGATGCTCAGGGAGGGGCGTCCGTCGTGGAGGGAGAGCACTTGGCAGTCGGCCCAGTGCATGCCGCCGGGGGCGCCGAGGGCTTTGGCGACGGCCTCTTTGGCGGCGAAGCGGGCGGCGAGGGATTCGGTGCGGCGGGGGCGCCCGTCGGGCGCGCGGCGCTCGGCCTCGGTGAAGAGCTTGTCGGCGACGTGCGGGGTCCGTTCGAGCACCCGCTCGAACCGGTCCACTGCCACGACGTCTATGCCCACGGCGACGATCACCCCCCAAGAGTGCCACGGGATCGGGCGTCCCGCCCCTTTTCAGGACGGTTCACCTCCGAGAGTGGGGTTTGACCGTCCGCGATCGCGGTCCGTGCCAGGTGGTCTCGTGGATGTGACCGCTCACGGGAGGCGACGCCGAGGGCCCGGCCGCACTTGGAAACGCTCGGTGCGGCCG
>DATABR010000105.1:0-7554 GCA_036259435.1 Glycomyces sp.
GATCGGCACGCCGCGGCGGAACCGGCCGTCGGCGACCTCAACGAACCCGTCCCCGCCCGTGGGCGAGTACAGGCGCACGTGGGCCCCGTCGGGGCTCGAGTCGTATTCGGCGCCCTTCCAGCGGGCGATGTAGCCGTCCCTCATCGCTTAGGCGTCCTTCCATTCCCTGTCGCGGTGGTCGAGGACGTGGGCCGCGCGTTCCTCGGGCTTGGGGCGTACCAGGTCGTAGTGACCGTCGGCGTCGCCCCAGGCCTCCCCGAGGGCGCTGTCGTAGCCGTAGGCCTCGCCCATCGGACCGGCCGGGGGCGGCGCGTCCGACGGCGCCGCGGGCAGCGCCGGGATCGGCGGCGCCTCGATGGCGGCCGGTCCGCCGAACGCCCCTTCGATGGGCGTCCACTCGCGGGTGTCGGCGTCGTAGAGGGCGATCTCGGCGACCTCGCCGCGCGAGTCGATCCGGAGGATCTTCGCGCCGTGCGGCAGCCGCACCGAGTCGACCTTGTGCTCGGGGATGCGCTCGTCGCCCTCGGAGGGCGCGAAGCCGTCACCGCGGAACGGGCCGGGCTCGACGACCGTGCCGCCGCGGGCCTCGGCCTCGTCGAAGTCGTTGCCGCCGATGGCCGCCGGGTACAGGTCGGTGCGGTAGCCGACCCAGCGGAGCACGTACACCGAATCGTCCGTGGGGCCGAAGTCCTCGCTGGAGCGCAGGAGCCCGAGCGCGAGGTACAGCTGCGCGGGCGTGCGCAGGTGGTCCACGGCCTCGGCGGGATGGATGAAGCCGCCGACGCGGTCGTAGCCGCGATCGAGGTAGAACGGCACCTGCTGGTGCGGGATCGTCTTCTGCCACAGGACCGGCTGCACCCGCTGCGAGGGCGCGGCCGCGCGGGCGGCGGCGGCCTGGCGGCGCTCCATCTCGCTCGCGAACACGAGCAGGTCCTTGGCCTCGGCCCATTTGAGGAGCGGTTCGATCTCCGGGCCGGACATGTTCGCGCCGACTTCAGTGCCGGGGTTGACGTAGAGCGCGTAGTCCTGGCTCGGCCAGTGCTGGATGAGCCAGCCGAACGGCACGGTCGTGTGCTGGGTGTCCGCTCCGGCGCGGTCGACCAGCCGCGCCTCGGTGGTGTAGACCGTGATCCCGATGATGCCGTCGACGATGTCGCTCGCCCACCGGAAGGCGGGGTCGCCGACGCGCAGGTGCACTGCCTCGGGATCGGCGACCGGCAGGATCACGCTGGCGCACAAGAGGGTCTGCAGGAACGCGGCGGTGTCGCCGGAGGAGGCGGCCTCGGCGAGCAGCGGCTCGGCGTCCTCACCGGTCAGCTCCACGGGCCGCGACTGTGGTTGCGACCGCGGCTGGGAGGTCTGCTGCGGATCGGGCTCGGCGGGACGCCGTCCGAACGCGCTCGACATCGACGCGAAGGACTCGGCCGAGCGCTGCTCGTCGACCTCGGAGGGCCCGCCGAACGGGTCGTTGGAGGCAGGCGCTGCGGGGCGCTGCGCACGGAACGGGTCGGACTGCGCGCCGAACGAGTCGCCGGCCGGGAACGGTTCCGGCGGGGTCGCCGGGGGCCCCGGCGCACGCGTGGGCAGCGTCGTCGGGTCGGGCTGCTGGTCGCGCAGCCAGTCGGGCGCGTCGGGCCACTGCTCCTGCTGCGCGCCGGACCACTGCGGCTCGGCCGGGAACGCGGCCGGCTGCGGCGAGGGTGCGCTCGGCGGCTGCGAGAAATGCTGCGGCTGGGAGCCGAAGCCCTGCGGCTGGGAACCCGGGCCTTGGGGCGGCGAACCGAACCCCTGCGGCTGCGAGCCGAAGTCCCGGGGCGGGGAACCGAAGCCCTGCTGTCGGGGCTGGAACGGTTCGGGCTCGGGCGGCGGCTGGGAGGCGAATGAGTGCCCGTTGAACGGGTCGGCTTCGGGCGCTTCGGGGTCGCTCGGCGGCTGGCGCAGCGGCAGCCCGGCGGGGGTGGTCCCCCCTACGGTGGACTGCTGGCCGGACGAGCTGTTCAGCTCCGAGGAGCGGCGCGGTGCGGGCGGGACCTCGGGCACCGGCGGAGCCGGAGGCATGAAGCTCTCCTGGCGCGGCTCGGGCGCGAAGGCCATCGGGTTCGCGAACGGATCCGACTGCCCCACAGAAGAAGAGAAGGTATCGCCCTGGTGGCCGTACGGGTCCTGGGCGGGCTCGGGAGCGGGCGCCGGGTCGACCGGGACGGTGGTCATGCCTTGGGCCACTTGAAGGACGAACCAGGCCGGGAGATAGCCCTCGACCGGCAGGCCGGGGTTGACGGCCAGCCACCACTCCTCGTCGGGCCAGGTTTCGGCGAGCGACGCGAAGGATACCCGCCGGGAGGCCCCGGCGTTGTCCCGCAGGCACACCTGCAGGGCCGTCTCGGACGTGAAGGCGAGAATATGGGTGCGGTCGTCGGTGGTCCAGGTGGCCCAGGTGTCCGCACCCGAACCGTTCGTGTCCTCATAGGACAGTGGGAGGACGAGTTCGATCTGGGCCAGGATCCGGAAGTATCCGTCCTGGTCCTCGGCTCGCAGCGCCTCCCGGAGACGGTGCTCGATCTCGTTACTGGGTTCCCACATCGATCCCACTCAGCCCTTCCCCCCTACCGGTCTTGGATGGGGCGGTGTCGAGCGAACGCGGCGTCCCCTCGCGATCGTCACCGTAACGCGAGGGCATTGTCAAGTTTCCGTCAGTAGGGCGAGAATAACGAAATCATAAAGGAGAACGTGTGTCATTCCCACGCTGTGGGCCTGTCTCTGTGTAACGATCCGGTTCTCATGGGGGACCGCTCTGCTCGCTACGTTCTGGCCTGCGTGTGCTCGACGCTGTTGGCGCTCTTGCTCTCCGCACACACGGGCCGCGCGTCCGCGCCCCTGCCCTGGCACGTCGTCGCCGTCGGAGCCCCCACCGCCTGGCAGACGGCCACCGGCACGGGCGTCACCGTCGCCGTGATCGATTCGGGGGTGGACGCCGACCACCCCGACCTCGCCGGGGCCGTGCTCCCCGGCCGCAGCTACGTCGACGTCGACCCCGGCGACGAGCCCCGCCTCCTCGCCCTCGGCTCCGACCCCGGCCCGGTCTACGAGCGCGCTTTCGGCCAGGCCGACCCGGTCGGCCACGGCACCGCCGTCGCCGGGCTCATCGCAGGGCGCGCCGACTCCCGCCACCCCGGCATCGCCCCCGACGCCTCGATCCTGCCCATACGCGTGCTCGACGACGAGAACCGCTACCACGACTCGGCGATGGTCGGCGCGGCCGTCGAATGGGCCGTGGACAACGGGGCCGACGTCATCAACCTCTCCCTCGGCGGACACTACGACTCCCCGCCCTTCGCCCAAGCCGTCGCCTACGCCGAGCAGCATGACGTGCTCATCGTGGCCTGCACCGGGAACCAGCACCGCGACGGTCCCGAAGAAGACGTGTGGTTCCCCGCCCGCGTGCCCGACGTGCTCGCCGTGACCAGCACCGACCAGCACGGCGAGCGCTGGAAGACCGCCGTGACCGGCGACGGGACCGACCTGGCCGCGCCGGGCGCGAACCTCAGCGCCCCGAAGCCCGGCGGCGGCCACAAGACCGTGACCGGCACGTCCTTCGCCTCGGCCGTGGTCTCGGGCGCGGCGGCGCTGGTGCGCTCGGCGCATCCGGAGTGGACGGCCGGCCAGGTGCGGCGCGCACTCATCGCGACCGCGGAGGCGGGCACTCCGGACCTCGGCTCGGGAATCGTGGACGTCGCCTCGGCCGTCGAGACGGAGGCGCCCGCGATGCCGGCCGAGGCCGCTCCGGCCCCGGTCTCCACGGTCTGGAGCATGGCCGCGACCGCGGCGGGCGGCGGCCTGATCGGCGCCTCAGCGCTGCTGTTGCGCGGCGGACACCGCACTCGGGGAAGGGGCCGGGCGGTGGTCCGCCCGCGTACCATGGCGGGGTGACCGCCGCCGACGCCCGAAACGGGACCGAGAGCGAGCTGGCGAAGAAACGCCGGGCCCGCGTGATCGACCGCCTTCTCGCCGCGGCCCACCCCGACGCCCACTGCGAGCTCGACTACTCGGGCCCGCTCGAACTGGCCGTCGCGGTGATCCTCTCGGCCCAGTGCACCGATGTGCGCGTCAATCTGACGACGCCCGCGCTCTTCGCGAAGTACCGCACCGCCGCCGACTACGCCGAGGCGAATCCCGAAGAGGTCGAGGCGATCATCCGGCCCACCGGCTTCTACCGCAACAAGGCCAAGTCGATCATCGGCCTCGGCAAAGCCCTCGTCGAACAGCACGACGGGAGGCTCCCGGAGGACATGGACGCCCTCGTGAAGCTCCCCGGCGTCGGCCGCAAGACCGCGAACGTCATCCGCGGCAACGCCTTCGGCGTCCCGGGCATCACCGTCGACACGCACATGATCCGCCTGACCAACCGGCTCGGCCTGGTCGAGGGCAAAGACCCCGTGAAGCTCGAGTTCCAGCTCCAGAAGCTCATCGAGCACCGCGAGTGGACCATGTTCTCGCACCGGATCATCTTCCACGGCCGCCGCGTCTGCATCGCTCGCAAACCCGCGTGCGGGGCGTGCACCCTCGCCGCGCACTGCCCCTCCTACGGGGAAGGCCCCACGGACCCGGACGAGGCCGCGAAACTCCTCAAGGGCGACAACGTGGACGAGCTCATCCGCCTTGCGGGCATCGAACGCGCGGTGGGCGCATGAGGAAGGCCCTGCTCGCCGCGACCGCGGCCCTCACCCTGATCGCGCTCGCCGCCTGCACCGAGCAGGACGGCGGCAGCGGCATCGCCATTCCCGGCGACGAAGGCGATTCCACGTGGTCGGTCGCGTGCACCCCGGGCACGACCCCGATCGAAGCACTCGGCGACCTCGAACTCGATTGCCTCGGTGACGACGCGCCCACCACGGTCGGTGCGGGCGACAAGCCGCTCGTGGTGGTCCTGTGGGCGACTTGGTGCCGCCCTTGCCGAGACGAGGCTCCGGAGGTCGAGGCCTTCTATCAGGCCCACGGCGACCAAGTGGACGTGCTCGGCGTCGACACGGCCGATCGAGAGGACGACGCGCGCTGGTTCGCCGAGGAGTACGGCATGACCTTTCCTTCCGTGTTCGATCCTGAAGAGGCCGTGCGGACCGGACTCGGCGTCCCCGCCCTGCCCGGAGTCGCGTTCGTGAACCCGGACGGCACGGTCGCCGAACTCATCGTCCAACCCGGCCTCACCGCCGAAAGCCTGGCCGGGGCCGCCGAGTCCGCGTTCGGTCTGGAACTGCCGTGAAATTGGAGACCGGAACCCGCCCTGACTGGTGGCCGCCACTGCTCACGGCCGCGGCCGACGCCCGGCCGCCCACGATCGGGCGTGTCATCGCCGACCACCTCCTTCCCTACGAGGAGGCGAACGCCCGGACCGCTTCAGTTCTGGTGCTGCTCAAGGACGATCCCGACGACCAGGGCCCCTCAGTCCTGCTCCAGCAGCGGGCCGCGACACTGCGCCACCACCCCGGCGAGGTCGCGTTCCCCGGCGGCGCGGCCGACCCCGGCGACGCCGACGCCTCGGCCACCGCGCTGCGCGAGGCCGCCGAGGAACTGGCCGTCGACCCCGATTCGGTCGCGATCGGCCGGAGCCTCCCGAAACTGTGGATCCCGGTGTCGGGCTTCGCGGTCACGCCGGTGCTCGCCCTGTGGCTGCGCCCCCACACCGTCGCACCCCAAGCCGCCTCCGAAGTCGCGGCGGCGCACCAGGTCCCACTGCCGCTGCTGGCCGACCCGGCCTCGCGCGGCACCGTGCGCTACCCCTCGGGCCGCAGCGGACCGGGATTCCAAGTCGCCGGCGTACCCCTGATTTGGGGCTTCACCGCCGGGGTACTGTCATGGCTGCTGGACCTGGGCGGCTGGGCCCGTCCCTGGGACGCCGGCAGGACGATCGAGCTCGAACGGCGTTAGCGCGCCGGAGTTAGGGGGCCGCATGGAGCCGACCAGCGCGGGACTCCTCGTCGACATCGCCATCGTGCTGCTGGCGCTCCTGTTCGCCATCAACGGCTACCGCGAGGGCTTCATCGTCTCCGCCACCACCTTCTTCGGCTTCCTCGGCGGGGCGATCCTCGGCATCCAGATCGCGCCGTTCGCTGCCGACTTCTACACCGACCCGCTGCCGCGGCTCATCGCCGCGCTCGTAGTCGTCTTCGCGCTCGCCCTGGGCGGCATGGCCATCGCGACCTCGTTGGGCTACAAGCTCCGTAAGAAGCTGCGGTCCAACGGCTCTCGCCGCCTCGACCAGTTCGCCGGCCCGATCATGTCGGTGGCGGCGGTGCTGCTGGTGACGTGGGTGGCCGCCGCACCGCTGGCGAACTCCTCGATGCCCGCGGTCGCGAGCGCGGTGCGCCATTCGAGTCTGGTGAGCGGCATCGACGAGTACATGCCCGAGACGGTCAAGGGCGTCTACGAGTCGATGCGGGAATCGCTGAACACCTCGGGGATGCCGGACGTGTTCTCCGGGCTGGATCCGACCGAGGCCCGTTCGGTCGACCCGCCCGATCCCGAACTGGCGGCCTCCTCTGTGGTCGTGAACGCGGAGGACTCGATCCTCAAGGTCCATGGCTCGGCGCCTGGCTGCGACCGCCAGATCGAGGGTTCGAGCTTCGTCTACGAGGACGACCTGGTCGTCACGAACGCGCATGTGGTCGCCGGCACCGAGGAGGTGCGGGTCGAGTCGGACGGCGAGATGCTCGACGCCGAAGTGATCGTGTTCGAGCCCGAGAAGGACTTGGCGATCCTGTCGGTCCCGGGCCTCGACGCCGATCCGCTGCCGTTGGACGACGAGACGGCCGCTACGGGCGACGACGCCATCGTCCTGGGTTACCCGGGCGGCGGCCCGTACACGGCGACGGCCGCGCGGGTGCGCGAAGCCCGCATCGTCACCGGCCCTGACATCTACGACGACGGGACGGTGACCCGCGAGGTCTACCAGCTGTTCGCGCGCATCATCGGGGGCAATTCGGGCGGCCCGCTGCTCGACCCGAACGGCGAGGTGATCGGTGTCATCTTCGCTGCCGCTGTCGACGATCCGGAGACCGGTTACGCGCTGACGATGGACGAGTCCGCGCCTGTACTGGACGCGGGGCGCGCCGCTTCGGGTCCGGTCGGCACGGGCGAGTGCACCTGATTTGTGGGTTCCTGTGGAGTTGCGTCATTGCCTGGTACTGGGCGTGGCGTCACATTGCAGGTAGGCTGTACCGGTCGCCGCCGACGCATTCCGTTCATCGGAAAGAAACTCCAGCTGAGACAGCGTGGTGAGTCTCTCGGGGTGACGCTCGGAACGGACGGAACGCATTCATTCGGATACGGATGTCGATTTCGGCGACCACGTGCGCATGTGGATTTACGGGGGTCTCGCTCTCGCAATGCGGACAAGAGGCATAGACTCAGACTTGCACTAGCGGTGCGCTGAAGAAAGGTGCGAACGGACATGGAAGATGTATTGGCCAGGGCCGCCCTGTTCAAGGGTGTCGACCCCGAAGCTGTCGAGTCCCTCATCAAGGAGATGGAGTACGTCGACGTCAACAAGGGCCAGACCGT
>DATABR010000106.1:0-2711 GCA_036259435.1 Glycomyces sp.
AAGGGCGGGGGCGCTGGGGCGCCGCCGCCGTCAGTCCAGATCCGCCGGTGCTACTCGGCGTGCTCCTCGCCCTCGGCTTCGAAGTACGAACGCGACGGCGATTCGGCGGGCAGGCCCATGGGCAGCGGGACCATGACCTCCTCGCCGTTCGAGAAAGTGAACACGACTTCGACGGTCGACTCGAGGGTCACGTCCTCCTTGAGGCCTTCGAGCAGCAGGAATGAGCCGCTGGCGGGGGTCAGGCGCACGTACGAGGCGGGCTCGATCTCGACTTCGAACTCGGGTTCGCCGACCAGCTCGTCGACGGTCTCGGTGTCGTCGGGGGATTCGGTCTCACCCTCGGGGGACTCGGTCTCCTGGGGGGATTCGGTCTCACCCTCGGGGGATTCGGTCTCCTCGGCGTCGGCGGTCGGCGAGGCCCCGTCGGAGCCCGGCGACTCCTCGACGGTGGGCGATTCGCCCTCGGGGCTCTCGGTGGCGTCGCCGTCCGGAGTCTCCTCGACCACGATCAACTCGGTCGCCAAGGTGACCGTCTCCGCCATGGGGCTGGTGACCGCTTCCAGGAACACGGGTTCGTCGCCCTCGTTGCCGATCCAAACCCGCAGCGGGGCCTGCCCGCCCTCGGGATAGAAGCCCTCTTCCCCGAAGTCCACCTGAAGGTCTCGCAGTGCCAGTGTCCCCGCATCGACGTTGACCCCTGAGATCGCGGCTTCCGTCTCGGTGGTCTGGGCGTTATTGCCCGCGCCGCAACCGGTCAGGGCCAGGCCCATCGCCGCCAGGGCCGCGGCCCAGCGGATCCCGGCCGCCGTCGCGCTCGATTCTCGTCTCTCCACAAGCGCCACCCTAAGCGCGAGCGGGCTCTTGGCCCGGCCGCGACATACCGGGCGGAACGCATTCGCCGTCACGTCAAGGCTCAGCAGTACGCGACAAATCTGGGACGCTGTTCACCGACCACAGCTCACCGCTACCGGCGTCGGCATACGCGCACGGGTATCGACCCGAACGAATTCCTCAGCCCTTCGCGGCAGACTCCAGCACACCGTCCACTCGGCGCTCGAGGCCGAGCGGGTTGTCGTCGTGGAGGGCTTGCGGCAGCAGCTGCTCCGGCGCGCCCTGGTAGGCGACCGGGCGCGCGAACCGCGTGATCGCACCGGTACCCACCGAGGTGTGGCGCGCATGCGTCGCCGCGGGCCACGGGCCGCCGTGGTGCTGGGCGTCGGCCACGGCGACCCCGGTGGGCCAGCCGTTCACGATCACTCGGCCCGAGCGATCCGCCAGCAGCGGCAGCGCCACTTGCGCGACCGGGTCCGATGAGGACGCCAGCTGCACAGTCGCGGTCAGGGCGCCCGGGAGCTGGGGCAGCACCCGTTCGAGTTCGGCCGCGTCGGTGTACGTGAGCACCAGGGCGGTCGGACCGAAGCACTCGTGCAGCAGGGTGCCGTCGCCGTCGATCGCGGCGGCCGGGGCCTCGATCAGGCCCGGCGTCGCGGTGAAGCCGTCGTCCCCTCGCGCCGGCTCGACCGCGAACCTGGCCTGCGGGTGCGCCGCCAGACGGGCGGTCTCGACGGTGTACGCCTCCCAGATGCGTTGGTTGAGCATCGGGTGAACCTCCCTGGAGCGCACCGCATCCGCAAGCGGCGCTTCGAGCCCGTGGCCCTCCGGCAGGAACAGCAGACCGGGTTTGGTGCAGAACTGGCCCGCGCCGAGCGTCATCGACGCCGCGAACTCCTCGGCCAGGCCCGCGCCGCGCTGGGCGACCGCCTCGGGGGTGACCACGACCGGGTTGAGACTGCCCAGCTCGCCGTAGAACGGGATCGGCTCGGGCCGGGCAGCGGCCTCCGCGGCCAGGGCGCGCCCGCCCGCGATCGAGCCGGTGAACGCGGCGGCCTTCATGTTCGTGTCGCGGATCAATTCGAGCCCTGCCTGGAAACCGCTGACGACGGCGAACAGGCGCGGGTCCGCGCCATGCCGCGTCAGCGCCTCGGCGATGATCTCGGCGAGCAGCACCGCAGTCGCCGGCTGGGACGCGTGGGCCTTGGCGACGACCGGGCATCCGGCCGCGAGGGCGGCGGCGGTGTCGGTGCCGGCGACGCCGAAGGCGAGCGGGAAGTTCGAGGCCGCGTAGACGGCGACGGGGCCGAGCGGTACGTTCCAGCGGCGCAGGTCAGGGCGCGGAGGCATCGCCCTCGGTGCGGCGTGGTCGATCACGACGTCGAGGGACGCGCCGGTCTCGGCGTAGGCGGCGTAGCTTTCGAACTGCCCGATGGTGCGGGCGAGTTCGCCGCGGAGACGGATCTCGCCGAGGCCGGATTCGGCGTCCGCGAGGGCGACGATCGCCCCTTCACGGACGGCGAAGGCGGTGGCGACGGCGCGCATGAGATCACCGCGGTCGGCCGGCCGCATCGCGGCAAGACCGGGTGCGGCGGCGCGGGCGGCCGCTGCGAGGCGCGCGAGCTCGTCAGGGCCGGTCTCGGCTATCGGATCGCCGAACGCCGCTCCGGTGGTCGGGTTGACGCTGCGCAGCGTGTCGGCCATGGAGGCGGCTCCGTTCGATCGGTGGCGGTCGAGCACCGGACGGGAGGAGACCGAAGTGCGAGGCTCCCGGCCCCGGCGCTAGCGGTCATCATGATCCCAGACGCCGAGCCATCACTTGACCGGGCTGTAGTATGTGACATATTACTGTGCAACGCCGAGCAAGGAGATAATTGCGG
>DATABR010000107.1:0-9029 GCA_036259435.1 Glycomyces sp.
GAGAGCACGGACCGGCGGCTCGCAGAGGGGGTCGAGGAGGGGATTTCCATGGAGGGCTCCTTGATGAAGGCGGGTAGCGCAGCGGACTCGTGAGCGCGGCGACGCCGTGCTCACCGCCCGTCGCAGCGCCGGACGGGACCATCTGTTCTGAAAGTTTCGGAAACTTTCATTCGAAGTATTGATATGTTACGATCCTTTCGTCGGCGCTGTCAAGGCGACGACCTACCACTGTGGTGGACTTGTGAGGGGCTCTGCCGCAAGAAGAAAAGGGGGCCGGCTCATGGCCGGCCCCCTCGTACGCGTCGCTTCGGCTACTCGCCCTCGGGCTGCTCGATGAGGCTCTGGATGTAAAGCGCTTCGCCGATCTTCTCGAGGATCTCCAACTGCGTGTCCAGGTAGTCGATGTGGTGCTCCTCGTCCTCGAGGATGCTCTTGAAGAGATCCCGCGAGACGTAGTCCTTGACCGACTCCATGTGCTCGATGCCGCGTTTGAGGCGGTCGATCGCCTCGACCTCGATCTCGCGGTCGCACTCGAAGATCTCCTTGACCGACTGCCCGATGCGCAGCGGGAAGAGCCGCTGGTAGTTCGGCATGCCATCGAGGAAGAGAATCCGGTCGGTGAGGACCTCGGCGTGGCGCATCTCGTCGATCGACTCGGCCTTGGTGTACTTCGCCAGCTTGGTGTAGCCCCAGTTCTCCTGCATCTTCGCGTGCAGGAAGTACTGGTTGATCGCGGTGAGCTCCGCCGTCAACTGCTCGTTGAGGAATTCGATGACCCGCTTGTCGCCCTGCATTGCAATCAGTCCTTCTCAGCCCGTCAATCGCCGGTCGCGTGACCGACCATCTCAGATTAAGACCGAGTCGATGCCCATATCCAGCCAGGAATGCCTAAAATAGGACAACCTATCCTAACGGAGGACAACCTAAAGTGCCTGTCAAATCCCGATAAAGGGAAGGAACCGCGCGGTCTCAGGCCGCGGCGGGGACGGCGTCGGTGAAGTAAGTCTCGATCATGTCGACGAGGCGCTCATGGCACGTGCCGCAGCTGGTGCCCGCGTCGCAGGCCTCGCCGATGGCCTCTTCGGTGCGCGCGCCGGCGCGGATGCAGTCATGGACCACGCTCTCGTGGACTGCGTGGCAGATGCAGGCGTACACGCATCGACCTCCAGGAAGATAAGGCTGGACTAAGGAAGGTATGGCTAACCTACCTTCGCTCCCGGCGATCGGCAACCTCCGTGCTGAGCAGCACATTTGGAAACGCGGCTCCGCCGTGCTCACAAGTTGCTGCTCAGCACTTTTACCGCGTGCTCGACTCCGGCGTCGTCCACGTCGAGGTGGGTGAGCATCCGGCCCCAGTCGGGGCCGAGCACCGAGATCTTCACGCCCTGCTCGGCCGCTCCCGCGGCGAGTCTCGCCATCTCCGGGTGGCGCAGCAGCACGATGTTGGTCTCGACCTGCGAGAGGTCGCAGAGGCCGGCCGGCTCGAGCGAACGGGCGAGGTATCGGGCGCGGGCGTGGTCCTCGGAGAGTCGTGGGATGTGGTGGGCCAGCGCGTAGCGGCCGGCCGCGGCGAGGAATCCGGCCTGGCGCATGCCGCCGCCGAGGCGCTTGCGGATGACGCGGCCGCGCGCGGCCCGGTCGGAGTCGGTGATGAGCAGCGAGCCGACGGGCGCGCCGAGGCCCTTGGAGAGGCAGACCGAGACGGTGTCGAAGAGGCGGCCGTACTCCTCGAGCGGCACACCGGTGGCGGCATGGGCGTTCCAGATGCGGGCCCCGTCGAGGTGGAGGCCGAGCCGGTAGGCGTCGGCGAGGTGGCGGAGCGCCCGCAGTTGCTCGATGGGTTGGACGGTGCCGCCGCCGATGTTGTGGGTGTTCTCGACGGCGATGGCGCGCGTAGTGGTCACGTACGGGTTGGGGCGGTTGATCATCGGCTCGATGAGGGAGGCGTCGAGGCGGCCGTTCGGGGCGGTCCAAGTGCGGGTGCTGATGCCGCCGAGCGCGGCGGCGGCGCCCATCTCGAAGTTGACGACGTGTGCTTTGACGTCGCAGAGGAGTTCTTCGCCGGGGCTCACCAGCAGTTGGAGGCCGATCTGGTTCGCCATGGAGCCGGTGGGGGTGAACACGGCCGCTTCCTTGCCGAACAGGGCTGCGGCCTCGGCTTCGAGGGCATTGACCGTGGGGTCCTCACCGTAGACGTC
Source organism: Glycomyces sp. (assembly GCA_036259435.1). Lineage (GTDB taxonomy): Bacteria > Actinomycetota > Actinomycetes > Mycobacteriales > Micromonosporaceae > Glycomyces. The sequence goes on from DATABR010000107.1 coordinate 2,199, forward strand.
GTCGCCGACTTCGGCGGCGGTCATGGCGGCGAGCATGGCCGGGGTCGGCCGGGTCACGGTGTCGGAGCGGAGGTCGACGATCATGGGGCCGACCCTACTGCGCGGGTGGCGCGGGCGGCCAGGTGGAACGCGACGGGTGGAACGCGGTCAGGCGGTTTCGGCGGCCATGCCGTCGAGCACGAGGTCGAGCAGGAGTCCCTGGGCTCGCTCGGGAGCCCATTCGTGGTGGCGGCGCAGGTGGACGTAGGGCCAGCAGACGGTGTTGAACACGAGGTCGGCGGCCTCTTCGGCGTTGGTGGGGGGCGCGAGGGAGCCGTCGGCGATGCCGTCGAGGATGATGCGGACGAGCGGGGCGGCGACGTCCTCGATGGGCTCGTCGAACAGGCCGGTCTCATGGAAGGCGGTGTCGAAGGCCGACAGCAGCACGAGGTGGCGGTCGACGACGGCGCACAGGGCATCGAGGGCGAGGCGCAGACGCTCGCGGCCCGTGCCGGTGGCGGTGAGGACCGGCCACATGGTCTCGCGGTAGTCGAGGAGCAGCCGCCGCAGCAGTTCGCGGCGCAGCTCCTCCTTGCCGCCGATCTGGCGCCAGAGGGTGGCGCGCGAGACGCCGGCGCGGTCGGCCACGTCGCCCATGGTGAGGCGGTCCCAGCCGGCCGTCCCGAGCACGTCGGTGGCGGCGGCCAGCAGTTTGTCGTCCATCGTGGTCCTCCGGGGGGCTCGGTGCGGCCTCGTGACTCGACTCGCATGTCGACGCGGGCCATCATCGCATGAAACACAGTGTTGCACCGTCTGCATCGCTCTGTATCATCATGGCATGGCCCTTCGGCACCACCTCGTGGACATCACGCCCCTCCGGATCAGCCGCGACTTCCGCTGGCTCTATATCGGACGCACCGGGCTCCTGCTCGGCGCCATGCTCACCGAGACCGCCCTGATCTGGCAGATCTACCAGATCAGCGGCTCGAACCTCGCCGTCGGCGCGGCAGCCGCCTCGGGCGGCATCGGCATCGTCGCCGGGCTCCTGGTCGGCGGTGTCCTCGCCGACCGTTTCGACCGGCGGCGCATCCTCATCTCCGTCCGCGTGCCCGGACTCGCAATCTCCTTGGCGCTCCTGGTGAACGCCCTCCAGGACGAGCCGCTGCTGTGGTTCCTGTTCATCGCGGTCGTCGCGGACACGTTCCTCGCCGGGCTCAGCATCCCCGCCTCGTTCGCGGCCGTCCCCTCACTCGTCGGCCAGGAGAACGTCGCCAGCGCTTCGGCCCTCAACGGCCTCACCGGTCAGCTCACGGGCGTGGCCGGACCGGCGCTCGCGGGCATCGTGATCGCGGCGGGCGGCACCGCGTGGTGCTACGGGCTGAACGTGCTCGGTTTCGTGGTGTTCGCCGTGGCGATGATCTTCGTCGGGCCCATGCCGCCCGACCACGGGGACGCGGAGCCGACCGACACGCATTCGCTCAAGGACGCGTTCGCGTTCGTGCGCCGCAACAAGGTCGTGGCCGGAGTGCTGCTCATCGACATCATGCCGATGCTCTTCGCCTATCCCAAGGGCCTGTTCCCGGCGTTGGCGACCGAGCAGTTCCACGGCGGGGCGGTGGCGTTCGGGCTATTGTCGGCCGCTGCCGGGGTCGGCGCGTTCCTTGCGGCGGCGTTGAGCGGACGGGTCACGAAGACCGCCCGCCCGGGCGTGGTCGTCATCTTCGCGGCGGGCATGTGGGGCGCTGCGATGGTGGGCCTGGCGCTGTCGCCGTGGCTCGTGCTGGGGCTGGTGTTCCTGGCGCTGTCGGGGGCGAGCGACCTCGTCTCGGAGATCCTGCGCACGGGGCTGCTGCAGAACCACACGCCGGACCGGTTGCGAGGGCGCGTCACGAGCCTGTGGCTGGCGCAGGCGACCGTGTCACCGGCGTTGGGCAATCTGCAGGCCGGCGCGCTGGCGGGGCCGTTGGGGCTCGGCGGCGCGATCCTGGCCGGCGGTCTCGCGTGTATCGCGGGCGTCGGCGTCGTGGGCTGGCGGCTCCCGGCGTTCCGGAGGGCGAAGATGGAGTCGCCGCAGACCGCAGCCGTTGTCGCGGTCTAGGCGACCCTTGCGTGCCGTCGCTCGGCGTGGCAAGCGGGCGATGGGGCCGCCACGTGGCGCTCTTAGGGCCCTAGTACGGGTTGTCGCCGTTGCCGATACCGAGCACCGGGAGGTACATGCGCTCGCCGTCGGCGGTGAAGCCGTCGTAGACGATGTCGAACAGGTCCTGGATGCCGAAGGCCCGCAAGGCGTCCACCATCATGTGGGCGGCCTGGTTCGTGGCGGTGCGGTCGGTCGAGTTGAAGCTGCGCGACCAGTTGGGCTGGGCGCCGCTGGGGGCGCGGAAGCCCATGCTCGGCAGGTTCGACAGGCCCGCGCGCCAGGAGCCGGAGACGGCGGCGCTGGCCTCGACGCGCAGGCCGCCGTCGACGAACGCGGCCACGTAACGCGCCGACCAGTCGCCGGTGCGCAGGAGCACGGTGCCGGCGGTGTCGACGACGGACACGTCGGCGGCCATGTCGGCCAGGAGCGAGGAGAGCCGCTCGGTGAACTCGCCCATGTCGGCGCAGTTCGGCTCGGTCGGGTGCTGCGCGGTGCGGGCGTAGGCCTGCCATCCGGAGACGTCGCCCTTGCCGACGGCGTGGGCCTCGAGCTGCTCGAACAGGTCGGGCGAGAGGAGGCGCAGGGTGACGCCGCCGTGGAAGCGGCGCAGGTGCAGCTCGAACAGGAGGCCGTCGCGGTACCAGCGGACCCAGGGGCCGCCGTCGCCGCCGCGGACCTCGGGCGCGCCGAGCTCGCTCAACATGGTGCGCAGGACCTCGCGGAAGATGAGGGTGCGGTGCTGCTCGCCTTGGCGGCCGCGTTCGGCCGAGCGCAGGACCATGACCTCGATGGAGTAGAAGTCGGCGCGTCCCGACACCGGGGTCTGGGGCGGGACGGAGTCGGCGATGGCGTTGCCGGTGTCGTAGCCGGTCTCGGCGCGCCACATGCCGATGTCGACTTCGGCGGAGCGCACCTGCCAGCCGAGGTCGGTCATCGCGCGCTGGAGGTCGGCTTTGCTCCAGCGTCCGAACTCGGTCTTTCTCGCCCGGCGGAGCAGGTCGACGAGTTGCGCTTCGCTGATCCGATGTGTGCCGAGCATCCGGTACCGTGCCAATCCGTCCGTAGGTGGGGCTGCGGGCGAGGCCCGGCGTGCCACTGCGGTTAGGGTAGCCTTGCCTGTCGTAGCGGGTCGAGAGGTGAGGGTAGACAGTTGTCCGATACTGTGCGGCAAGACACCCTTGTCAGCCTACTAGGCGGCAAGCGCGGCGCCTTCGACGCCACCGCCCCGCTGGTCGTGTTCATCCTCACGTGGCTGCTCTCCGACCACTCGATCGCTTGGGCCGCAGGAGCTTCCCTGACCTCGGCGGGAGCGGTCGCGCTGGTGCGGCTGCAGCAGCGCCGCAAGCCCCGAGCGGTGATCCTGGGCCTGCTGAGCGTGGCGGTGGCGTGTCTGATCGTGCTCTACACCGGACGCGCGCAGGACATCCTGCTCCCCCGGATCGCCTCGAACGCGGCGAGCGCGCTGGTATGGGCCGGGTTCATCGTCTTCCGCCGCCCGCTGCTGGGCCTCATAGTGGGCGGCCTCCTGGGGCAGAAGACGCGCTGGCGCACCGACCCCGACCTGATGCGCGCCTACACCGCGGCGTCGTGGGTGTGGGTGGCGATGTACCTGCTGCGAGTGGCGATCCTGACCCCGTTCTGGAACAGCGACAGCGACGACCTCGCAGTAATCGGCGGAGGCGTGGCCCAAGTCCTCCTCTCCTGGCCGTTGCTGGTCCTGTGCCTACTGGTGAGCGGCTGGGTCATGCGAGTGGTCCTCCCAGGCGACCACCCGGGCGTCCGTCACCCGCTCGACCCCGAGCGCTCCAAACCCCTTGAGCCACAGAACTTATCGGTGACAACGGATTGCGGTCGAATCGGCGACGAACACCGTTCCGCGCACCGAGCGTCCTTATGTGGATTCTTCGATACCGCTAGGGACGCCCGCGGTACGGCGGCAGGCCCCGCTTGTAGCCTTCCCAGAGGCTGCGCATGACGAAGATCTTCTCGTCGAGCGCGTCGTCGACCGAGATCCCGCGGCCCGAGTACGGAGCTTGCAGCCGCCACGGCTTCTGACTCGGGTCGAGGAGGTACACGACCGGCACGGTGCGGCTGGCGCGCCGCTCGGCGCGGATGTCGGCGATCTCGGTCCAGGCCGCGTAGCGCTCGGCATGCATCTGGGCCGCATAGTCGTCGAGGGGATGGATCCCCCGCTCGTCGAGCACCACGCCGCGCTTGCGGGCTCCCGCGTAGGCCACGCCGAGCGCGACCGAGACGGCGATGAGGAAGAGGCCGACCAGCGTGTAGTGGTACCAGTGGCCGACGGCGAGCATGTAGGCGACGGCGGGGACGAGGGCGGCGACGAGCGAGAGGCCGGAGAGGAACAGCGCCCGGCCGAGCACCTGGCGCGACGTCGGACGGAATGTGATCTTGACGGCCACGTCCACCCCCACCAGGCTAGTGCCGCTGCTGTTGGTGTGATCGTGTCACGTTCTGCGCGCCCGTCAAGCGACAATCCGACAGAAATCGGACCGGCCACTTTGCATATCCCTCGGTCGGATGTGTCAGTCTGGTTCCATGACGAGTTCCGATGCCTCCGCTGCTCACACGCTCGGCTCGCCAGCCTCCCCGAAGCGCCGTCGCAAGCTGCGGATCCGCCGCTCGGCGGCGTTCATCGGCGCGGCCTTCGTCGCCTGGCTGACGGTGGCGCCACTGGCTCTGGCGCTCATGGTCGAGCAGCCGCTGTGGGGCGCGTTCTCTGTGGTGCTGGGCCTGGTGCTGCTGCTCGCGCCGGTCGGGATCTCGATGTGGGCGTGGCGATCGGGTGTGGACGTCACCAGGGAGGGCATCGCGATCCGGGGCATGTTCACGAGTCGCACGATCGCCTGGAAGCACATCGACGGCTTCGCTACGGGAGACGAGGGCGTGGCGGCCATATTGGACGATCAGTCCCAGGTCCGCCTGACCCCGCTGAAGCCCGAGAACCTCCCCCAAGTCCTCGAGATCGGCGGCCAGGAACTGCGCACCGACGAGGCCGAAGAGCGCTAGTAGCCGTCCGCCACAACGTTTTCGAGGGGTTCCCCTGCTATGTAGCGGCGGATCTGCGGACCCACAGGGGCGTAGGCGCGATCGAGGGTGCCGTCTACTGAAGCGCCCACGTGCGGAGTGATCAGGGCGCCTTCGAGGTCCCACAGCGGGTGGTCTCTCGGAAGCGGTTCGGGGTCGACCACGTCGACGGCGCAGCGCAGGCGGCCGGAGGCGACTTCGGCGACGAGGGCGTCGGTGTCGATGACCGGGCCCCTCGCGGCGTTCACCAGGAGGGCGCCGTCCTTCATGCGGGACAGGAACTTCGCGTCCACGAGGCCGCGGGTGGCGTCGGTGAGCGGGAGGATCAGGATCACCACGTCGGAGTCCGGCAGCAACGTCTCGATCGCATCGATCGGGTGGACCCCCGGGCGGGCACGGCGGGCGACCTTCTCGACCTCCGCTCCGAGCAAGGTGAGGACCTCGGCGACCTTCTCGCCGATGTCGCCGGCCCCGACGACGAGGGCGCGCTTGCCGACGATGGTGGTGGTCCACTCGACCTTCCACTCGTGGCGGGGCTGCTTGCGCGCGAAGACGTCGAAGCCGCGCATGGAGGCGATGACCGCGCCGACGGTCCATTCGGTGGTGACGCCGGTGTGCACGCCGCGCGCGTCGCAGAGCGTCACCCCGGGCGGCACGGCCGGGACCCAGACTTCGGCTCCGGCGCTGAGCAACTGGATCGCTTTGAGCGAGGTCATGTCCCCCAGCGGAGTCGTGACCTTCGACTGGGCGAGGAACGGCGGCACCCAGAACTCGAGCGTCGCCGGGTCGGACGGGTAGTCGCCGCGCCCGTCGTACACCTCGACGTCGACAGGTCCTCCAGAAGCACTGTCGGGCAGCGGCCCGATGAGCTCGCGGCCTTCTTCGTGAGCGATCCAGACCTTCACGGCCACAGCCTGTTCCTCCGTATCGACGGACCTCTGCGCAGCGCTCGTACGCACCGCGCAGGGTATATCCTATAGGATATTCGGTTTCTTCGATCGGGGGTTAGCGCGGCCCTTCGGCGGGGAACCGGGTATGCGTGGAACGCAACGCATCCGCACTTGCGGCAGGGGCCTATAGGCTTGGGGCCATGCGCAGGTTGCTCTCGGCCGCGGCGGCGACCGCCGCCGCACTCTCACTCGCGTCGTGCTCCTTCGGCGAGCCGCCCGACCCCGAGACCGGCGAGCCGCCGAGTCTGCCCACGCCCACCGGCACCGCCGAGGAACCGGCCACGTTCCTGGACGTCGTGGCCGAAGACCTCGAAGTCCCCTGGGGGCTGGACTTCCTGCCCGACGGCACCGCGATCGTCGGCGAACGCACCACCGGCCGCCTCCTCTCGATCAGCGTCGCCGAGGACGGCACCACGGGCGAACCCGAAGAGCTGCGGACCGTCGACATCGACGACACCGGCGAGGGCGGCCTCCTCGGCATCGCCGTCTCCCCCGACTACGAGAACGACGCCACGGTCTTCGTCTACTACACGAGCGGGACCGACAACCGGATCGTCCGTATGAACCTGGCATCCGACGCCGAGCCCGAGCCGATCCTCACCGACATCCCCTCCGGGCCCAACCAAAACGGCGGCGCGCTCGAATTCGGCCCCGACGGGTTCCTCTACGCCGCCACCGGCGACGCCGGTGCCAGCGGCAACGCCCAGGACGAGGATT
>DATABR010000108.1:0-9068 GCA_036259435.1 Glycomyces sp.
CCGCACCGCGGCCGGGGACCGCCGCAAAATGTCCACAAATGCAAGTCCGTACATTTGTGCGATTGCCCTTGGAATCCCAGACGTAAATCTCCGTAGAGTTCGAGGAGTCACCGACGAAGGGAACGCCATGAGCGCCAACGACCTCCTCACCTACTACACCGAACCCGGGCCGCTCTCCGCCGCCGGACCGCACGAGACGGCCCTGAAAGCGGTGCCCGGCGACGTCCCAGGCCTCCTCGCCGCCGTCCAAGGCGTCCTCGTCCACCAGGAACTCGCCCACGTCTACGGCTTCGCGATGCCCGAAGCGCGCCGCGAGACCGCCCATTTCCGCGCCACCGAGGCCATCCTCGGCCGCATCCTCGACGAGGACCCGCGCTCGCTCGCCGAGGCCCGCGAGCCCGCGCACAAGATCGCGTGCACCTGCCGCACTTTTTCCCTGATCGCCGTTTCCGCCCTACGCGCGCACGGCATCCCGGCCCGCGCCCGCTGCGGCTTCGGCAACTACTTCGAGCCCGGCTGGCACATCGACCACTGGGTCGCGGAGTACTGGGACGCCGAACGCGGCGCCTGGATCCTCGGCGACGCCCAGATGGACCCGATCCTCGTCGAAGCCCTCAAGCTCGAATTCGATCCCGCCGACGTGCCGCGCGACCGCTTCGTCGTCGCCGGGCAGGCCTGGACCGCTTATCGGACAGGCGAACTCGACCCTGACAAATGCGGTCTGACCGTCCCGGGGGAGCAAGGTGCGTGGTGGATCGCGGCGAACCTCGTCCGTGACGTCGCCGCACTCGCCAAAATGGAGCTGCTGCCCTGGGACGTCTGGGGCGGCATTCCCGAACCCGAAGACGAGATCGACGAGGTCCTGACCGCCCTCTTCGACGAGCTCGCCGCGATCACCGCCGACCCGGACACCGCAGCCGAGGCCCGTACGCGCTACGAAACGGACGAGCGCATCCGCGTCCCCGCGCAGGTCCGCAACGCCGTGCGCAAGTCCACGGAACCGGTCATCGGCGTGGACTGACCGGGAAGTGCTGTACGGTTCGGTGCGTATCCCACACAAAAGGAGTGATCAACAGTGGACGTGGAGCGCACCGAGCTGCCCGGAATCGGCGTGCGGTTTGAGTTCGAGACGAAACGGCATGTGCGCCTTGGCATCGTCGCTCACCGTGAAGGCCGCCGCGACTTCATCATCTACGACCCCGACGACCCCGACTCGATGCTCGACTGCATCGTCTTCTCCGCCGACGAATCCGCCGCGATCGGCGAACTCCTCGGCGGCGCCCGCATCGTCGAGAAGCTCAACAGGCTCCACCACGAGATCGACAACCTCGTCTCCCGCCAGATCCTCGTCGACGCCACCAGCCCCTACGCCGAGCGGCCCCTCGGCGACACTCGCGCCCGCACCCGTACCGGCGCCTCCATCGTCGCGATCGTCCGCACCGACGGCGTCGAGACCGGACCCGCGCCCTCCGCGACCCTGCACGTGGGCGACCGCCTCGTGACCATCGGGACGCAGGAGGCCGTCGACGCAGTCGACCGGATCCTGCGCGGTATCGAATAATGCACGAGACCGTCGAGCTCCTTCTCGAACTCGGCCTCCTCATCGGAGCCCTCGGTCTACTCGGAGCCATCGCAGGCCGCATCGGCCTCTCCGCCATCCCGTTCTACCTCCTCGCCGGCCTCGCCTTCGGCCACGGCGGCGTCTACGAACTCCACGCCATCACCGGTTTCCTCGAGGTCGGCGCCCAAGTCGGCGTCGTGCTCCTCCTGTTCACCCTGGGCTTGGAGTACACGCCGCGCGAACTGCTCGGCACCATGAAGACCTCCTGGCTCGGCGCCATCGTCGACCTGGTCCTCAACGCCACGCCTGGCGTGGTCTGCGCACTCCTGCTCGGATGGGGGCCCGTAGCCGCCGTCGTCTTCGGCGGCGTCACCTACATCTCGTCCTCGGGCATCATCGCGAAGGTCCTGACCGACCTCGGCTGGCTCGGCAACCGCGAGACGCCCACCGTGCTGGCGCTCCTGGTCGCCGAAGACCTGGTCATGGCCCTCTACCTGCCGATCGTCACCACGATTCTGGCGAGCCTCGCGTTCGCGCAGGCCGCGTGGGGCCTGGGGCTCGCGCTGCTGGCCGTCGCCGCCGCCTTCGTGGTCGCCTCCCGTTTCGGCGGTGTGCTCTCGCGGCTGCTCGCCTCGTCTTCGAACGAGATCCTGATGCTCAAGGTCATGGGCATCATCCTGGTCGTGGCCGGTCTCGCCGAGCAGGTCCACGTCTCGGCCGCAGTCGGCGCGTTCTTCGTCGGGATCGCCCTTTCCGGCCCGGTCTCGCACCAAGCCGAGGAGACCTTGGAGCCGTTGAAGAACTTGTTCGCGGCGATCTTCTTCGTCAACTTCGGGCTCGAGACGGATCCGACCGCGCTCCCGCCGGTGCTGCCGGTGGCGATCGCGCTCGCGGTCTGCACGATCGCGACGAAGTTCGCGACCGGCTCGTGGGCTGCCGGACGCGCCGGGTCGGCATTCACGGGCAAGCTGCGGGCCGGGCTCGTGCTGCTGCCGCGCGGCGAGTTCTCGATCGTCATCGCCGGCCTCGGCGTCACGGCCGGGCTCGATCCGGAGATGGGCGCAGTCGCTGCTGCGTACGTGCTCATCATGGCCGCGCTCGGACCGCTCGCGCCGAGGCTCGCCGGTCCGATCGTCGCCAAGCGCCGCAAGAAGAACCGCGCCAAACGTCTGACACAAGCCGCCGCCTGACCGACTCGATCGCGAAAGCGTCTGACCTGCTCGATCCGGTGCCGTGGCGACAGCCATGGCACCCGATCGAGTGACAGGGCCGCCGCGAGACCCGGTTCTTGTCACACCCCTGCGGAACGCTGGACGCCTATGGTCCCCGGGGCGGGTGAGGGTTAAGGATGGTAATCAGAGTGAAAGCTGCGACAGCCGCCACAGCGCCGTGCGTTCCGTTTCGGGCGCTTGATAGAACTCAGTGATGGCAGAAACCGCGAACCCGCCCCGCCCGCACGACGAGGTCGTCGACATCGCGCGCGACCTCATCCGCATCGACACCACGAACACCGGCGACAACGCCACCTCACAAGGGGAGCGCGCCGCCGCCGAATACGTCGCTACGATGCTCGCCGAAGTCGGACTCGAACCGAAGATCTACGAGTCCGCGCCCGGCCGCGCCTCGGTCGCCTGCCGCTACCCCGGCGCCGACCCCACCCGCGGGGCCCTCCTGCTCCACGGCCACCTCGACGTCGTCCCCGCCGAAGCGAGCGAATGGTCCGTCCACCCCTTCAGCGGCGAGATCAAGGACGGCTACCTCTTCGGCCGCGGCGCCGTCGACATGAAGGACTTCGACGCCATGATCCTGACCCTCGTGCGCGACTGGAAGCGCCACGGCAAGGTCCCCCCGCGCGACCTGGTCCTGCTCTTCACCGCCGACGAAGAGGCCGGCTCCGACTACGGCGCCCGCTTCATGGTCGAGGAGCACCCCGAGGTATTCGAAGGCGTCACCGAAGCGGTCGGCGAGGTCGGCGGCTTCTCCGTGACCCTCGAAAACGACCTGCGCGTCTATGTCGTCCAGACCGCCGAGAAGGGCCTCGACTGGCTCCGCCTGCGCGCCACCGGCCGCCCCGGACACGGCTCGATGCTCCACGACGACAACGCCGTCACCCGCCTCACCCGCGCGGTCGCCAACATCGGCCAGCACGAATTCCCCGTCGAGATGACCCCCACGGTGCGTCAGTTCCTGGAGTCGGTCTCCGAGCTCACCGGCGTCGGGTTCGACCCGAACAACCCCGACGAGACCGTGGCCAAGCTCGGTCCGATCGCCCGCCTCGTCGGCGCGACTCTCCGCAACACCGCCAACCCGACTCGCCTGAGCGCGGGCTACAAGACCAACGTCATCCCCTCCACCGCCGAGGCCGTCCTCGACTGCCGCTCGCTGCCGGGCCGCAACGACGAACTCGAAGCGGTCCTGCGCGAGCTCGCGGGTTCCGGCATCGACTTCGAGTACGAGATCCGCCAGCCCGGCTACGAGACCTCCTTCGAGGGGCCGCTCGTGGACGCCATGGCCGAGGCCATCCGCCTCACCGACCCCGGCGCCCGGACCGTCCCGTACATGCTCTCGGGTGGCACCGACGCCAAGGCGTTCGCGACCCTCGGCATCCGCTGCTTCGGCTTCGCGCCGCTCAAACTCCCCGCGGACCTGGACTTCACCGCCCTGTTCCACGGCATCGACGAACGCGTCCCGATCGCAGCGCTCCAGTTCGGCGTGGACGCGATGGACCGCTTCGTCTCCAGGTCCTGACACCGAGAACCAACGGGCCCTGAAGCAGTGAGCGCCTTCACCGCTTACAGGGCCCGCTTTGCCGTGGACATCGCATTCCGGCCTCCGCTATAGTCGACCGCGATGTTGATTTTCCTCTAGAGAAGCAGCCAGGCCAGCGCGTCGAGTAGAGCTCCGCGTCGGCCGCCAAGGCACGCATCGCCACCCATGAGCCACCGGCTTTCTCCGTGCGTGCCTTATCCGCAATTCCCTTCGCGAACGACTGCTCTTCTGGAGGCGCCCACATGCTCCGCCATGCTCAACTATCCCTTGTAGCCATCACCAAGCGCTACGCCGACCACCTCGTCCTCGACCGGGTCTCCTTCGCCGTCAAACCGGGGGAGAGGCTCGGCGTCATCGGCGACAACGGCTCCGGCAAGTCCACCCTGCTCAGGCTCCTCGCCGCCGTCGAAGAACCCGACAACGGGGAGCTCACCGTCGCCTCACCGGGTGGCGTCGGCTACCTGCCGCAGCGACTCGAACTGCCCGAGGAAGGGAGCGTCGCCGACGCGATCGACCTCGCGCTGGCCGACCTGCGCGAGATCGAGGCCGCGATGCGAGTGGCCGAACGCGCCCTCGCCGACGGCGACGAAGCCGCCGCCGATACCTACGCCGACCTGCTCGGCCGCTTCGAAGCCCGCGAGGGCTGGGAAGCGGACCTGCGCGTCGACAAGGCCCTGGCGGCGCTCGGGCTGCCGGGCCTCGACCGGGACCGTCACCTCGGGACGCTCTCGGGTGGCGAGCGCTCACGCCTGATGCTGGCCGCGACCCTCGCGTCCCGGCCCGGGCTGCTGCTGCTCGACGAGCCGTCCAACGACCTCGACGACGAGGCCGCGACCTGGCTTGAAGCGCAACTGCGCGACTGGCCGGGAACCGTGGTCGCCGTGACCCACGACCGGGCCTTCCTCGAGGCCGTCACCACCACCATGATCGAACTGGCCGACCGGACCGCCCGCCGCTACGGCAACGGCTACACCGGCTATCTGTCCGCGAAGGAAATCGAACGACAGCAGGCGCAGGCCGCGTACGAGCACTGGAGCGCCGAAGTCGAACGACAGCAGGGCATCGTCGACCACAATGCGGGCCGCATGGACGCGATCCCGCGCAAGCTCGAGAAGCCCGGCTCAGGAGCCGGGGCATTCCGGGCGAGGGGACGCACCCACGGCGCGGCCAGCCGTATCAAGGTCGCCGAGCAGCGACTCGAACGGCTGCACGCCGACCCGGTGGCACCGCCGCCCGAACCGATGCGCTTCGAATCGGGGCTCACCCTCACCGCTATCGAACCGCTAACCTCCTGTTTGCGAGTCAAGAACGTCCGCGTCGGCGACCGGCTCGCGGTCACGGAACTCACTGTCGCCCACGGCGAACGGGTCCTCATCACGGGCCCGAACGGCGCGGGCAAGACGACACTGATGCGGGTCCTGGCCGGTGAGCTCGCACCCGACGAGGGCACGGTCGAACGCATCGGCGCAATCGGCCACCTGCGCCAGCTCGCCGGGCCCGGCTCGCAGCGGCAGTCGGTGCTGCGGGGCTTCGCCGCAGGCCGCGTCGGCTCGCTCGAAGAGCACGCCGAGGCACTGGACCGGTTGGGCCTGTTCACCCACGAGCAGTTCGGCACGCCCGTGTCGGCCCTCTCGTGGGGCCAACGCCGCCGCCTGGAACTGGCCCGGCTCGTGACCCGCCCGGTGGACGTACTGCTCCTAGACGAGCCGACCAACCACCTCTCACCGGTGCTGGCCGAACAACTCCAAGAGGCACTCGCGACCTACGAGGGCACAGTGATCCTGGTCAGCCACGACCGCCGTCTCCGCGAATCCTTCGAAGGCCGCCACCTGAAGATGCACGCCGGGGCGATCATCTCCGAGAGCTGATGTGCCGCATCGCTCACGGCGGGTGGTGTCGAATACGCCGGTACGCTGGTGCCCGGCACCACCCGCCGAGAGGAAGCGACTCCTGATGGCCGTCGATCTCGTCTACGAGACCCATGCGATCACCGAGGACAACGAGCGCGGCATTGCGACCGGCTGGCTGCCCGGCCGCCTGTCCGCCCGCGGACGCGAGGTCGCCGTGGAACTCGGCAGCCGCTACCGAGACGTCCCGCCCGCAGCCGTGTTCACTTCGGACCTGCACCGGGCCACGGAGACGGCCCGCATCGCATTCGAAGACACTGAGGTTCCCGTTCACCATGACCCGCGACTGCGCGAATGCGACTACGGGGACCTCAACGGTTACCCGGTGGACCAGATCGCCGCCGTCCGTGCCGACCACATCGATCGGCCCTTCCCCAGCGGCCAGAGCTACCGCGAGGTCATCGATGCGACGCGTGAGTTCCTCCAAGAGCTCCTCGCGGAGCGTGAGGGGCAGCGCATCTTGATCATCGCCCACTCCGCCAACCGCTGGGCCCTGGAGGCGCTTCTGGGCGGAGCGAGGATCGAAGACCTGGTGAGCGCCCCATTCCACTGGCAACCCGGCTGGCACTACTCACTCTCCGCCGAAGCGATCGACCGCGCGTATACCGGCGGGCGATGACCGGTTCCCATCAGCCGAAGCAGAATGCGCGGCTCAGGTGTGATCGCCGTTGGCGACGGCCAGATAAGCGGTGTTGACAGCGGCGTAAAGCGCTTCGGAGACGGCCTTGTATTCCTCGGCTTCGGCCGGGTCGGGGAATCCAAGGTCGTTCCACGAGCCCATGCCTCCGAACACTGAAGCGCGATCGCACGCCGCGAGCAGACGAAGCGCCGCGGGACTGAGCACGTCGGCGGGGAACATCGTTTCATGCCCATCGGGCATGCCGCTCTTGCCGGCGTTGAGAGAGGCGGCCGCCTCGGCGAACCGCAATCGCCAACGCTCGAGGCCCTGCGCAGCGGCGAAGGCCCTGATCCGCTGCAGAGCCGGCCAAGGCCCGGCGCGCCCGAGCCTACTCGAAACCGTTCAGTCGCCCTCGTCACCGCAGTGCCACCACCAGTCCCGTCTCGCGGTATCGCCGCAGGTCGATGAATTGCACCGCTCATGCGGCCGCAGAATGCCCTTGTCGCTCGCGGTAGCTCCATCCACGCCTCGAATGCTAAACCGGGGGTACGTCGCTTTTTTACAAGCGAACCGGCGCCGGCCGGGTGAGACTGGGCCGATGAGCGAAACGAACGTCAACCCGATTCCCGACGGCTACCACTCCATCACGCCGTTCATCGTCGTCAACGAGGCCGCGAAGGCCATCGAGTGGTACCAGCGCGTCTTCGGCGCGAAGGTCCTCACCCGCAACGACGGGCCGGACGGGTCCGTCCTGCACTGCGAGGTCCAGATCGGCAACTCGATCCTCCAGCTGGCGGATGCGAATCAGCAGTGGGGCCTCGCCGCACCGGACCCGGAGCAGATCACCGCGTCGCTCGTGCTGTACGTCGAGGACTGCGACGCGGTCTACGCCAAGGCCGTCGAGGCCGGGGCCAACGTCCGCGAGGAGCCCTCGGTGTTCGTCAGCGGCGACCGCTTCGCGTCGATCGCCGACCCGTTCGGGCGGCGCTGGGCGATCCAGTCCCGAGTCGAGGACGTCTCTCGTGAGGAGAGCGAACGCCGCGTCAACGAGTGGATCGCCTCAATGGCCGAAGGCCGGAGCGAAAGCTAGCCAAAGCATGCGGGGCGGGCCTGGGCCCGCCCCGTCGCCTTGCTCAGTAACTCTCGGGATATCCCACGGTCGGGGCCGACACGTCGTCGAGGGCCAGCCGGATCTCCGGCGGCAGGAACAACTGCTCGGACGCCAGCGAGGCCCGAAGCTGCGTCGCGTTGCGCGCGCCCACGATCGCCGAGGCCACGCCCGGCTGGTCCCGCACCCACGCCAGCGCCACCTCGAGCGGGCTCACCCCGAGGCCCTCGGCCGCGGTCGCGCACGCCTCGACGATCCCGGCCGACCGCTCGTCCAGGTACACCCCGGCGAACCGCGACCACTGCGCCGAGGACGCCCTCGAATCGGCTGGGCGCCCGAACCGGTACTTGCCCGTCAGCACGCCCCGGCCCAGCGGCGACCACGCCAGCACGCCCATCTCCATCGCCAGGCACGCCGGGAGCACTTCCCGCTCCACGCCCCGCTGCAGCAGCGAGTACTCGACCTGGTTGGCGACCACGGGGGCGCGGCCCGGCCACGCCGACTGCCACGCGAACGCCCGCGCCGTCTGCCACCCGGTGTGATTGGACAGTCCCACGTAGCGGACTTTTCCGCTCGAGACCGCCCCGTCGAGCACCGACATGGTCTCCTCGAGCGGCGTGTCCGGGTCGTAGACGTGCAGGATCCACAAGTCGATGTAGTCGGTGCCGAGCCGCCGCAGTGACCCTTCGAGCGACCGCATCAGCCAGCCGCGCGAGGTGTCCCTCTTGCGCGGCGCGCCGTCGGTGCGCACCCCGGCCTTCGTGGCGATGTGGAGCTCCGAACGCGCCGCCACCTTGCCGATGAGCTGGCCGATCGCCGCTTCGGCCATGCCTTGACCGAACACGTCCGCGGTGTCCACGAGCGTGCCCCCGGCCTCCACGAAGGTCTGCAGCTGCGCCGCGGCATCCTCCAGGCCGGCCTCGTCGGTGGTCCACGTCATCGTCCCCAGGCCGAGCGAGGAGACTTCGATGCCGCTGCGTCCAAGTGGTCGGCGTTCCATGAGATCACAAGGTACATCCAGTGATCGCGGTGAAGCGAGGCCCTTTCCCGTCGGGACTTCCCGGCCGGGCGGCGAGACCGGCTCCGCCGCACTCGCCGCCCGGC
>DATABR010000109.1:0-3589 GCA_036259435.1 Glycomyces sp.
CCCGAGCACATCCGTGCTCGGGGTCCTTGGTGTCGTCGACTGCTATGCCTTGGTGAGGCCTTCGATCGCCTCGGCGAAAGCGTCGGCTGCTGCGTCCACCTCCTCTTGGGTGGCCCCCTTGTCCGCGCTCAGAGCGGCCGCGACTTCGCGGGCTTCCGTGAAGGCGGCCCAGGAGTCGGCGGTCCAGTCGCTCTCAGCGAGGGACTCGGACTCCGACAGGTAGAGGTCGAGGCCGGTCTTGTCGATCGCCGGTATGAGGAACTGCACCTCGGCGAAGTTGACGTTGCCGCTTCCTGCGTTGACCCGCAGGGCGCCGAAGGTCACCGGCTCGTCCAGCGTCACCGTGTTCCAGCCCGCGCTCGCCGTGCCGGTGTCGGCGAATGTGGTCCAGGTGGCGCCGCCGTCGTTCGAGCCCTGGAGGGACACGTTGCTGACGCGCGAGTGGTAACCCGATCGCGGGAGGTATCGCACGGCCTCGACCGTGAACGCGGTGCCGTCGCTCGGGATCACCGATACCCAGCCGCTGCTGGTCTTGGTGTCGGTGAATGTCGCCTCGTCCCCGTCGAAAATGGCCCAGCCGTTCGCGGCGGCGTTCCGCTTGCCGTCCCAGGAGACCGAACTCGCGGTGACCCAGGAGGAATCGAGGTTCGCTGGGACCGTGGTCGCCGCGTCCTCCAGCAGGCCCCAGGCGCCGAGCAGGCGCTGAGCCAGCGCCGACTCGTCTGCGCCCTCTTCCTCGGCGGCCGTTCGCACGGCCTCCAGCTCACGGGTGAACAGGATCGCCGAGCCGCGCGAGTGCCGGCTCAGGTCGACCGCTTCAGCTCGGGCCAGGATCGGGGCCAGTTCATAACTGACCGAACCGAACAGGCGGAGTTCCGCGATGTCGATCAGTGCGCCGTTCTTGACCCGCACGTAGCGGTAGCCGCCGTCGTCCTTCGACGGAAGGTTCTGCCATGCAAGCGTCTTGAACGTCGGATCCGTCAGCGTCGTCCACGACTCCAGGTCGTTCGAGCCCTCGAGTACCAGGTCGGCCATGCGGACCATGCCGTTGTTGTCCTGGCGCGCAAGGAAGTCGAATCGGTCCGCAGTCACTTGCGAGCCTTCTCCGAAGTCCCAGATCAGGGAGAACTCGCCGTCAACGGCACCGACATCGCTGGACGTGGTCGCGTTGCCGTCGAGCATCAGCGCCGCGTGCCCGGCCTTCCCCGCGTCGGGTTCGCCTGCGGCGCCGACGACCTGGGCGTCCGCGAGGTCCACGAGGCCACGTTCGTCCGAGCCGTACAGCGCCGTGCCGTCGGTCGAGCCATGAATCGTCGCGGCCTTCTCGCCGTCCTCGGTGGTGTGGTCGATGGCGACATCGAGAACGCCGCCGCCGGTCAGGTCGCCGAGCGTGCCGGTGGCCGTCCACGACAGCGAGTCCTCACTCGCCGCAGCCAACTCCTGGCCGCCGACGTTCACCGCGACGTCGCTGATGGGGGTGGCGCTGGTGAAGGTCACGTTGACCTGGTCACCGGCAGAAACCTTGCTCACCAGGGCATCAGGGGAGGCCACTGAGACATCGGTGATGTCCCCGGGGACCTCCGAGCGCTCGCCGAAGACGCGGAACTCGCCGATGGACCAGATGCCCGGGTAGGCCGGGTCGATCGGCGGGCCCGGGTTGTCGACCTGGAGCTTGAAGTAGCGGAACTGCTCGCCGCGGTGTTCGGCGATGACAGGGATGGTCTCCATGTCGTTGGTGTCGCCGCTTTCGCGCTCGGTGAGAAGAGTCCAGGTGGTCCCGTCGTTCGAGCCGTACACATTGGTGCCCTGCGAGCGCATCGGGAACGAGAACCGGGCCTGGAGGCCGATCTTTTCGGCCGCGACCCGGTACTGCGTCCCGAAGTCGAGGGTCACCGAGGCCACGCGCAGGTCGCCGAAATGGCTGGTGCTGTCGCCGTCGGCGAGCGCGCGGAGCCCGCCGTCGCTGATGACGGTGGGCGTGACCGCGCCGGTGTAGTCCAGCGAGCCGTCCGTCAGGTGCGGATTGAGCAGTTCGAGCGCCTCGATCGCGTCGAGCAGCGCCTCGAACGCGGTGCGGAACTCCCCGTCGGTGCCGTCCTCGGCCGCCTCTTTGGCGGCGGAGAGCGCAACCTGGTAGGGCTCAAGGGAAGCCGTGGTGTAGACCGCGCCCTCCTCGGTGCCGTCGGCGACGGCGGCATCGATCATCTTGGGCTTGTTCTTGGCGACGAACAGGTCGAAGGTCCGCGCGGCGACGGCCTCGCCGTCGTCGGCGACGATCTGGACCTCGTTCGAGTCCCTGTCATGCGAGGTCGGCTTCCAGGTGACGGTCCCGGTGGCGGTGTCGAGCTCCGCTTCTTCGGGAAGGCCGGCGGCGGCGTAGGCGGGGGCGCCGCCCTCGTCGGTCGCGCCGAGTTCGAAGGTCGAGGTCGCGTTGGGCCACAGGTAGTACCGGTCCCGGTCCTGCTCGAAAGCGGGCGGGGTCAGCTGGTTCTGGGCGTTGAACATGACGGTGTCGAGGTCGACGGTGGCGCCGTCGCCGCTCACCCGGTAGAAGTGGGTGTTGAGCCCACCGGCGGGATAGGTGATGTACCGCCACTCGCCTTGCGTGTCAGGCAGTTCGATCTCGGCCATGATCTTCGGATCGGTCTCGTCCTCGTTGCGGGGGTCGGCCTCCTCCTTGTCGAGCACCTCCAGAGTCGCCGGTGCGTCGGTGCGCACGAGCACGCCGATCCGGCTGCCGCCGGGGTACATCATGCGGCTGACGACGCTGGTGGTGCCGTCCGCGTCGGCGGTGGCGCGGGCGAAGGTCCGGTCGTCCTCGGTGATGATCTCGGTGCCTTCGTCGAGCGGGACCGCGTAGCGACCGAAGCCGAGTGCGGTGTCCTCCACCGGGGTCGGTTCGGTGCCGGCGATCTGGGGCGGGAAGGCCACCCAGTACTCGATGCTCTTGTCACCGGGTGCCCAGAAGTTGCGGACGCCGGTCCCGTAGTTGAAGAGCGGGCCGTCCATGCGCTCATGGAGCTCGGCCAGGTGCGGGGCCGCGGCCTCGACGTCTACGCCCTCGTCGTACTTGTACTGGTAGTACAGCTCGGAGAGGGGGTTGAAGATCCGGCCGCGATAGGCCTGGGAGACGGTCCCGCCGGTCTCGCGCTCGTCGACGTACGGCGTGGGAGAGCCCATCATGAAGCCGTAGAAGGCGTCCGCGCCTTCGAGGAGGCGATTGCCGAGGAACCCGTAGGCGGTGACGGCGTCGTCGGCGGTGGAGACGGTGCCGTCGACCGGGTCGACCTTGGTGCCCTGCACGTCGAGGAAGCGCGCCAGCGCGGCGAAGTTGTCGATGTTGCACTCGGCGTGGGCCTGGTCGCGGCCCATCTCGCGAAGCTGGGTGAAGTCCTCGCCGTAGGGGTTGCGCGGGTCGTCGGCGTCGATGACCGGCAACTGGGCGGTCATCGAGCCGTTGATGTAGTCGTCGAACGTGGAGTTCACAGTGAACCACTCGACGCCCTTGGCGTAGCCCTCGGCGTCGTCGGCGTAGATCGCGGTGGCGATGCGGCCGTAGAGCCCGAAGTTGTGCTGGTTCATCCACTTC
>DATABR010000110.1:0-2767 GCA_036259435.1 Glycomyces sp.
TCAACGGCGTGGCCGTGGGCGCCGGGATCGTGGTCGCGCTCCTGGCCGACGTCGCGATCTGCGCCGAGGACGCCAAGCTCGGCGACGGCCACGTCAAGCTGGGCGTCGCAGCGGGCGACCACGCCGCGATCATCTGGCCGCTGCTGGCCGGCATGGCCAAGGCCCGCTACTACCTGCTCACCGGCGAGATGCTCACCGGCGCCGAGGCCGAGCGGCTGGGCATGGTGGCCAAGGCGCTGCCCCGCGAGCAGGTGCTCGACGAGTCGCTGCGGGTGGCGCAGACCCTCGCCACCGGCTCCCAGCAGGCCATCCGGCTCACCAAGCGCGCCCTCAACAGCTGGCTGCGCGCCGCCGGACCGACCTTCGACCAGTCCGCGGCCTACGAGATGCTCTGCTTCATGGGGCCGGACGTGCTCGAGGGGGTCGCCGCGCTGCGGGAGAAGCGGGAGCCCCGGTTCCCGTCGGCGCAGGCGACCTGAGACGCGGCGCCGCCCGCCGGCGCTTGTGAGTCCGATCTCTGCGTCGGGGCGTCACCGCCTCGCTCTCCCACACGGCGCGCTCTGGGAGGGTGACCGTGGAACACCGCCGCCGCCCCACCAAGGCGGAATCGGGTCAGGGCTGATCAGCGAAACCGGCGGCCGGCCCCGAAGGGTTCGTCGTGCCGGGTGCGACGTGTCCCATGCCGGAATCGTGCTCCCCGACCTGGACGCCGCGCATGAAGAGGTCCCAGAGGAAGTGCGCAGTCTCCCGCGGACTGAGCTCGCCCTTGACCTGGAACCACTTGTACGCCCAGTTCACCATCCCGAACAGGGCGAAGGCGGTGAGACGGACGTCCACCTGGCGCAGTTCGCCGGCAGCAATGCCGGCCGCGATGGTCTCCTCGATCAGCAGCCGGTACCCCCGGCGGTTCTCGCGCATCTGCGCGCGTCGGTCGGGACCGAGTTCGCGCTGGTGCTCGAAGAACATCCGGAGCATCCCCGGCTTCTCGGCCACGACCTCCATATGGTCGATGAAGGCCTCGAGCAGCACCTGGCTCGGTCGCAGCCCCAGTTTCATCCGGCGTTGCTGGCGCCGGATCAGCGGCTGGATGAAATGCAGGTGGATCTCGAAGAGAATCTCTTCCTTCGACTTGAAGTAGTGGTAGAGGGTGGGCTTGGCCAAACCTGCCCGTTCGGCCAGGCGTTCCATCGACGACTGGTGGTAACCCTCTTCCTCGAAGAGGCGCGCGGCGGTGCTGATCAGCTCTTCCCTACGCCCGCCTCGGGAGCCTTCGCGGTCAGCGGCGTCGGGTACCTGCGCCTGGCCTGAAGTCGTCACGTCGTCCACTCAGCTCTCTCCGGGGAAGCCGGATGCCCGTGCTCCCCAACTCCCTACTACTCCACAGTACAGCCGCTCCGGCCTCGACCGTCCAGTCGGTCGTCAGGGTCAAGCGGAGCGGTTGTTATGCCCAACCAGCCTCGCCCAGCTGCTCGCCCCAGGCGGTCAACCATGGTCCCAGACGAGCCTTGCGCCCGCCAAAAGCCCCGGTCGCAAGCGGCGGACCGACCCGAGAAGCCCGCTGGTCGACTCTTGACAGCAGGGACCGAAGAGGAGAACATCCATCCGCCCGACCGGTCGGTCGGGCGGCGATGTCACTCCGTCGAAGGGGTCGGTTGTGCGTCTGAGGTCGAAAGTCTGGATGCTGCTGTTCGCGGCCTGCATGGTGATCACTGGCTGTGCCGGCGCGGGCGGCGACGCGGGCGGCGACGGCGGTGACACGGCCGCGAACCCCGAGGCCGAACTCATCTTCTTCGACGCCTCCGGAAACGAGACCCTCGATCCCGCGCATCCGCAGAACAACAGCAGCCTCTCCCAGGAGAGCCTGCTGGCGATCTACGACCGTCTGATCCACTTGACGGACACCGGCGATCCCATCCCCGGCCTCGCCGAGGAGTGGCACTACAACGACGATCTGACGCAGTTCACCCTGACCTTGCGGGAGGGGGCGACGTTCCACGACGGCACGCCAGTGAATGCGCAGGCGGTGATCGCGAACTTCGACCGATCGAAATCGTTGACGCAGCCGATCGGCCAGACGATGCAGAACGCCATCGACCTCTTGGCGTCCTACTCCGCGCCGGACGACCGCACTGTCCTCATCGAGCTCAGCGAACCGAGCGGACAGATGGAATACTGGCTATCAGCCAATGCAGGCATGATGATCAGTCCGGCCGCACTCACTCCCGGTGCGTACGGGAGCAGCCTGGAACCGATCGGGGCCGGCCCGTACGCGGTCGAGTCCTTCGAGTCCAACGTCGTCACCCGGATGGTTCGGTACGAGCAGTACTGGGGTGGCGGACCACCTGGGCCATCACGGAGGGATCCAGTTCGCGGAACTCGGCCCATTCGGTGAGGAGGACGACGACGTCGGCGTCGCGGGCGACGTCGAGGGCGCTCTCGCCGTAGCGGAGCTCGGGGTAGGCGCGGCGGGCGTTGTCGAGAGCGGCGGGGTCGTAGACCCGGACGTGGGCGCCGAGGCCGTGCATGGTGCGGGCGACGTCGAGGGCGGGGGCGTCGCGGATGTCGTCGGAGTTGGGTTTGAAGGCCGCGCCCAGGCAGGCGATGCGGGTGCCGTCGAGCCGGCCGCCGAGCAGGCCGCGCACCAGGTCGACGGTGCGGGAGCGGCGCCGCCGGTTGATGGCGTCGACCTCGCGCAGGAAGGAGACGGCCTGCCCGACGCCGATCTCCTCGGCGCGGTGGGCGAAGGCGCGGATGTCCTTGGGCAGGC
>DATABR010000111.1:0-2573 GCA_036259435.1 Glycomyces sp.
AGGGCCGGGCATGGCGCCCGGCCCTCGTCGGTATCGCGCTAACTCAGCCTGTCCAAGATGATCTGGCGGACCGTGCCGGCGTCGGCTTGGCCCTTGGTGGCCTTCATGACCGCGCCGATGAGGACGCCGGCGGCGGCGTGGGTGCCGCCGCGGATCTTGTCGGCCACGGCCGGGTTCGCCGCGATCGCCTCGTCCACCGCGGCTTCGAGCGCGCCGGTGTCGGAGACGACCTCCAGGCCGCGCTTCGCCGCGACGTCGGCCGGGTCGCCTTCGCCGGCGAGCACGCCGTCGATGACCTGGCGGGCGAGCTTGTCGTTCAGGCGGCCGTCGTCGACCATGCCTTGGAGTTCGGCGATCTGCACAGGGCTGATCGCCAGAGCGCCGAGTTCTGAGCCGGACTCGTTGGCGCGGCGCGAGAGCTCGCCGAGCCACCACTTGACGGCGCCCGCGGCGCTGGCACCGGCGGCGATGGTGGCCTCGATCAGCTCGACGGCGTCGGCGTTGACCACCGACTGCATTTCCTTGTCGGCCAGGGACCAGTCGGCCTGGAGGCGTTCGCGGCGTTTGCGCGGCGGCTCGGGGAGGCTGGCGCGGAGTTCCTCGACCCATTCGCGGGAGGGTTCCATGACGGCCAGGTCGGGCTCGGGGAAGTACCGGTAGTCGGTTGCTTCCTCTTTGGACCGGCCCGGATTGGTCGACCCGTCCGTCTCTTGGAAGTGGCGGGTCTCCTGGATGATCTTGACGCCCTCGTCGAGGAGCGCCGACTGGCGGCGGACCTCGTAGCGGACCGCGCGTTCGACGCTGCGCAGCGAGTTGACGTTCTTGGTCTCGGTGCGGGTGCCCCATTCCTCGCCGGGCTTGTTCAGCGAGAGGTTGACGTCGCAGCGCATCGAGCCCTGCTCCATCCGGACGTCGGAGACGCCGAGGGAGCGGACGATGTCGCGCAGCTCGGTGACATAGGCGCGGGCGACCTCGGGGGCGAGTGCGCCGGTGCCGGGCACGGGCTTGGTGACGATCTCCACCAGGGGGATGCCGGCCCGGTTGTAGTCCACGAAGGATTCGGTGGCGCCGTGGATGCGGCCGGTCGCGCCGCCGACGTGGAGGGTCTTTCCGGTGTCCTCTTCGAGGTGGACGCGTTCGATCTCGATGCGGTAGGGCTTGCCTTCGACCTCGACGTCGACGTAGCCCTCTTCGCAGAGCGGCTCCTCGTACTGGGTGGTCTGGAAGTTCTTCGGCATGTCCGGATAGAAGTAGTTCTTCCGGGCGAAGCGGGTCCATTCGGCGATGCGGCAGTTGAGGGCCAGGCCGATCTTGATGGTGGCCTCGATGGCGGCCTTGTTGGCGACGGGGAGGGCACCGGGCAGGGCCAGGCAGACCGGGCAGGTCTGCGTGTTGGGCTCGGCGCCGAAGGCTGTGGAGCAGCCGCAGAACATCTTGGTGTCGGTGTCGAGTTCGATGTGGGTTTCGAGGCCGAGGACGGGCTCGTAGGTCTCGACGGCCTGCTCGTAGGTGTTGAGTTTCGTCATCGGACTACTTCCCCTCGATCTCGGGCGCGGTGTCGGCGAGCAGGGTGTCCTGCGTGGATTCGAGGGCCGCCGCGACGAGGTAGGTGACGTCGTCGCCCATGACCGGGCCCATGACCTGGAGTCCGACCGGCATGCCTTCGGAGAGTCCGACGGGGACCGAGACGGCGGGGCCGCCGTAGAGGTTGGTCGGAATCGTGTAGAGGTCGGCGAGGTACATCTGGTACGGGTCGCCGGTGCGCTCGCCGAACTTGAAGGCGGTGAACGGCGTGGTCGGGCTGATGATGGCGTCCACTGACTCGAATGCCTTCTCGAAGTCCTGCTTGATGAGCGTGCGGACCTTCTGGGCCTTGCCGTAGAAGGCGTCCACATATCCGGCCGAGAGCGCGTAGGTGCCGAGGATGATGCGGCGCTTGACCTCGGGGCCGAAGCCGGCCTCGCGGGTGAGGCTCATGACCTCCTCGAGCGAGTGCTTCCCGTCGTCGCCGGTGCGCAGGCCGTAGCGGACGCCGTCGTAGCGGGCCAGGTTGGAGCTGGCCTCGGACGGGGCGATGAGGTAGTAGGTGGGCAGCGCGTACTTGAAGGACGGGCAGGAGACCTCGACGAGTTCGGCACCGAGCTTGACGAGCTGGTCGACGCCGGCCTGGTAGGCCTCGATGACGCCGGGTTCGGCGGCTTCGGCGCCCTCGGCGAACTCCTTGACGACGCCGAGCTTGACGCCGGACAGGTCGCCCTTCGCACCGCGCCGGCAGGCCTCGGTCACCAGCGGGACGGGCGCGTCGATGGAGGTCGAGTCGCGCGGGTCGTACCCGGAGATGACGCTGTGCAGCAGGGCCGCGTCGAGGGCGTTGCGAGCTACGGGACCGGGCGTGTCCAGTGAGGACGAGAAGGCGATGAGCCCGTAGCGGGAATTGGACCCGTAGGTGGGCTTGGCGCCGAAGGTGCCGGTGACGGCGCCGGGCTGGCGGATCGAGCCGCCGGTGTCGGTGCCGATGGCGAGCGGCGCCATCTTGGCGGCGACGGCCGCGGCGGAGCCGCCGCCGGAGCCGC
>DATABR010000112.1:0-8838 GCA_036259435.1 Glycomyces sp.
CCGCCCGGCCGACCGGAGGCGCCGCTGGTGGCCTTCGCGGGCTCCTCCAGCAGCTCCAGCGGGATGTCGTCGCTCTTGGCGAGCACGAGGCGGTCGTCGTCCTCGTCGTTGGCGGCACCGACCTTGCGGGCGGGCTTGCCGTCCTCGTCGCTCCCCGAGCGCTTGTTGGCGATCTTCTGGTTGTGGCGCTGGTAGACGGCGCTGCGCTCGGCCATCTCCACGACCCACGGCGAGGCCAGGCAGACCGATGAGTAGGTGCCGACGATCATGCCCACGAACAGCACCAGCGCGAGGTCCTTCAGGGTGCCGACGCCGAGCATGCCGACGCCGACGAAGAGCAGTGCCGCCACGGGCAGCACACCGATGATGGTCGTGTTGATCGACCGCATGAGCGTCTGGTTGATCGCGTCGTTGACGCCCTCGGCGAAGGTCTTCGTGCGCGACTGGAGCAGCTGCGCGGTGTTCTCCTGGACCTTGTCGAAGACCACGACCGTGTCGTAGAGCGAGTAGCCCAGGATCGTCAGCATGCCGACGATGGTCGAGGGCGTGATCTCGAAGCCGACCAGCGAGTAGACGCCCGCGGTCAGCACCAGGTCGTGCAGGAGGGCCGCGATGGCCGCGATGGCCATGCGCCGCTCGAACCGGATCCAGATGAAGATCGACACCAGGATCATGAAGACCACGAGCGCGATCAAGGCCTGCTCGGAGACGGATTTTCCCCACGTCGCCGAGACCTCGGAGACGGAGATCGAGTCTGACGGGACCCCGGTCGCCTCGGCGATGGCGGTGCGGACGACTTCGGACTCGTCGGCGTCGAGCTCGCCCACGCGGATGATGTACGACTCGCCCTCGCCGGTACCGGCGACCTGGCCCGAGGCGACTTCCGCCCCGGCGTCCGCGGCCGCGTTCTCGACATCCTCGAGGGACGCCGAGGTTTCGGCTGCGGGCACGTTGTACATGTTTCCGCCGGCGAAGTCGATGCCGAGGACGAAGCCCTTGACGATCATGATCACGGCCAGCGCCGCGATGACGACCGCCGAGGCGATGTAGAACCGCTTGCGGTGCGGGACGATCTGGAAGTTCGTCTCGCCGCGGTAGAGCTGGCTGAGGACGCCAGGCCGCTTGTCGTTCTGCTTGGTGCTCATCGAAGTTCCTTAGCCTTTCGCGGCGGCTTCGGCGGAGGCCGGGGTGGACTTGGAGTGCAGCCCGGACAGGCTCGGTTTGTTGAGGACGTTGCCGCGCGAGAGCCACTCGGCGATCGGGTGGGTGAACAGGACGACCACCATGATGTCCACGAGGGTGGACAGGCCGAGTGCGAACGCGAAGGCGCGGACCGGGCCGATCGCCAGGATGTACAGGACGACGGCGGAGATCATCGAGACGGCCGCGGCCGACAGGATGGTGCGGCGGGCACGGACCCAGGCGCGCGGGACGGCCGAGCGGGACGAACGGCCACCGGCCATCTCCTCCTTGATGCGTTCGAAGTAGACGACGAACGAGTCGGCCATGATGCCGATCGACACCACGAAGCCGGCGATGCCCGCGAGGGTGAGCGTCAGGCCGATCTGGGAGCCCAGGAGCGCCACGGTCGGGTAGAGCACCGCGGTGGCGACGATGAGGCTGCCGAGGACGACGAAGCCCATCAGTCGGTAGTAGAACATGCAGTAGAGGAAGACCAGGATGAGGCCGAAGAGCATGGCGAGCATGCCGGCTTCGAGCTGGTCGACGCCGAGGGTCGCGGTGACCTCGTTGATGGTCTGGACCTCGAAGGTGGTCGGGAGCGAGCCGAAGTTGAGCTGGTCGGCGAGCTGGTTGGCCTCGGTGGCGGTGAACTCGCCGGAGATCTGGGTCGAGTTCGAGGAGACCTCTTGGATGGTGGGGGCGCTGACGACCTCGTGGTCGAGGACGATGGCGACCTGCGACTGGAGGTTCTCGGTGGTCAGGGCGCTCCACTTCTTGGCACCGGCGGTGGAGAACTGCACGTTGACGACGAACTGGTTGGGGTTGGCCTGGTCGGAGCCGACGTCGGCGGAGGTCACGTCCGAGCCGAGCACGGTGGCCGGGGCCAGGAGGTACTTGTACGAGATGGTCATCGACGGGTCGTCGGCAGTGGCGGCCTCGGGGGCCGAGCACGCGGTGACCTCGATGTCGGCCTGCTGGACGGCGCCCGGCGGGCGGCTGTCGAGCATTTCGCAGGTGATCTGCGGGACGAAGAACTGGACGGCCGCGGGGAGGAGGGCGACCTCTTCGGGCGTGAGTTCGGCGAAGGGCTCGAGCAGGGGGGTGGTGGCCTCGTCGGGCGCGGCGGTGAGGGCCTGCGCGGCGGCGGCGGCGTCGGGGCCGACCTTGGCCCACACGTCGTCGATCGTGATGTCGGCGTCGTCGGTGCCGGCGGCCTGGCCGTTGCCGGAGGTGTCCTCGGCGGACTCGTCGGCGGGGGTCTCGGTCGCGTCGGCGGCAGGCGTTTCGGTGGCGTCGGCGGCGGGAGTTTCGGTCGCGTCTGCCGCGGGGGTCTCGGTGGCGCCGTCGGTCGGGGTCTCCTCGGCGAGGGCGTCCTCGAGCGCGGAGGTGTCGGCGACGGAGTTGGAGACGATGCGGAACCGCAGTTCGGCGGGGGCGCCGACGTCGCGGAGGGCCTGCTCGTCGATGTCGTCGCCGGCCACGTTGACCACGATGTTCTCGGTGCCCTCGACGTAGACCTCGGGCTCGGAGACGCCGGTGGAGTTGACGCGGTTCTCGATGATCTGGCGGGCCTGCTCCATGGTCTCGGCCGTGGGGGGGCTGTCGCTCCCCTGCTGGTAGGCCGTGAGCGTCATGGACAGTCCGCCCTGCAGGTCGAGACCGAGCTTCGGCGTGGGGAACTTCGTCCATCCGGAGCCCGCCAGCGCGGCTGCCCACAGGAGCACGAGCGCCAGGAGCAGCGCCGTGAAGTAGGGGGCGACTGGCAGGCGCTTGCGCTGGATCTTCTTCCGTGGGCGGTCAGCGCCCGTTACTGAAGCCAATGGTCGGTCTCTTCCTCAGAACTCGGATGGGGGCGGGCACCGCGGTGCCGGCCTCGGCGACGCTTGCGAGCCGGAACTCTGCCCGGCAGACGATAGGCGGGCACCGGTCGTCGGTTTGGACGACCGGGGGAGTGGTCTCGCACACGTACCTTCGGCGGGGCTCATTCTAGGACGGGTGCCTCAAAGGCGAAGAAGGGCCTAGTACTCCTTGCGGTCGGGCTTGCCCGCGTGCTTGTCCTTGCCGTCCTCGCCGTCCTCGTCGGTGCTGGCGCGGAGCTTGTCGAGGTCCTCGTCGGTGAGCGTGGCCTCTTCTTCGGCGACGGGCGCCTCGGCTTCGGTCTCGGGCTCGGTCTCGGCGGGCGTGACGACCTTGGCGATGGCCTGTCGGGCGAAGACGAGGAAGGTGTCGTCGCTGGCCTCGAGCGTGATGGTCTCGTCGTCGGATTCGACGACGGTGCCGTAGAGGCCGCCGATGGTCATGACGCGGGCACCGGGGGCGACGTTGTTCTGCATGTCCTGCTGCTCCCGCTGCTTCTTTTTCTGCGGGCGGATCATCACGAAGTACATCAAGGCGATGAAGCCGACGATCATCACGAGGAACATGATGTTCGAGCTGCCGCCCGAGGACTGGGCGAGGACATCTGCGCTAGCGAGCACGGTCGTGCCTTTCGTCGTGGTTGGTCACATTCTCAGTCGGTGACGTGGGCGGAGTCTATCCCGCAGGGGATGACGCCCTGTCCCCATGGCCCACCCTACGCGTCGCTTGATCCGAAGAGCCCTTCGGCGCTGGGTGGGGCCAGGCCGAGGTGGTGCCAGGCGGCGGCGGTGGCGACGCGGCCGCGTGGGGTGCGGGCGAGAAGCCCGGCGCGAACGAGGAAGGGTTCGCAGACCTCTTCGACGGTGTCGGGCTGCTCCCCCACGGCGACGGCGATGGTGGTGAGGCCGACGGGTCCGCCGTTGAAGGTGCCGCAGAGGGCGCGCAGGACGGCCCGGTCGAGGCGGTCGAGGCCCAGTTCGTCGACGTCGTAGAGCTTGAGCGCTTCGGCGGCGACGGTCTTGGTGATGACGCCGTCGGCGCGGACTTGGGCGAAGTCGCGGACGCGGCGCAGGAGCCGGTTGGCGATGCGGGGCGTGCCGCGGGAGCGTCCGGCGATCTCGACGGCGCCCTCGGCGGTGATCTCGACGTTGAGGATCCCGGCCGAGCGGGTGGCGATGGCCTCGAGTTCGGGGCCTGCGTAGAACTCGAGCTGGCCGAGGAAGCCGAAGCGGTCGCGCAGGGGTCCGGTGAGGAGTCCGGCGCGGGTGGTGGCGCCGACGAGGGTGAACGGTTCGAGTTCGAGGGGGATGGCGGTGGCGCCGGGGCCTTTGCCGACGATGACGTCGACGCGGAAGTCCTCCATGGCGGTGTAGAGGAGTTCTTCGGCGGGTCGGGCAATGCGGTGAATCTCGTCGATGAAGAGGACTTCGCCGGGGCCGAGGCTGGTGAGGATGGCGGCGAGGTCGCCGGAGCGCTCGATGGCGGGGCCGGAGGTCTGGCGCAGGGCGACGCCGAGTTCGGCGGCGACGATCATGGCGAGGGTGGTCTTGCCGAGGCCGGGCGGGCCGGACAGCAGCAGGTGGTCGGGCGAGGAGCCGCGGCGGCGGGCGCCTTCGAGCAGGAGGCTGATCTGCTCGCGGACGCGGGTCTGGCCGATGACGTCGTCGAGTTTGGCCGGGCGGATGCCCTCTTCGGCGAGGCGGTCGAGTTCGGTGGCCTCGGCGGCGGTGAGGGCCGCGTTCCACTCCTCGGTGCTGAAGTCTTCGGGCCGTGCGGCGTATTCATCGCCTGGGTGCTGTTCGGACATGGGCTATCGCTTCCCGAGGAGTCGGATGGCCTGCTTGAGGAGCGTGGGGACGTCGGTGCCGTCCGCGCCTTCGGCGTCGAGCTTCTCGATGGCGGTCTCGGCCTCCTTCGCGGACCAGCCGAGCGCCTGGAGTCCCTGGCCGACCTGGGTGCGCCAGCCGCCGGGGCGGCTTCCGGCCTGTTTGGGGACGCCGCCGAGGTCGACGGGGCCGATCTTGTCGGCGAGGTCGAGCACGATGCGCTCGGCGCTCTTCTTGCCGACGCCGGGAATGCGCGAGAGTGTCGTGGTGTCGCCGGTGGCGATGGCGTGGCGGATGACGTCGGGCCGCAGGGCCTCGATGGCGTCGCGGGCGATGCGCGGGCCGATCTTCTGAGCGTTCTGGAGCAGCTCGAACAGGTCGCGCTCTTCGGCGGTGTTGAAGCCGTGCAAGGTGATCGAGTCCTCGCGGACGATCGTGGAGATCGCGAGCACGGTCTGCGAGCCGACCTTGAGGTTGGCGAGGGTGTGGGCTCCGGCGTGGACGGCGTAGCCGACCCCGCCGACGTCGACGACGGCGTAGGCCTCCCCCACGGCCGCAACGGTTCCGGTCAGCTGCGCGATCATCGGCCGCTCTCCTTGCGCAGGGCCGCGCGATTCCTCAGAGCGGCACTGTTGTTCAGGGCGGCGTGGTCGTTACGAGCAGCACTGTCGTCGAGAGCAGCACTGATGCGAGCCTTGACGCCGCCGCGCCACAGGTGGCAGACGGCGATCGCGAGGGCGTCTGCGGCGTCGGCGGGCTTGGGCGCTTCCTTCAGGCGGAGGATGCGGGTGACCATGGAGGTGACCTGGCGCTTGTCGGCGGTGCCGTTGCCGCACACCGCGGACTTGACCTCCGAGGGCGTGTACGTGGCGGTCGGCAGGCCGAGGCGGGCGCCCGCGAGCAGCGCGATGCCCGAGGCCTGCGCGGTGCCGATGACACTGGCCACATTGTGCTGTGAGAAGACCCGTTCGACGGCCACGGCCTCGGGCTGGTGCTCCTCCAGCAGAGCCCGCAGCCCGTCGTCGAGGGCGAGGAGCCGGTCGGCAAGGGACGCATCGGGATCGGTGCGGATCACATGGACGGCGACCATGGTGCCGGGCGCTCCGGCGCGGCCGTCGACGACCCCGACGCCGCATCGGGTCAGGCCCGGGTCGATCCCCATGACGCGCACGCGTTCCTCCTGTCGCTCGGTTCGCGTCAGCTTATCCGGCCGCACCGACGTTCGGCCCGCAAGCACGTCGGCGGCGACGTTCGAACCGCGAATCGGGACGGTCCCGGTCTCCCTCCGGGTCCCGAGAACTCTCCTCGTGGCGTTGCCCATAAACCACTTGCCGCTCGGCTAGTCACATGGTTTGGTTGTACGTGGCCGGATACGCCGCGCTTGCCTCTCATCGGCGATAGAGCGAGTCCCGCGTCCGGCGCCCTGATGTACTTCTTCCGCCCCGCGAGCCTTTGGTTGGGATCACTGTGTCTGCTGCTGCTTTCATGCCGCCCGTCGCCGCGTCCAGACACTCGCGACGGTTCATCGCCACGATGGTGTTCGTGCTCGGCGCGCTCTCGGCGACGGCGCCCATCGCCATCGACCTCTACCTTCCGGCGTTCCCCGAGATGGCAGACGCGCTCGGCACCCCAGAGAGCCGCATCCAGTTGACCTTGACGTCGATGATGATCGGCATGGGCATCGGCCAGGCGTTCATCGGTCCGCTCTCCGACCGCTTCGGACGGCGCAAACCGCTGCTCATCGGCATGAGCGTCTTCACGCTCACCTCGCTCGTGTGCGCGGTGGCGACCAGCGCGGACCTGCTCATCGCCATGCGATTCGTCCAAGGCCTCAGCGGCGCGGCCGGCGTCGTGGTCGCCCGCGCGGTCATTCGCGACCACTTCCAAGGCGACGACATGACCCGCTTCACCTCCAAGATGATGTTCGTCACGATGCTCGCACCGATGCTCGGCCCGATCGTCGGAGCGCAGCTGATCCGGTTCGGCCCTTGGCAGTTGGTTTTCCTGTTCATGGCGGTGCTGTCCGTGCTGTCGACCTTCCTGGTCTGGCGGCTCCTGCCCGAGAGCCTCCCGGCCGAGGAGCGCCGCGCGATGGGCCTGCGCGAGTTCGGATCCACGCTCGCCGTGCTACTGCGCGACGCCCGCTTCATCGCGCCCACGCTCGTGGTGATCATGAACTTCTCGATGCTGTTCACGTACGTCTCGACGTTCAGCTTCATCGCGCAGGAGGAACTGGGCGCTTCCGCCGGGTTCTACTCGCTGCTGTTCGCCCTGGGCACGCTCGCGCTCCTGGTCGGGAACCAGGCGAACATGCTCATGATCGACCGGAGCCGGCCAGACCAGCGCATGCTCGCGGGCATCTCGATCTCGCTGGTCGGCGTCGCGTGGATCACCGGAGTGCAGTTCGCTGGCGCCGAGAACCTGTGGACGGTCCCGATCGGAATCATCCTGATGATGCTCGGCTGTGGCATTCTCTTCCCGAACGCGGGCGCGGCCGCGATGTCCTCGCAGCCGCCGCAGATCGCGGGCACAGCGTCTGCGTTCATGGGCTCGCTCCAGATGGGCGCGGGCGGCGCGATGCCGGCTCTGGCGACCATCGGCGGAGTGACCCTGGCCAGCATGACCCTGGGGCTGGGCGTCTACGCGGTCGCGACGGCCGCCGCGGTGATTTGGACGATTTGCGTGTATCGCAAGTCACCGCAGCCTGTTGCGTAACTGATCGCCTCACCAGTCGCTTGTCAGGCAGACGGCCACGAGGTGTTCCTTGCTTACGGGGGATGAGCCGACGGTCGGTCACGGGCCCGATCGGATGAGTTGTTGCTTCCCGCTTCCGCGGGGATTGTCGGCGGGCCGTTCCAGGCCCTGCCGGTTTATCCGGCGGGGTCGCGGGCATTTCCACTGCATGCGCGAAGGGGTGTTCGCCGACCGGCGCGCAGCCGGACGAACGCTGGCAGGGATGCTCGGCGCTTACCAGCACCGCGACGACGTGCTGGTCTTGGCGCTGCCGCGCGGCGGAGTACCGGTCGCCGCCGAGGTCGCGGCAGCGCTGGAGGCTCCGTTGGAGGTCTTCCCGGTCCGCAAACTCGGCGTCCCCGGGCACGAGGAGCTCGCCATGGGCGCGATCGCGAGCGGCGGCGCGATTGTGGTGGACGACCGCATCGTGCGGGCCTTCGGTGTTTCGGAAGCCGAACTGGAGCGGGTGGCCGACCGCGAGCGAGGTGAACTGGCCCGCCGCGAGCGGGCGTACCGCGGCGACCGGCCCGCACCGCAGCTGGCGGGGAAGACGGCGCTGCTGGTCGACGACGGCCTGGCGACCGGCTCCACGATGAAGGCCGCGGTGGCGGCGGCCCGTGAACTCGGGCCCGCCCTATTGGTGGTCGCGGTGCCTACCGCACCCCGGGACGTCTGCCGGGAGCTCGCGCGCGACGTCGACGACCTGGTCTGCGCGGCCAACCCCGAACCGTTCATGGCAGTGGGGCAGTCCTACGTGCGTTTCGATCAGACGACGGACGACGAGGTCCGCGAACTTCTCGACAGAGCGGGCAAGCCGTAACAAGGCACTCAAGACGGGGCGACGCCCGAGAGGTGCTCGGCGAACCATTTCCTGGCGAGCTCGGCGACCTCCCGCAGCGCTCCCGGCTCTTCGAACAGGTGGCCCGCACCCGGCACGATCGCGATGCGGCTGGCACCGCCGAGCGCCCGCTGCGCGTCGTAGTTGACGCCCATCACGGCGTCGTCGAGTTCGCCGATGATGAGCAGCGTCGGCGCGCGCACGTCGGACAGGTCGTCGTAGGCCAAGTCGGGACGACCGCCTCGAGAGACGATCGCGTCGACTTCGACGCTCGGGAAGGTGGCCGCGCGCAGCGCCGCGGCCACCTTCCCGAGCGTCGAAGTCGACGCGATCGTCTCTCGAGGCGGTCGTCCCGACTTGGCCTACGACGACCTGTCCGACGTGCGCGCGCCGACGCTGCTC
>DATABR010000113.1:0-2861 GCA_036259435.1 Glycomyces sp.
GTCGCGATCCGGTACCTGGAGGAGCACGCCCCCGACTCGGCCCTCCTCGAACGCGAACACCGCGCCCACGCCAAGCATCTCGCTCGGGTGGACGCGGCGTTCGAAAACGGTTGGGCCGCTATGAAGGGTTAAAGGCCGGAGAGTTTCTGGCCCGCGCGGATGACCGCCATGCCGAGGCGGTCCCCCGGGCGCCGTCCCAGGCGCTCTATGGGGCCCGACACCGAGATCGCGGCGACGACGCGGCCGGTCTTGTCGCGCACCGGGGCCGAGACGCTGACGACGCCGGGCTCGCGCTCGGCGACCGACTGCGCGAAACCGCGCCGGCGGACCTCGGCGAGGGTCTTGGACGAGAATCGGCACTTGGGCAGCAGCGGCAGGATGCCCTCGGGGGGCTCCCACGCCAGCAGCACCTGCGCGCCCGATCCGGCGGTCATCGGCAGGGCCGCACCGACCGGCACCGTGTCGCGCAGCCCGGAGGCGCGCTCGGCGGCGGCCACGCAGATGCGCTCGTCGGCCCGCCTGCGGTACAGCTGGGTCGATTCTCCGGTCTGGTCGCGCAGGAGGTTCAGGACCGGTTCGGCGGCGCTGAGCAAGACGTCGGCCGTCGACCCGGCGAGCTCGCCGAGCTTCGGGCCGGGGCGCCAGCGCCCCTCGTGGTCGCGTTGCAGCATCTCGTGGGCCTCAAGGGCCTGCGCGAGACGGTGGGCCGTGGCCCTGGGCAGACCCGTCTCATGCACGAGCTCAGCCAGGCTGGCGCCGTTGGTGCAAGCCGTGAGGATCAGCACCGCCTTGTCGAGTACGCCGACTCCGCTGATAGTATTCGTTCTCACGAGCTGAACACTACCTCCCATATACCGAGAAGTCCAACGACTGGGAACAGAGATGTCACGTACACCACACGAAGCCGAGGGAACGCGACCGCGGACCCTCGCCGAAAAGGTCTGGGACGCCCACGTGGTACGCACGGGCGGCCAACAGCCTGACCTGCTCTACATCGACCTGCACCTCCTCCACGAGGTGACCAGCCCCCAAGCCTTCGACGGCCTGCGCGTGGCGGGGCGCAAGGTCCGCCGGACCGATCTGACGATCGCGACCGAAGACCACAACACGCCCACCGACAACCTTTTCACCATCGCGGACCCCACCAGCCGCAAGCAGATCGAGACGCTCCGCGCCAACTGCGAGGAGTTCGGCGTCCGCATCCACTCCCTCGGTGACGACAACCAGGGGGTGGTCCACGTCGTGGGACCCCAGCTGGGACTCACCCAGCCCGGGATGACCGTCGTCTGCGGCGACTCGCACACCTCGACCCACGGCGCGTTCGGCTCGATCGCGTTCGGCATCGGCACCAGCGAGGTCGAGCACGTGCTCGCCACGCAGACCCTGCCGCAGGCCAAGCCGAAGTACATGGCCGTCACCGTCAACGGGTCCTTGCCCGAGGGCGTCTCGGCCAAGGACCTGATCCTCAAGATCATCTCCCTCACCGGCACCGGCGGCGGCAAGGGCCACATCGTCGAGTACCGCGGCCAGGCCATCGAGGAACTCTCGATGGAAGGGCGCATGACGGTGTGCAACATGTCGATCGAGTGGGGCGCCAAGGCCGGGCTCATCGCGCCCGACCAGAAGACCTACGACTACGTCCAGGGCCGCGCGCACGCGCCCCAGGGCGAGGACTGGGACGCGGCCGTCGAGTACTGGCAGAGCCTCACGACCGACGAGGACGCCGTCTTCGACAAGGAGATCGTCATCGACGCGGCCTCCCTGAGCCCGTTCGTCACCTGGGGCACCAACCCCGGGCAGGGCGTCGAGCTCTCCGGCAACGTGCCGAACCCGGCCGACTTCGCGGACCCGAGCGCGCGCACCGCCGCCGCGGGCGCCTTGGAGTACATGGGCCTCGAGGCCGGCACGCCGATGCGCGAAGTCGCCGTCGACGTGGTCTTCCTCGGCTCGTGCACCAACGGCCGCATCGAGGACCTGCGCACCGCCGCCGAGGTCATCAAGGGCCGCAAGGTCGCCGAGAGCGTCAACATGATGGTCGTGCCCGGCTCGGCCAAAGTGCGCGAGCAGGCGATGGCCGAAGGCCTCGACAAGGTCTTCATCGAGGCCGGCGCCGACTGGCGCTTCGCGGGTTGTTCGATGTGCCTGGGCATGAACCCGGACCAGCTGACGCCCGGCCAGCGCGCCGCCTCCACCTCGAACCGCAACTTCGAGGGCCGCCAAGGCAAGGGCGGGCGCACCCACCTGGTCAGCCCGGCCGTCGCCGCGGCCACCGCCGTCACCGGACGCCTCGCCAGCCCGGCCGACCTGTAAGAAGGGCAGGGAATCATGGACAAGTTCACGACCCACACCGGGACCGTCGCGCCGCTGCGGCGCTCCAACGTCGATACCGACCAGATCATCCCGGCCGTCTACCTCAAGCGGGTCACCAAGACCGGCTTCGAGGACGGCCTGTTCGCCGAATGGCGCGAAGACGAGAAGTTCGTGCTGAACCAGGAGGAGTACCGCAAGGCCACGATCCTGGTCACCGGTACCGAGTTCGGAACCGGCTCCTCCCGCGAGCACGCCGTCTGGGCCCTGATGGACTACGGCTTCCGGGCCGTGCTGTCGAGCCGGTTCGCCGACATCTTCCGAGGGAACTCCGGGAAGGCCGGCCTCCTCGCCGGAGAGGTCGACCAGGACGTCGTCGAACGGCTCTGGTCTCTGGTCGAGGCAGACCCCGCCACCGAGGTGACCGTCGACCTGCAGGCCCGGGAGGTCCGGTATGCAGAGGCGAGGGCGGGCAGGGAACGGACGGTGCCGTTCGAGATCGACGACTACACCCGGTGGCGGCTGCTGGAGGGGCTCGACGACGTCGGCCTGAC
>DATABR010000114.1:0-12403 GCA_036259435.1 Glycomyces sp.
GCACCCGCTACGACACGGCGCAACAGGCGCAGGTCTTCCGCGACCAGTTTCGCGCTGTCATACGCAAAGCCGAGATCCCAGGCAGTTGGACGCCACGGGAACTGCGGCACTCGTTCGTCTCGCTCATGTCCGACTCGGGTGCCTCGGAGGAATTGATCGCCGACCTTGTCGGGCATGCCAATACGACGACGACGCGGACGGTCTACCGGCACCAGCTCCGGCCGGTCATCACCAAAGGGGCCGAGATTCTCGACGGGACGTTCGGGAAGGGGTTCCTCGACGACGAAAGACCGCGCCAAATGGCTCGTAAATTGGCTCGTTCCGGCCCTCGGCGGTCTTTCCGCCGGGGGCCGAAATCGTCGCCGGAGGACACAAAAAAGGCCCTGTTACCAGGGCCTTTGTTCTGTGCGCGAGGGGGGACTTGAACCCCCACGTCCATTAGTAGGACACTAGCACCTCAAGCTAGCGCGTCTGCCATTCCGCCACTCGCGCGTGCACACAGAAGTGTATATGTAGTTTGTTTTGGCTGCTAGTGGGTTTTTGTTGCCCTCAGCGGCACGAGACCAAACTTTACACGATGGTGCGGGGATGGGCGCAAGGGGGGTTCGCGGTCGGGCGGGTGGGTCGGCGGCGGCTACGCTTGAGGCATGACCGTGACCGCGCCTCGACTCCCCGACGCGGCGCTGACACATTGGGATCTCGGACAGATCTACCAGATGCAGCGGGTGCAGACCGGGCTCATGAACCGGTCCTGGCGGGTGGACACTTCCTCTGGTTCGTACCTCTTGAAGCTGTTCCGGGATGTGACGGGACCGGAGCTTCAGTTTCAGTTCCATGTACTGCAGACGCTCGGTGGCTCTGGGGTGCCGGTCGTCTTGCCGGTGTTGAGCAGGGACGGGCGCACCACGATCTTTCTCGAGGGCGAGGAGTTCGGGGTCTTTCCCTGGGTCGGCGGGCGGCACCGGTCGGGTTTGTCCATGTCGCGTGACGTCTGTCGGGACCTCGGGTCCGTGATCGGGCGGTTGCACCGGACGCTCCATGCTTCGATCCCTGCTGACCGGGCTCCTAAGCCTGATAATCCTCCTACTACCGAGGCTGCTCTCCAGAAGGTCGACCGGCTCTTGGACCTGGTCGCTGCCGGCCGTGGGGACAAGACCGGGTTCGAGGCCACTGCTGAGCAGACGCTCCGGTTGAAGCGGGGTCTGCTCGTTCGTCTGGGCGACCGGCGGCCTCCGGATCTGCTGCCTCAGTACACGGGTTACACCCACGGAGACTTGCATCCTCATAACGTCCTGCATGGACCTGACGACCGCGTCTCCGCCATTCTCGACTGGGACCGCTTGGTCATATCGTCGTATGCGCGGGAGATGGCTCGTGCCGCGGTGTTCTATTTCACCTATGGAGATGAGCGCGGACTCGATTGTGATCGGATCCGCGCTTTCGCCGGAGGGTACCGGTCCGTCTTCGATGTCGGAGAGCCTGAGATCGGGCTTGCCACGCATCAGCTCTGGTGGGACCGGCTTACGGATAATTGGGTCATCGAGTGGCACTACGTGCGCCACAACTCCGCTTGTGATCACCTGTTGCCCGGACAGACCGGGCTCGTGAAGTGGTGGACCATCCACTACTCGCAGGTCGAGCAGGCCCTCATGGGTCGCTGAATGTCGGTGGCGCCCCGATATCTCCTCTGTCACACTGGCACACATGAGCGAACTCCCCCTTCTGCATCTCCAGGGCAGTCCTTACCAACAGGGCCGGCAGCACGGCGAGCAGCTCCGCGAGCAGATCGCGAACAATGTCGCGGTCTACCGCTCCCGGATGCTCACCTCCGGAATCCCGGAGGACGAGCTCACCGAGCGCTCGCAGCGATTTCTTGGCCTCTTCTCCAGGGAAGACGCGTCCTACCGGGCGATCATGGACGGGATCGCCGAGGGTTCAGGGCAGCATCTGCTCGATATTGCCCTCCTGAACGCGCGGTACGAGCTGCTCTACAGCGCTTGGAGCGAGTTCGGGCGGCCTACTGCTGACGGCATCCGGTCCGAGTGCACTTCGTTCGGTGGAGCGGACGGGGTCTTCACTTCCGGTGGGACGCAGATCGGGCAGAACTGGGACTGGTTCACCGGTGTCGAAGGCGCACTCCTGCAATGGAAGCACGGCGAGACCACGGTCGTCGGGTTCACCGAGGCCGGCGTCGCCGGAGCCAAGATCGGGCTCAACTCCGCAGGGATCGGCCTGTGCGTCAACGGGCTTGGTGCTTCCGCCGATGACTGGCGGATTGATGCCGTTCCCTTCCATCTTCGGACTCGGCGAATCTTGCAGTCCGGGACGTTCACGGAGGCCGTTGGTCACGCGCTTGCTCCTCGACCTGCTTGTTCGGCGAATTTCTTTGTCGGGAGCTCGGCGTCGGGCGTGGCGACTATCGAGACCTCGCCTCTCGGGTCACGGGTGATCTATCAGGACGGTCCATCACCTTTGGTGCATACCAACCATTTCCGAGATCCTGACGCGCTGGGGGTCTACCAGAGTTGGCTCGAGACCGGGCGGGTCTCTACGTATCACCGCTGCGATCGTATGGAGACGTTGCTTTCCAAGGAGTCGCCCGTCTCCACTGAGCGGCTCTACGCTGCCATGCGCGACCATGAGGGCGGACCTCTTGGACTGTGCCGTCACCCGGTGGAAACCGATCCTGTTGAAGTCCAGACGCACACGGCGTTCGCTGCTCATCTCGAGTTGGACGCCTTGCGGTTCTCCTACACCTGGGGCCCGCCCTGCGAGTCGGAGTTCGCCACCGTCAGCCTCTAGCGCGGCGTCGGCTGCGACAGCTCCCAGCAGGCCACCGCCGTCGCCGCCGCCACGTTCAGCGAATCGACGCCCGCGTGCATCGGGATCACGACCGTGCGGTCGCACGCCTCCAGCGCGGCCTTCGTCAGGCCCGGGCCCTCGGCGCCGAACATCAAGGCCGGGCGTGCGCGCTCAGCGGCGCTCACCGTGCCGATGTCGATCGCGCCGTGCGAAGGGCTCAGGCCGTGCAGCGTGAAGCCGGAGTCGCGGACCTGCGCCAGGCCGCTCGGCCAGGGCTGGAGGTAGGCGTACGGCACCGCGAACACCTCCCCCATGCTCACGCGCACGCTGCGCCGGTACAGCGGGTCCGCGCAGTCGGGAGCGAGCAGGAGGCCGTCGAAGCCGAGCCCTGCCGCGACGCGGAAGATCGCCCCGATGTTGGTGTGGTTGTTGATCCCCTCCAACACGACCAGGCGTTTCACGTTCGCCAGGAGATCGGTCGGTGCGGGCAGCGGTTTGCGGTGGAAGGAGGCCAGCGCGCCCCGGTGCACGTGGAATCCGGTCACCGATTCGAGGACGTCCGGTCCGGCGGTGTAGCAGGGGGCGTCTTCGGCCAGGTGCGCGAGCTGGTGGGCGCGTTTGGTGTCGATGAGCATCGAACGCATCCGGTACCCGGCGCGCAGGGCCCGGCCGATGACCTGGTGGCCCTCGGCGATGAACAGGCCGTGCGGCTGCTCGAGGCGGGTGCGCAGGGCCAGGTCGGTCAGGGCTCGGTAGTCGCCCAGGCGTTCGTCGGCGGGGTCGGCGATCTCGATTACGTCGGGCACTCCAGGATTCTCCCCCATGGGACGCGAAACGCCCGGGTCGGCTGCGTCAGCTGACCCGGGCGTCACGTCGTCTTACGCCGGCGCGGGCGGCAGCTGGTCGCGCGCCTTGCCTTCGCCGATGTCCTGGACCTCGCGGGCGGCCTGCTGGGCCGCTTCGAGGGCCTTGGCGGCCTCGTCGTCGAGTTCGAGGGCGCTGGTGTCGACCTCGACCTCTTCCTCTTCGACCGGGGCGGCGTCGGGGGCGCTGCCGAAGGCGCTGCCGATGCCGCCGAGGGCCTTGGTGAGCTCGGCGGGGATGACCCAGACCTTGTTGGCGCTGCCCTGGGCGATCTCGGGCAGCTTCTGGAGGTACTGGTAGGTCAGGAGCCGGTCGGTGGGCTTGGCGTTGTGGATCGCCGCGAACACCGTCTGGATGGCCTTGGCCTGACCGTCGGCGCGGAGCACCTCGGCGTCGCGCTCGCCCTTGGCTCGGAGGACGGCGGACTGCTGCTCGCCCTCGGCCATGAGGATCGCCGAGCGCTTGGTGCCCTCGGCGGTGAGGATCGCGGCGCGGCGGTCACGCTCGGCGCGCATCTGCTTCTCCATGGCGTCGCGGATGCTCAGCGGCGGTTCGATGGAGCGCAGCTCGACGCGGGTGACCTTGAGGCCCCACTTGTCGGTGGCCTTGTCGAGCTCGGCGGCGAGGCGGGCGTTGATCTCCTCGCGGCTGGTGAGCGTCTTCTCCAGGTCCATGGAGCCGACGACGTTGCGGAGCGTGGTGGTGGTGAGCTGCTCGACGCCCGCGAGGTAGTCGTCGATGTTGTACACCGCGGAGGTGGGCTGCGTGATGATGTAGTACAGCACGGTGTCTATCTGCACCCCGAGGTTGTCGGCGGTGATCACCGGCTGGGGCGGGAAGTTGACGACGCGCTCGCGCAGGTCCACTTTGGCGCGGACGTTGTCGACGAAGGGGACGAGCAGCCGCGGCCCCGGTTCGAGCGTGCGGCGGTACTTGCCGAGGCGCTCGATGATGTAGTTCCACTGCTGCGGCACGATCTTGATCGATCGGAAGAGCACGATGATCAGGAAGAACGCGACGATCAGCAGGAGTATGCCAAGTGGGTCCATGGTGTTCTAGCCTCCAGTTGTCTGGCGGATCGGCGGGCTTGTAATGGCTCGGTCGGTGTCTGCGTCGGGCCGACGCGACCACACCGTAAGCGGTCGTGTCAACGCTGCTTCCAGACGATGACGGTGGCTCCCTTGATTTCTACCACCGTCACGCTGTCGCCGGGTTCCAGCACCTGGTCGGGTTCAAGGGGGTAGGCGGTCCAGTTGTCGCCGGCGATCTCGACGAGGCCACCGGAGAGGTCGACGGTCTCGACGACGTGGGCTTCGGCGCCTTCGATGGCGCGGGTGCCGAAGGAGCGGGGGCTGTCGTCCTTGCGGTCGTCGGAGGCGATCGCCTGCTTGATGAAGGGGCGCACGCCCCAGATGGAGGCGACGGAGCCCACGCCGAAGAGGAGCGCCTGGACCCAGAACGGGGCGCCGACGGCGGCGGCGATCCCCGCGAGGGCGGCCCCGCCGGCGACCATGGCGAGGACCAGGGTGCCGGTGAAGAGTTCGGCCACGCCGAGGATCACAGCGGCGATGATCCAGAAGAAAACGGAGTCCACACTACAAGGATGTCACGCGGGTGCCATCTGTGGTGATTCCGGTGCCGGGCCCGCGCACCGAGTCGTGGAACGGGTGGGGTGCGCGGGCCCGGGGCGACTCAGCGTCCCCGGTATTTCTCGGGTGCCGGGGGCCTGCGTGCTGGGCAGCAGCCTTCGACGGTGGGGTCCCAGACGGGGAGTCTGCCGAGGCGGCGCAGCGGCGCGCCTTGGACGCGTTCGGCCACGAGCTCGCTGAACATGCCGGCGATGTCGGCGCCGACCGAGGGCGTGCCGGCGCGCAGGTAGCGCAGGCCGAGTTCGGCGGCGGTGTCCTTGGCTTCGTTGTCGAGGTCCCACAGGACCTCGATGTGGTCCGAGAGGAAGCCGACGGGGCTGACCACGACGGTGTCGACGCCTTTGGCGGCGAGCACTTTGAGGTGGTCGTTGACGTCGGGTTCGAGCCACGGCATCGACGGCGGGCCCGAGCGGGACTGCCAGACCACGTCGAACGGCCCGCTCCAGCCGGCGTGCTCGGCGACGAGCGCGGCGGCCTCGGCGACCTGGTCGGAGTAGCGCGCGCCTTCAGGGCCCGAGCACTCCTCCGAGACGCTGGGGATCGAGTGGGCCGTGAAGACCACGCGGGTCTTCGACTGGTCCTCGATCCGGTCGAGGCTTCTGCGCAGTTGCTCGGCGAAGCCGCCGACGAAGCCGGGGTGGTCGAAGAAGTGGCGGATCTTGTCGATCACGGGCGCGCTCTCGCCGACGGCGGCGCGGGCGGCGTTGATGTCCTCCACGTACTGGCGGCACGAGGAGTAGGAGCCGTAGGCGCTGGTGCACAGCGCGAGGGCGCGCTTGACGCCGTCGCCGGTCATCTGGGTGACCGCGTCGACGAGCATCGGCGGCCAGTTGCGGTTGCCCCAGTAGATCGGCAGGTCGATGCCGATCGTGCGGAACTCGTGGCGCAGTGCGTCGATGACCTCGCGGCACCACTGGTTGATCGGCGAGACGCCACCGAAGTGGTAGTAGTGCTCGGCGACTTCGGCCAGGCGCTCATCGGGGATGCCGCGGCCGCGGGTGACGTTGCGCAGGAACGGCAGCACGTCACCGGGGCCTTCCGGCCCCCCGAAGGAGACGAGGAGGACCGCGTCGTAGCCGTTGTTGGCAAGGCCCTGATGGGAAGGGCCGTTCATCACAGTGTTGTTCATGGACCCGGCGGCTCCGCTACTGCTCGGTGCGCTCGACCCCGACGGCGTGGAAGCCGCCGTCGACGTGCAGGATCTCGCCGCTGGTGGCTGGGAACAGGTCGGACAGGAGCGCCGTGCAGGCCTTGGCCACCGGCTCGGCGTCGGTCAGGGACCAGCCGAGGGGCGCGCGCTTGGTCCAGGCCTCCTCGAAGGCCTCGAAGCCGGGGATGGACTTGGCGGCCATGGTGCGCTGCGGGCCCGCGGACACGAGGTTGACGCGGATGCCCTTGGGGCCCAGGTCGCGCGCGAGGTAGCGGTTGGCGGACTCGAGGCCGGCCTTGGCGACGCCCATCCAGTCGTAGACCGGCCAGGCCTGGCTCGCGTCGAAGGTGAGGCCGACGATGGAGCCTCCGTTCTCCATCAGCGGCAGGCAGGCGGTCGCCAGCGACTTGTACGAGAAGGCCGAGACCTGGATCGCGGTCGCGACGTCCTCCCACGGGGTGTTCAGGAAGTTCCCGCCGAGCGCCGAGGGCGGGGCGTAGGCGATGGCGTGGAGGACGCCGTCGATGCCGTCCACGTGCTCGCGGACCTTCGCGGCGAGGCCTTCGAGCTGCTCGGTGTCCGTCACGTCCAGTTCGATGACCGGGGCCGGCTTGGGGAGCTTCTTGGCGATGCGCTCGACCAGGGACATGCGTCCGAATCCGGTGAGGACCACTTCGGCGCCCTGCTCCTGCGCGTACTTCGCCACGCCGAAGCCGAGGGACTGCTCGGTGATCACCCCGGTGATGAGCAGTCGTTTGCCGTCCAAGATTCCAGTCATCTGTTCCTCCGTCGTCGTTATCGGTGCTTGAGAATACTGTTGCCGCTGGCCTTAGTGGCCCATGCCGAGGCCGCCGTCGACGGGGATGACCGCGCCGTTGACGTAGGCGGCGTGCTCGCCCGCGAGCCAGGTGACGGCCCCGGCGATCTCCTCGGGGGCGGCGAAGCGCTTGGCGGGGATGGAGTCGAGGTAGGCCTTGCGCTGGGCCTCGGGGAGCGCGTCGGTCATGTCGGTCTGGACGAAGCCGGGGGCGACGACGTTCGCGGTGATACCCCGCGAGCCGAGTTCGCGGGTGATCGAGCGGGCGAGGCCGACGAGGCCGGCCTTGGAGGCGGCGTAGTTGGTCTGCCCGGCGTTGCCGTAGAGGCCGACGACCGAGGAGATGAAGATCATGCGTCCTGCCTTGGCGCGCAGCATCTTCGAGGAGGCGCGTTTGGCGACGCGCCAGGCGCCCTTGAGGTTCGTGTCGATGACGCGCTCGAACTGCTCGTCGCTCATGCGCAGCAGGAGGGTGTCGTCGGTGATGCCGGCGTTGGCGACGAGGATCTCGACGGGGCCGAATTTGCCTTCGATGTCGGTGAACGCGGCGTCGACCGAGGCGGTGTCGGTGATGTCGCACTGGACGCCGTAGAGGCCGTCGGGAGCGCCGGTGCCGCGGTGGGTGACGGCGACGTTGTCGCCTTGGGCCGCGAAGGCCTGGGCGATAGCGAGACCGATCCCGCGATTGCCTCCGGTGACGAGGACCGTGCGCGCCATTGTTCGAACTCCCTCATGTTCTTTGTACGAAGCCACCGACGATCGTAGCGACGCGCCCCTGCGGTCACGAAGGGGCCTTCACGGACCGTGTGGCACTCGCCTCACGCGGCAAGCTTTTGCCCTAAGTGAGGCGGGAGGTCCAGGCGAGGCTGAGTCCGGCGGCGGTGAACAGGAGGATCATCGCGGAGCCGATGAACCACTGGGCGATGTCCTTGGCGACCGTCTCGTGTCCGAGCGAGGAGCCCATGTCCTCGTAGGCGGCGCGGAGCTCGTCGATCGAGGCGGCCTCGTGGTAGGTGCCCCCGGTGTTCTCTGCGAGTCCGCTGAGAGCCTCGCGGTCGACGGGCACGGCCACCAGCTCCTGGTCGAGTTCGATGACGCCCT
The DNA here is from genome assembly GCA_036259435.1 of Glycomyces sp. Classification (GTDB taxonomy): domain Bacteria; phylum Actinomycetota; class Actinomycetes; order Mycobacteriales; family Micromonosporaceae; genus Glycomyces. The sequence goes on from DATABR010000114.1 coordinate 8,384, forward strand.
CGTCGGTGCCGAAGGCGACCGTGGAGACCGGCACGTTGGCCGCGGAGGCGGCCTCGGCGGCCTCCTCCACGCTGCGCCCGGCGGTGCGGTAGCCGTCGGACATCAGCAGGATGTGGGCCGGGGCGAGGTTGCCGTCGGCGTCGGCGGGGACCTGCTGGACCGCCTGGAGCGAGGTGAACACGGCGTCGCCGGTCGCGGTGGCCTCGGCGAGGGTCAGGCCGTTGATCGCGGAGACGACCTGGCCGTGGTCCTTGGTGGGTGAGACGACGATCGAGCTGTACCCGGCGAAGGCGACCAGGCCGAGGTTGTACTGCTCGGGGAGCTCGGCGGCGAAGTCGGCCGCGGCGGTCTTCGCCGCATCGATCCGATTGGGCGCCACGTCCTCGGACATCATCGAGAGCGAGACGTCGATGGTGAGGATGACCGTGGCCCGCTCCTGCGGGTCGTCCACGTCCACGGCCGGACGGGTCATGCCGCCCACGAGCACGGCCAGCGCCATGACGAGGAGCCCGGCGGGGAGGTGGCGGCGCCAGCCGGGGAGCTTCGGCACCAGTTTCGCCAGCAGCGAGGCGTTGGCGAATTTGACCGCGATCCGCTTGCGGGCGAACTGGGCCCAGATGTAGACCGCGGCGAGCGCGGCGACGGGGATGAGCGCCAGGAGCCACATCGGTTCGAGCAGGCGGATCAACGGTTCTCCTTGTGTCGTTGGAAGGCGCGGTGTCGGCGGATGGGCGTCACCGGTAGGCCGCGAGGTGGCGGCGCTGGGCGATGAACGCGGCGATGTCGCGCAGCCAGTCCGATCCGGTGGAAAGGCGCAGGTGGGCCGCGCCGCCGGAGCGGATCCCGGCGGCGATGCGGGCGCGCTGCTGGGCGGCGGCTTCGGCGTAGCGGGCGCGGAAGCGGGCGTTGCCGGTCTGAACCTCGACGGTCGCGCCGGTCTCGGGGTCCATCAGGTCGAGCACGCCGACGTCGGGGAGCGCGAGCTCGGCCGGGTCGAGGACCTCGACGCACAGCACCTGCTGGCGCACGGCGAGGCGGCGCAGTTCGCGGGACCAGTCGCTCGGAGCGTCCTCGTCTTCGAGAAAGTCGGAGATGACGATCGCGAGGCCGCGGCGGCGGGCGTGGCGGCGGGTGCGGTCGATGAGGTCGGCGAGGTCCCCGGCGCCTTCGCCGCGCGGGAGGGTGGTGACGGCGCGCAGGAGCGAGCGGGCGCCTCCGCGGCCGGGCCGGGGCGGGATGGCCTTGGCGGGGCCGCCTTCGGTGACGACCGCGCCGATGCGGTTGCCGCCGCGTCCGGCGAGGTAGGCGAAGGCGGCGACCGCGCCCTCGGCGAGCTCGCGCTTGAGCATGCCGACGGTGCCGAAATCAAGGCTCGGGGAGAGGTCGACGGCCAGCCAAGTCTCGAGTTCGCGGTCGGCGATGGTGGTGCGCACGTGCGGGACGGTGGTCCGCGCGGTCACGGGCCAGTCCATGCGGCGCACGTCGTCCCCGGCCCGGTACTCGCGGGCCTCGCCGGCCTCGGAGCCGGGCCCCGGCAGCAGGCCCAGGTAGTCGCCGTGGAGCAGTCCGTCAAGGCGGCGGGTGACGTTCAGCTGCAGGCGGTCGAGGGCGCGCAGGTCGGCGACGTTCACGCGGCTACCAGGCTCCGGGCTGCTGGGGCTGGGGCGATTGGTGGTTCTCGACCGCTGGGCGCGGCGCGGCGTCCTGGCGCGGTGACACGGTGGGGGCGGGGACGGCCGCGAGGAGCTGCCCGACGAGTTGGTCGGCGCTGATGCCGTCGGCCATGGCGTCGTAGGAGAGCACCAGGCGGTGCCTCAGCACGTCGGGGGCGATGTCGTCGAGGTCCTGCGGGAGGGCGTAGTCGCGGCCGCGCAGGAGCGCGATGGCTCGGGTGGCGCGGATGAGGCCGAGGGAGGCGCGCGGGCTGGCTCCGTACTGGATGTGGTGGCTGATGCCGCCCAGGCCCGCGGCGGCAGGGTTGCGGGTGGCCATGACGATGCGCACCGCGTAGTCGACGAGGGCATTGTGGATGAACACGCCGTCGGAGGCCTGCTGGAGGCGCAGGAGGTCGTCGGTGTCGAGGATCCGGTCGGGCACAGGCGAGTCCACGCCCATGCGGAAGACGATCTCGCGCTCCTCTGCATCGGTGGGGTAGCCGACGTTCACCTTGAACAGGAAGCGGTCGCGCTGTGCTTCGGGCAGCGCGTAGACGCCCTCCTGTTCGATCGGGTTCTGCGTGGCCATGACCAGGAACGGTTTGGGGAGCACGTGGGTCTGGCCGCCGATGGAGATGCGGCCCTCGGCCATGACCTCGAGCATCGCGGACTGGACTTTGGCGGGGGCGCGGTTGATCTCGTCGGCGAGCACGAAGTTGGTGTAGACGGGGCCGAGCTCGACGTCGAAGGACTCGGACGACTGGCGGTAGATGCGGGTGCCGACGATGTCGGCGGGCACCAGGTCGGGCGTGAACTGGATGCGTTGGAACTCGGCGCCGACGACGCGGGCCATGGTCTCGACCGCGAGGGTCTTGGCGACGCCGGGCACGCCCTCGATGAGGCAGTGCCCGCGGGCCAGCAGCGCGGCGAACATGCGCTCCACCAAGGCGTCCTGGCCGACGATGACCTTCTTGATCTCGAACAGCGCCTTCTCCAGCAAGGCGGCGTTCTCGGCCGGGGTCGGACGATCGGCCTCGGGTGATCCCATGTCGGCTCCTTCACGCGCGTTCGGTCTGGTGCTGTCGATACTAATTCGCCGCATCGAGGATGGCAGGAGCCCGGACGGACCCGCGCGGCCCTCCTGCACCGCTATTTGTCGGGAACCCGACAGTTTACCTCGAACCCCTTGCGGCGCAGGGAGTCTACACTGCCACGACGGTGCTGCGGCAAAGTGGAAAGCGGTATTTGCCCAAGAGCGTGACACGCCGCGCCTATTCAATCCGTTGCTGCTAAATGTCGGAGCGCTATGCTTTCCCCAAGCCGCACGACTTCCCCCGTGGTCGTGCGGCTCTTTCGTGCCCGAAATCCGGGGCGGCCGAGTTCGCCTCCCGGGCCTAGAATTCCTCTCATGCCACGTCGCCGCCAGGCCCTCCTGCTCCCCGGACGCAACTACAGCGTCCAAGGGCCCCTACTGATGTTCGCCCATGTGGCCTTGCAATCGCGTGGTGCGCACACATATCCGGTCAAGTGGAAGGACGTGGACCGGCTCGCCGCCGACGAGCAGACCATGATCGAGGGCGTGTGCGAGCAGACCGAAGCGGTGCTCGACCGCGTGCACAACGATGACCCGCCGCTCTTGGTCGGCAAGTCGCTCGGCACGGCCGCGGCGGTGCTGGCCGCCCACCACGGGCTCCCGGCGGTCTGGTTCACGCCGCTGCTGCAGCACTACCCGATCGTGCAGGCGCTGCGCCGCGCGACCGCGCCGTTCCTGCTCGTGGGCGGTAGCGCGGACCCGGCGTGGAACAAGGCCCTCGCCAAGGACCTGCCCGGCGACGTGTGCGAGGTCCGCGGAGCCGACCACGGCATGTTCATCCGGGGCCGGCCGCTGGTCGACTCGGCGCACGCCCTCGCGGACGTGATCGAGGCCGTGGAAGCGTTCATCGACACAGCCGTGTGGCCCCGCCACGGCTGAGGCCGCGGTGCGAGCACAATCGCAGGGTGACCCCCGATGCCGACACGCCCACCTGCTCCGCCCGGGGCTGCCGCCGTGACGCCGCCTGGATGCTGCTGTGGCGCAACCCGCGCCTGCACAGCGTCGACCGCGTGAAGCGGTGGGCCGCCTGCGAGGAGCACCTCGCCACGCTGCGCGGCTTCCTCACCGCGCGCGGATTCCCTTGCGAGACCGAAGCGGTGCCGCCTTCGAAAACAATGGAATGATCGAGCCATGAACGCGAGAGCGACCCCCGTATGGGACCTGTGGCCGGGCGGCGTCGAATGGCAGCCGATGTCCCGGCGGCTGCGGACGGTGTGGGTCCTGCGGAGCCTGCTGAACGTCTTCCTCCTGGTCGTCGCGGCGGCGGTCCCG
>DATABR010000115.1:0-5547 GCA_036259435.1 Glycomyces sp.
TACGACCGGCGCGGCCACCAGCGCCGCCAGCACGTTCACTGGGACCGACACCAGGCTCACCCCGCTGCCGAGCCCCACGAGCAGCGGTGTGACCGCCACCTGCGTCGCCAGCGGAATCGTCACCGCCAGCGCCACCGGTCGCGGCCACCCGCGGTGTTCCAGCGGCCGCGCCCATCGGAACGCCAAGAACAGCAACCCGACGCACGCGGCCACCGAAAGTGCGAACCCCGCGTGCGCGGCCATGTCCGGGTCCGCCAGCACCACCATGAGGACCGCGGTCGCCAACGCGGGCATCGCCGCCCGAGGCCGACCGGCGGCCAACGCCAGCAACGTCATGCCCGCCATGACCGCGGCCCGCAGCACGCTCGGCTGGGGACCGGCCACGATCACGATTGCCGCGATCGCGACCGCTCCGGCGAGCACTCGGCCGCGAGGACCGGCCCGGAACGCCAACGCGACCGCCAGTACCGCCCCGACCACCAGACTCAAGTGGTAGCCGGAGACCACCACGAGGTGGACCAGGCCGGTCGATCGGAAGTCGGCGGCCAGTTCGGGATCCATCATGGACGTGTCGCCGACCGCGAGTGCGGGAATCAGTCCCGCCTCGGGCTGCGGCACTGCCTCGACCGCGGTCGCAAGCCGTTCACGCACATGGGCCGCGACCCGGTGCGGCGGCGGCAAAGCCTCGACGAATTCGGGAGGACCGCGGGCACTGACCACCGCGGCCGTAAGTCGACCCACATCGGCTTCGCGAAGCACGGCGGGAACGGTCAGCCGCTGCCCGGCGGTCGCCGTAGCCCACTCCTCGCCGCTGGCGACCAGGAGCACCTGCCAGTGCCCCTCGAGAGCGATGCCATCGGCGGTGAACGCATGCAGTCGGGCAGTGGCGGTGACCAGTTCCGGGCGGCGCGTGGATGGTTTCGGCGCAGCGTGCAGCACGAGCTCGGCCTCCCCATGTGCCTCAGCGGCGGTCAGTGAGGCGAGGTCGGCATTGTCGCGGACCGCGACATGCACCGTGGTGACGCCCGCGCCAAGAAACCCGCCGAATGCGACCGTGGCGACGGCCGCCACGACGCCGTGATCCCACTTGCGCCCCAGAACGACGAGGATCACGCACCCGGCGGCGAGCACCAGGCCGCTGACGACCGTGCCGTACAGGCCCGCCAGCGCCGCCGCCCACACCCCGGCGGCGACGAGCGGCAGTCGCCAGTCCCGCCGGACCACTTCGGAAGGCGGGGGCCGCAGCGCGAACTCGTAACTCAAGGACCCCACCTCCGGGTCGCTGCGCGCCTCATAGCGTCACCTGGTCGCGGAGCTGCTCGAGCAGGGCTGCGCCGATCCCGGAGACTTCGGACAGTTCGTCGAGCGATTGGAAGCTGCCGTTGGCTCCGCGGTACTCGATGATCCGCTCGGCGAGGACCGGGCCGATGCCGTTGAGCGCGTCGAGTTCGGCGGCACCGGCGACGTTGATGTTCACCAGGCCTCCGGCGGAGTCGCCGCCGGGAGCCGGGGCCGCCGCTTCGGAGGCCGCCGCGTCAGGGACGGCCACAAGGTCGCCGTCGGCCACAACGCGCGCGAGGTTGAGGAATCCGGGGTCGGCGCCGTCGGTCAGCCCGCCCGCGGCCTCGATGGCGTCGGCGACCCGCGCTCCGGCCGGGAGTTCCACGATCCCGGGTTCGTTGACCGCACCCGCGACGGAGACGATGATCGTCGGCGCTTCGGTGGTGGTGGCGTCGAGTGGTGCGGTCGGGACGGTGGCGTCAGGTTTCGAGTCGGGCCAGGACAGGAGGGTCACCGAGAGCCCGACCGCGGCGGTCAGCAGCGCGACGATGACCAGGACCCACCGGTTGAGGTGCGAGAGGCCGAGGCGGTTCTGGAGGCGCTCCAGGCGCTCGTCGAAGCGCCGGACGGGCGGCCGTTGCAGGGCGGGTTCCGGTGCGGCCTCGCCGCTGTCGGCGTCGACGGTCTCCTTGCAGACCTCGGGTCCGTCTGCGGGCTCGTTGAGCCGCATCCGGAGACGCGCGGCGAGAGCGGCGGAATCGGGTGGCAGTTCGCGTTCCATACCGGGCTCAACGAGCGAAGGAAACGGCCGTGACTGCGATTTTTTTCGGCCTGTGGATAACCGAATCAACCCTGTGGATAAGTCCAATAACTGTGGACGAAGCCGATCCGAGAAGCCATAATTCGCAACTGAAACGCACCGCGCGGGCCGCCGCCTACGCCAGTCTTCGGGTGATGACTCCGACCAGGCCCGGGCCGCAATGGGCCCCTATCGCCGCACCGACCTCGGTCACGTCCATGCGCTGCAGCCGGCCTTCGAATCGTTCCTGCAGCCATCCCGCCAAGGCCTCGGCCCGTCGTTCCGCTCCCAGGTGGTGCACCGTCATCTCGACTTCCGCCTCGCCGGCGTCTGCCACCGCGAGCGCCGCAAGGCGCTGCAGCCCGCGCGTCGGCGTGCGCACCTTCTCCACGACGTCGATGCGCCCGTCTTCCACACCCAGAATCGGCTTCACCGACAACGCCGTGCCCACGATCGCCCGCGCCGCGCTGATCCGCCCGCCGCGCCGCAAGAACTCCAAGGTGTCCAAGTAGAAGTACGTCGTCGTCCGCCCGATCGCCACCTGTGCCGCCGCAGCCGCCGCCAGCAGACCCGCGCCTTTCTCCGCCGCCTGCACCGCCGCGAGCGCCGGATATCCGACTCCCATGCCCGCGCCCAGCGAATCGACCACTGCGACCCGGCCGCCGAACCCCGCCGCCGCGGCCTCCGCGGCCGCCACCGTCCCCGACAGCCGCCCGGACAGATGCACCGAGACGATCCCGCTCGCGCCCCCGTCCAGCAGCCGCGTGTACACCGCCCGAAGCTCCTCCGGCGGCAGACCCGAGGTCGTGACCTCCTGGCCCTCCCGCAACGCCCGCAGGATCGCCTCGCCGCCGATGTCCTCGCCTTCGCGGTGCTCCGCGCCGCCGACCAGCACCGGGATCCCGAGCACCGTCAGGCAGCCGTGCGCGGCGCGCAGCGGCTCAGGAAGGGCCGAAGTGGAATCGGTAACGACGACGACTGTCACGCGGCCACATTACCTAATCCGCGGTTTCGGCTTCCTCCACCACGAACGGCGTCCCCTGCTGACACGTCGACATCATGTCCTTTTCGACCTTGCCGTGCAGCGTGACCTTCGCACCCGCGTACACGACCGACGAGTCGAAATTCCCGAAGACCCCGTACAGCGTCCCGTCATGTTCGAGCACGAGACAGCCCGATTCGACGCCCGACTCGACCGTCCCGGTGATGGTCGTCTGCGAGGCTGAACCGGGCTTCGACGTCTCGCCCATCGACGGGTCGAGGTACGGGGTGGTCTCCTCGGGCACGGGGCTCTCCTCGGTCGCGGTCGCCTCAGGCGAGGTGGTCGGTTCGGTCGGCGACGTCGTCGCGGGCGCGGATGTGGGGTCGTCGGTGCCGCCCTCGCCCGAACCGCACGCGGCGAGCACGGCCAGCATGAGCGCACCGACCAGCGGGCCGGTCAGGCTAGCGAATCGTCTGTTGCGGGATGTCTGCGTGTTCATGCCGGTTTGACGCCTCCGAACGCGGTGCGGTTGCACCTCGTTCGAAGCCTACGACCCCCGGGCGAGGCCAGTCCAGCGTTCCGAGTCCCGGAGCGGCCGCTAGCGGCCGGCTTGCTGGCCCTTCGCAAGCGGACTCGACCCGATCGTGTGCGGGGCCGGGACACCCAGGTTGTACCCGTACATGCGCCACTTGCCCGAACGCATCCGCCGCAGCTCGGCCCAATGCGCGTTGTCCATGCCCGAGAGGCTGCTGGTCGGCGTCTCCTCCCAATCGAGGATCCCGCCGATGATCTGGCGCGCCGAACCGCCGTGGCAGACCACGATCGCGGTCCCCTCGACGTTCGACTCGACGATGTCCCGCACGGCCTCGGATGTACGCCGGTGCAGCTCGCCCCAAGTCTCGATCTCGGAGTGCTGCAACGGCTCCTGGGCGCGCCAACGCCGGTGGTCCTCGGGGAACCGCTCAGCGATCTCGCGCTGCGTCAGGCCCTCCCAAGGGCCGTAAGCGCGCTCACGCAGGCGCTTGTCGAGTTCCACTTCGACACCGGTCAACTCGGCGACCGGCCGTGCCGTGTCCACCGAGCGTCGCAGGTCCGAGGAGATGATCCGAGCGGGCTCGTACGCGGCGAGCTCCGGCGCGGCCTCGGCCGCCTGAGCCCGTCCGACCTCGTCGAGGTCGATGTCAGTGGAACCTTGGATGCGTCCCGCGATGTTCCACTCGGTCCTCCCGTGCCGAACGATCAGCAGTCGGTTCACGCCTCGGCCTCGCCGTCACCCTCGGCGCGGCGCTCCCGCTCGACGTCGTCCTGGTCGACGAACTCGATCTCGGGGCAGTCCTTCCACAGGCCGTCGAGGCCGTAGAAGACGCGGGACTCCTGGTGGAAGACGTGCACCACGATGTCGTTGTAGTCCAACAGCACCCACTGCTCGCCGCCCTTGCCCTCGCGGCGGAGCGGACGCGTGTCGTGCTCCTTGATGAGCTTCTCCTCGACCGCGTCGACGACCGCGTGGACCTGCCGCTCGTTCGAGGCCGAAACGATCACGAAGACGTCGGTGAGGGCGATCTTTGAAGTGACGTCCCGAAGGTTGAAGGCAAAGGCCTTTTTGTCAGCCGCCGCCTGGGCTGCGGAAAAAGCCAGGGTCTTGGCGGTTTCACTTGCGGTCACGAACGCTCCTGACATGAGATTCCACCGGCGTTCCGCCGGTTCAGGTCTAGTCTTACACGCTGGGTATGGCGACGCCTTCCCTGTTTCGCGCCAGTCGCTGTGCGAAGCGTCCCAGCCCTCAATCGCGGTAGAGCCCGTGATCCTTGATGTACTTTGCGACCGCATCAGCCACGAGGTACCGAATCGGCTCTCCACTCTGCACGCGCTCACGGCACTCGGTGGATGAGACGTCTACGCCGGGCATGTCAATGAACTCGACCTCGACCCCGAACGAGGTGTCGGCACCCCTGCGCGAGTGCCCCGGGCGGTTCAACGCGATGAACTTCACTGCATTCGACAGCTCGTCGACACGATGCCAGGTGTGCAAGTTCTCGAGCGAGTCGGCACCGAATATGAAGTGCAGGTCCACTTCCCCCTCGTACTCGGCCCGCACGTCGGCGACCGTGTCCACGGCGTAGGTGTGGCCTTCCCTGTCGACATCGCAAGTGCTGACACGGAACAGGGGATCGGTCTCCACGGCCAACTTCGTCATTGCAAGCCGCGCTTCGGCATCGGTCACCTTCAGGTGTTGCTTCTGCCACGGTTCACCGGTCGGCACGAAGACCACTTCGTCGAGCCCGCACCGGAACGCGGCCTCGCTGGCGGCCACAAGGTGGCCCAGGTGAGGAGGATCGAAGGTCCCTCCGAAGACTCCGACGCGACGCACTGACACAGCCCGAATCCTATCGCGCCATTCCCCCTTCAAGGCAAACAAATAGGCCCCACCTCCCGGTGGGGCCTTGATATTCGGACATGGAAAAGGCCCGGCACGCGAGTGCCG
>DATABR010000116.1:0-11322 GCA_036259435.1 Glycomyces sp.
GACGGTGAAGTCCTGCGCCGACAACTGCTCCCGGGCGCGCGCGATCTCGTCGAGCAGGGTCGCGCGCAGCTTGTGGTCGGCGGGGTCGTCGATCCGGGACCAGAGACGCCCGCCCGCATCGGGGTGGCGGCCGGACAGGTAGGCGAGGAGCATGCCGTCGAACTCGGCGCCGCCGATCGCCGCCGCCCGTTCGGCGACGACGACGTGGCCGTTGCCGACGCGGCGGACGACGGCCGCGCTGAAGGCGGTGCGGCCGAGCCGGTAGACCGCGAAGACCGCGTCCGGCTCGATGGAGTTTCCGGTGGATTCGGTCAGACGTGCCGCGGCGGCCCCGGGGTCGATCCGGACCGCAGCGGCCGGGGGGACGTTATGCATAGAGGGGAGTCTATGACGCTGGTTCATGCGCCTTCGACCTGTCTTGGGTTGTTTTGAGGTGCTTACGCAGCGCAATCGGTGTGGAGGGCGGCGAACGCCGCCGGGGAAACGCCGACGAGGATTGCTCTGAAACGCCGCGCGGGACCCTCGACAGTGGTTGCGTTATGGGCAAGTTAGTGCAAGAGGGGCCCCGGGCGCATCGCGCCTGGGGCCCTGATTCGTCTGTGCCTCTTGACTGCAGCCGCTTAGCTGCAGCCGCTGGTGGCTCCGCAGCCTTCGCAGGCGTAGCAGGAGCCGGCCGGTCGCATCTTCGTACCGCAGTTCATGCACAGCGGCGCGTCCGCGACGCGGGCCTGGGCCGAGTTGAGTACGTCCTGGCGGGACTGCTTCGCCTCGATCTGCACCCGCTCGACCGCAGCCGCCGTGACGTCCGGCTCTTCGGCCGAGGCGTCCTCGATCGGCGCCGAAGCGCGCAACTCGTCGAGGTCGACCTCCGGCTGGTGGACCTTGGACGGGTCCTCGCCGTTGAGTTCGGCGGTGCGCTCGGCCGTGGTCAGGATGCCAAGGGCCGCGCGGTCTTCGTACGGCAGGTAGTCCAGTGCCAGGCGGCGGAAGATGTAGTCGACCACCGAGGAGGCCATGCGGATGTCCGGGTCGTCGGTCATGCCCGCGGGCTCGAAGCGCATGTTCGTGAACTTCTCGACGTACTTCTCCAGCGGCACCCCGTACTGGAGCGCGATCGAGATGGAGACCGACAGCGCGTCCATGACGCCCGCGAGGGTCGAGCCCTGCTTGGACATCTTGAGGAAGACCTCGCCGAGGCCGTCGTCGGGGTAGGACGAGGAGGTCATGTAGCCCTCGGCCCCGCCCACGGTGAACGAGATGGTCTGGCTCGGGCGCTTCTTCGGCAGCTTGCGGCGGATCGGGCCGTGCGAGGCGACCGTCTCGATCGCCTTCTCCACGGCTGCTTCGACGGCTTGCTCAACTTCCTTCTTCTTGGCCGAGAGCGGCTGTCCGACCTTGCAGTTGTCGCGGTAGACCGCGAGGGCCTTGAGGCCGAGCTTCCAGCCCTGGTAATAGACCTCCTCAACATCCTCGACAGTCGCAGACTCGGGCAGGTTGACGGTCTTGGAGATGGCGCCGGACAGGAACGGCTGCACTGCGGCCATCATGTGCACATGGCCCATCGGGGCGATGGACCGATCGCCCATCGCGCAGTCGAACACCGAGTAGTGCTCTTCTCTCAATGCGGGGGCGCCGATGACGTGGCCGTGCTCGGCGATGTACTCGACGATCGCCTCGCGGTCGGCCTCGTTGTAGCCAAGGCAAGTTAGTGCTCTCGGCACCGTCTGATTGACGATCTCCATGGAACCGCCGCCGACGAGCTTCTTGTGCTTGACGAGCGCGAGGTCCGGCTCGATGCCGGTGGTGTCACAGTCAAGCGCGAACGAGATGGTGCCGGTCGGCGCGAGCAGGCTCGCCTGAGCGTTGCGCCAGCCGTTGACCGCGCCGATCTCGTTGCCATGGCTCCACTCGGACTTGGCGGCCTCGAGGACCGTCGCGTCGACATCGCCGAAGGTCTCGACAGCCTCGGCCGCTTCGGCGTGCTTGCGCATCACACGCTGATGCGGCTCGGCATTGATCTGGTAACCAGCGTAGGGGCCGACGACCCCCGCGATCTCGGCCGAGCGACGGTAGGACACGGCGGTCATCAGCGCGGTGATCGCGGCGGCCAGCGCCCGTCCATCATCGGAGTCGTACGCGTGGCCGGAGGCCATGAGCAGCGCGCCCAGGTTCGAGTAGCCGATGCCGAGCTGACGGAAGTCGCGGGTGTTCCGGCCGATGGCCTCGGTCGGGAAGTCCGCGAAGGAGATCGAGATCTCCATGGCCGTGAAGACGAACTCGACGGCCTTGGTGAACATCTCGACGTCGAAGGATCCATCTTCGCCGAGGAACTTCATGAGGTTGACGCTCGCCAGGTTGCACGAGGAATCGTCGATGCTCATGTACTCCGAGCAGTTCGCGACGACGACGCCGCCGACGATGTAGGAGTGGTTGCGAGGCTCGGTGAGGTTGTAGGTCGTCTCGAAGCCGACACTCTCGCGGCTGGTCATCCGCACGGTCCGGTTGGTGTTGTAGCGGGTCTCGAAGTCGAGCGTCGCGGCGAGCTTGTCGCGCTTGGCGGGCAGGCTGAAGCTGATGAGCGAGGCGAACTCGACCATCGAGGGCCCGGTGATCCGCAGTTCGAAGAACGGCCCTTCCGACTCGTACTCGACCTCGGTGCCGTCCTTCTTCGTGTACTGGAACTTGGCCTCCTTGGACTCGGTGCCGTGAATCCGGGCGCTGACGCCGAGCGACGACAGGGTCTCCTGCACGCCGATGAGCAGCTCTTCGGACTTGCTGCCGAGCCCGACGTAGCGGGTCCCGTTGGCCAGTTCGACGACACGGCCGTCAGCATCGAACAGGCCCTGCAGGAAGCTCACGAGGGTTTCCTCGTCGGCCTCGAAGAGCGCTTCGGGCAGCGCCTTCTCAGCGGCCTTGCCAGTGGAGAAGCCCAATGCCTTGAAGAACTCGGCGATACCAGCCCGCATAGAGCGCAACTGCCGCGTGCCGTTGGCCTGCACGCTCGGCCCGCTCAAGTGCCCGGTCAGGCTCTCGAGCAGACGCTGGTGGCGCGGTAGCAGCTCCTGCTGCTCGGCTTCGGTACCGTAGACCGTGACCACGCCACGGTCCGAGACGCAGCCGTCGCCGACGAGCCAGCCCATGAAGTGCGCGAGGTCCGGCTCCTCGTCCCATTTGTGCGGCAACCGCAGCGCCGTACCGGTCTGTTCTGCGGCGTCCAGCGCGGCCTGCGGAATCCGCGTGCTCGCGGCGGAACGGGCCGCGTACTGGTTGGAGCGGACCACCTTGTCCTCGGGCGTGAGCTCCTCGGCGTGGACCCAGCCGCGGTTCTGCGTCCAGACCCGGTGGTTCGGGGTGCAGCGCAGGCGCGAGCCGTCCGAGAAGCGGAGCTCGACGATCTCGTTGGTGCCGGTGACCATGTAGCGGACCGGGTTTGTCGCCACGACGCGGTCGGCCGCGTCGTTCTCGGCGGTGACGTCGTTGGTGAAGACCGCGAAAGTCTCGCCTTCTGCGGAGCGGCGCACCAAGTCGCCGATCTTGACCAGACCCTTGTCGGTGACCACGCGCTGGTCGGCCGGGAAGCACGGGTTCGAGGTGCGGATGCGGTCGGTGTTGGGATTGGTGTGCCAGTCGTTGATGATGTCGTCGTATTGGATGCCGGGGTCGGCGCATGCCCACGCGGCCTCAGCGAGCTGGCGGAAGATCTTGCGGGCGTCCTTGCGGGCGATCTCCTTCCCGTCGAGTCGCCCGGTCACGGCGTAGTCTCCGCCGGTCTCGAACGCCTTCATGAACTCATCGGTGACGCGCACCGAGTTGTTGGCGTTCTGGTACTGCACGGACACGATGTCTTTGCCGCCGAGATCGACGTCGAAACCGGCGTCACGCAGCGCCCGGATCTTGTCCTCCTCGCGCGCCTTGGTCTCGATGAACTCCTCGATGTCGGGGTGGTCGACGTCGAGGATGACCATCTTGGCCGCGCGGCGGGTCGCGCCGCCGGACTTGATCGTCCCGGCCGAGGCGTCGGCTCCACGCATGAAGCTGACCGGACCGGAAGCGTTGCCGCCGCTGGAAAGCAGTTCAGAGGAGGCGCGGATCTTGGAGAGATTCACACCGGCGCCGGAGCCGCCCTTGAAGATCAGGCCTTCTTCTCGGTACCAGTTGAGGATCGAGTCCATGGTGTCGTCGACGCTGAGCAGGAAACAGGCTGACACTTGCTGCGGGGCAGCGGTTCCCACGTTGAACCAGACGGGCGAGTTGAAGCTGAAGTACTGGTGGAGCAGAAGCCAGGTGAGCTCGTCGGCGAAGATCTGGGCGTCTTCGGCGGTGGCGAAGTAGCCGTTCTTCTCCCCCGCCTTGTGGTATTCGGTCACCACGCGGTCGATGACCTGCTTGAGGCTCTGCTCGCGCTGCGGGGTGCCGACGGCGCCGCGGAAGTACTTCGAAGTGACGATCTGGGTGGCGTTCTGGCTCCAGAACTCCGGGAATTCGACACCGCGCTGCTCGAAGTTGATCGAGCCGTCACGCCAGTTGGTCATGACGACGTCGCGGGACTCCCACTTGACGTCGTCGTACGGGTGTACGCCCGGCGTGGTGAAGACGCGCTCGACCTTGAGTCCCCCGGTGGGAGTCTTGGTCGCGGTCTTCTTCGCGTTGGTCCTGGCGGCGCCTTCGGCGGCCTTCGTGGTCTTCGGCATGTCTCCTCGCCCCTGTCTGCTCATGCCTGGTTATGGGAATCGGTGGGTGTGGTTCGTAGCTTTGGCAGGTCAGCCGCCGTTGCGGGCGACGTGCTCCTCGCGCAGTTGCGCGATGGCTGCCTCGAAGTCCTCGAGGGACTCGAAGCTGCGGTAGACGCTGGCGAAACGCAGGTAGGCGACCTCGTCGAGCTGCCGCAGCGGCTTCAGGATCGCCAGTCCGACATCGTTGGCCGGGACCTCGGCAACCCCGCGGGAGCGGATCTCGTCCTCGACGGTCTGGGCCAGCTTCGCCACGTCGTCGGCGTCCACCGGCCGGCCCTGGCAAGCCTTGAGGACGCCGCTGGCGACCTTGTTGCGGCTGAACGGTTCCGTTGCACCGCTGCGCTTGACGACGGCGAGGATCGACTCCTCGACGGTGGTGAAGCGCTTCTCGCACTGCTGGCACACCCGGCGGCGGCGGATGATCTTGCCGTCCTCAGCCTCGCGAGAATCGACTACTCGGCTGTCGGGATGACGACAGTAAGGGCATCGCATCGCTAGAGTCTCCTTCTACAGCCATCGTCTCGCAGAGGTCTGACACTTCTCGGGTTGCGCCGCTTCAGCGCACCGCCGCATGGAGGGATCAGTCTGCCGCCCGCTGTTTCGGCCGGTGCGGAAACCCCAACACCTAGTGAGAGACGATACAACAAACCACAAGATCTTGTGTCAAGGATAGCGCGAGTCGGTGTGCCAAGATCAACTCGGAGTTCGGGGACGGGCTTCAGTGAACCAGCGGCCGACCAAGCCTCGTTCACCCGTGCGGGTGAAGCTGGGGCAAAACACATTATGAGCAGCGCGCCGACACGCCGTTGTCGCACGAATGTTTGACTTGACGCAGCACCTGAGTTACATTGTCGGAATCAGACATACCGTCCCATTTGTCTAACGGGAGCCTCCTGTGGCTAGCGAGACCACAACAGCCCGACCGAAAACGCGCAAGCTCACGCGTCGGCAGCAGCAAGTCCTCGAGTACATCGAGGAGTTCATCAACAACAAGGGGTACCCGCCCAGTGTCCGGGAGATCGGCGCCGAAGTCGGGCTCGCCTCGGCTTCGTCGGTGGCCTACCAGATGAAGCAGCTCGAACGGAAGGGCTACCTCAACCGCCTGGCCGGACGGCCGCGTGCGGTCGGAGTCCGCCAGTCCACCCCCGGCGGGGTCCAGACCTGCTCGCAGCATCCGCGGCCGCGGTACGTCCCGATGGTCGGCGAGATCGCCGCGGGGCAGCCGATCCTGGCCGAGGAGCGCGACTACGACGTCATGCCCCTGCCCGCCGAGTTCGTCGGCGAAGGCGTGCACTTCCTCCTGCGCGTCAAGGGCGACTCGATGGTCGAAGCGGCCATCACCGACGGCGACTGGGTGGTCGTGCGCCAGCAGCCCGACGCGCTCAACGGCGAGATCGTGGCCGCCATGATCGACGGCGAGGCCACGGTGAAGACCTGGAAGCGCAAGAACGGCAAACCGTGGCTCCTCCCGGCCAACGCCCTGTACGACCCGATCGACGCCTCCGAGGCCGAAATTCTCGGCCGAGTCGTCGCCGTCCTCCGGAAGATCTGACGCCGCGCTTGCAAGCGATGCGGGCTCATCGCCCGCGGCGCTTGCAAGCGGCGCAGTCCCCCGCGCCAGACAACGGTGCTTCGCGCACCGAGCCCCGGCGCCGGTGAGCGCTAGCGCCCCCGGCCCTGCGTCCCGCCGCCTTGTGACGGGCCCCAGTAGCCGTCCTCCTGCTCGGGGATCCGATCATCGCCCCCGGCCCCGTAGACGGAGCCCTGGGCCCCTCCACTACCGCCGTAAACGGCGCTTTGGCCTCCGGGCGGCGTCGCGGGTGCCGCGGGGCGCGCCCCGTAGACGTTCCCCGAAGGCGGCGAGGGCTTGACCCCGAAGGACTCCCCCGGGCCCGAATCGGCGTAAACGCTGCCCTGGCCGCCGTTCTCGAAGGCCCCGTACTGCGGCTCCTCGCGGGCGCCGCCGTAGACCGATCCGGTGCCGGAACTGGCGGGCGGAGCGGCGGGCGCGGGACGGGCGGGACTGGCCGCACCGTAGACGCTTCCCGACGGTTCGGGGCGAGCCGCACTCGCTGCGCCGTAGACGTTCCCCGAGACTTCGGACTTGGCGGGGCCACCGCCGTAGACGTTGCCGCTCGGTTCAGAGCGCGTCTGAGCGGGGGGTACGGGCCGCGCCGCGCCGCCGTAGACGTTGCCCGAAGGCTCTTGGCGCGAAGCACCGCCGTAGACGCCGCCGCGGGCGATCTCGCCGAGGTCGGGATCGGGCTGGCCGGAGTCGATGCCGAGGTCGACGGGGTCGTCGTCGAAAGTCTGCTTGTCGCCGAAGACCGACTCCTCGCGGGCGAAGCCAAGCTCGGTCCCGTCGTCGTCCGCGCCGTCGCCGTTCTGCGCCTTGCGGTGCTTCCGGATGACGACGATGCCGCCGATCATGACCATCATGCCGATGATCGCGATAATGGTCAGGATCAGCACGATGGTGCCGAAGCCGAGGTCGAGGATGCGGTCGACCAGGGTCTTCCCGTCGCCGCCGCCGCTGTCGCCGCCCGCGGCCTGGTCTTCTTCTTCGGTGGCGGGTTCCTCGGCGGCCGCCGTCGCCGGCGTGTAGCGGTAGATCGCGGCCGGGGCCGCGCTGTCGCCGGTCTGGGCGATGGTGAGGAAGTTGCCGTCGGAGCCGTAGGCGATGTCGTTGCCGCCGTCGTCCAGGGGCGTCACCCGCGGCTCGGCCGAGGTCATCGACGCGATCGGGTCGCCGTCGACGACATCCCACTCGTACGCCGAATCGCTGGTGCGCAGTGCGACCTTCGTGGCGTCGGCGTTCAGCGCCGCGCCGGTTACCGAGCCCGCACCGTCGGGAAGCGTGACGGTTCCCGCGAGTTCGAGCGGAGTGTTCTCCTCCTGGCCCGGGCCGTCGGACTTGTACAGCTCGGCGGTGCCGTCAGTGACGGGAATGAACACCGGGGACCGGTCGGGCAGCAGGAAGTACGCCTCGGCGTCCTTCATGCCGTCGGGGTAGACGTAGCGGGTCATGACGAAGTCGCTCGCGTTGTCGACCGCGACCTGCGTGAGCGAGACGCTCTCACGGTCGCCGGTGTCACCGATGTCGGCGACCCACAGGAAGCCCTTGTCGGCCTCGATCGCGATGTCCTGCGGGTCTTTCGGCAGCCATTCGACCAGAAGGCTCCCGGACTCGGTGTCGCGCACGCCGCAGTCCGAGCCGACCTTGCGGATGGTCAGGTTGCCGTCGGTCTGGCCTTCCTGGTCGAGGAGGACCCACCAGCCGTCGCCGTCGGAGGCCTCCACGACGCCGGTCGCGGCGGCGACGCGATCATCGTGAATCTTGCACAGCTCTTCGCCGCCGCCCGCTTCTTGCGCGTAGACGGCGGGCGCGGCCGTGACCAGGGCAGCCACTCCGGCCGCACCGGCGACGATCCGCGCAGGCAGGGACCTGCGGCCCACACGGCGCTCTCGCATCAGGCAAGTGTTGCAGAACACGCCGGGTCAGCGGATAGACCCCCGAGAGACATGTTCAGGACCACTGCTATTCAGTCCCTTTCCAGGACGAACGCTCGCAATTCTCCGGCCAGGGACGCGTCTACGCGCGCCGTGATGACCGTGCCGTCGCCGCGGTGCTCGGTGCTGAGCACCTCGCCACGGGAACGCATCCGCGAGACCAGGTCGCCGCGCACGTACGGGATGCAGACCGTCAAGGTCGTGTCCGGTTGCGGCAGCGCGTGCTCGATGGCGTCGCGCAGCTTGTCGACGCCCTCGCCGGAGTGCGCGGAGACGAACACCGCGTCGGGCCAGTCGGAGCGCAGCCGCAGCATCGTGTCGGGGTCGACCAGGTCGAGCTTGTTGACGACCACCAGCTCGGGGACCTCTTCGGCACCGACCTCGGCGAGCACCACGCGGACCGCCTCGGCCTGGCCGAGCGGATCGGGGTGCGAACCGTCGATGACGTGGACGATGAGGTCGGACTCGGCGACCTCCTCGAGCGTGGACCGGAACGCCTCGACCAGTTGGTGCGGCAGGTGCCGCACGAACCCGACCGTGTCCGTCACGGTGTACTCGCGGCCCTCGGCGGTGCGCGAGCGCCGCGTCGAGGTGTCGAGCGTGGCGAACAGGGCGTCCTGAACGAGGATGCCCGCGCCGGTCAGCGCATTGAGCAGGCTCGACTTGCCCGCGTTCGTGTACCCGGCGATGGCCACGCCCGGCACGCGGTTGCGGGTGCGCGAGTCACGCTTGGTCTCACGGGTCACCGTCAGCTTCGCCAGCTCGCGGCGCAGCTTGGCGACCCTCGCGCGGATGCGGCGCCGGTCGGTCTCGAGCTTGGTCTCACCGGGGCCGCGCAGGCCCACGCCGCCGTTGGAGCCGGCCCGGCCGCCCGCCTGGCGGCTCATGGCCTCGCCCCAGCCGCGCAGGCGCGGCAGCAGGTACTGCAACTGCGCGAGCTCGACCTGCGCCTTGCCCTCGGCGCTCTTCGCGTGCTGGGCGAAGATGTCGAGGATCAGCGCGGTGCGGTCGATGACCTTGACGTTGATGGCCTTCTCGAGCGCGATCAACTGGCCCGGCGACAATTCACCGTCGGCGATCACCGTGTCGGCCTCCAGGGCCTCGACGGTCGCCTTGACCTCTTGGACCTTGCCCGAACCGATGAAGGTGCCCGCGTCAGGCTTGCTGCGGCGCTGGATGAGGCCGTCGACGACCTCGGAACCGGCCGTCTCGGCCAGCTGTGCGAGCTCGGCCAGGGAATTCTCGGCGTCGTCGATCGAGCCTTCGGTCCAGACGCCGACCAGGACGACGCGCTCGAGGCGCAGCCGCCGGTACTCGGCATCGGTGACGTCCGCGAGCTCGGCGGAGGCGACCCCGGTGACGCGCCGCAGCGCCTGGCGCGCCTCCAGGTCCAGCTCACCAGTGGAAGGCGAAGCGGCGGACGGAAAGTCTTCTTCGGAGTTCATGTGATCTTCGTGCATCGCCTCAAGCTTGACACGAGCAGGTGACAACAGCGAACGAATATCGCGCAGAGCGTAGCGGCGCGTCGGAAAGTGGCGCGGCCGATGCCCAGCTCGGGGCCGAGACGACCATGCGCGAGGCGGTGGCATCATTCAAGGCATCCGACCAACGCGTCCACGACGAAGTGCACCAATAAGGAGCGGCATGACTGCAGCGCGTCTTCCCAGCGCCGGGTTCTCCATCACGGTCCGGCTGGCCCTCTCGGCCGACCCCGGCGCGGCCGGACGCCTCGCCACCGTCGTAGGACAGGCAGGCGCCATCGTCACCGCGCTCGACGTGGTCGGCTCGGACAACAAGCGCATGACCGTCGACCTCACGTGCGACACCTCCGACGCCGCGCACGCCGAGCAGGTCACGCAGATCCTCGAGGCCATGCCGGACTTCGATGTGAAGAAGGTCTCCGACCGGACCTTCCTCATGCACCTCGGAGGCAAGATCGAGGTCAGCCCCAAAGTGCCGCTGCGCAACCGCGACGACCTGTCGATGGCGTACACGCCCGGCGTGGCCCGCGTGTGCATGGCGATCGCCGAGAACCCCGACGACGCCCGCCGCCTCACCATCAAGCGCAACACCGTCGCCGTCGTGACCGACGGCTCGGCTGTGCTGGGCCTGGGCAACATCGGGCCCGCCGCGGCCATGCCGGTCATGGAGGGCAAGGCGGCCCTGTTCAAGAAGTTCGGCGACGTCGACGCCTGGCCGGTGTGCCTGGACACGCAGGACACCGACGAGATCGTCAACATCGTGGCGGCGCTCGCGCCCACGTACGGCGGCATCAACCTCGAGGACATCGCCGCGCCGCGCTGCTTCGAGATCGAGGCTCGGCTGCGCGAGCGGCTCGACATCCCCGTCTTCCACGACGACCAGCACGGCACCGCGATCGTGGTGCTCGCGGCGCTGACGAACGCGCTGCGCGTGGTCGGCAAGGAGTTCAAGGACGTGCGCGCCACCGTGGTCGGCTGCGGCGCGGCCGGGACCGCGATCATGCGGCTGCTGGAGAAGGCCGGGATCGGCGACATCATCCCGGTCGACCGCGACGGCGCCCTGCACAGCGGCATGGAGTGCGAGAACGAGACCTGGAAGTGGCTCGGCACGCACTTCAACAAGGGCGACTACTCCGGGGACCTCTCGGGCGCGGTCGAGGGCTCGGACGTGTTCATCGGGGTGAGCGCGCCGAACATCCTCAAGGGCTCCGATGTGGCGAAGATGGCGAAGGACCCGATCGTGTTCGCGCTGGCGAACCCGGACCCGGAGATCAGTCCCACGGAGGCGGCCCGGTACGCGGCGATCGTGGCGACCGGCCGGTCGGACCAGCCGAACCAGATCAACAACGTGCTGGCGTTCCCGGGCGTGTTCCGGGGGCTGCTGGACGCGCAGGCGCGCGACTGGAACGACGACGCGGCGGTGGCGGCGGCGATGGCGATCGCCGACTGCGTGGGCAAGGAGAAGGTGAACGCCACGTACATCGTGCCCAGCGTCTTCGACCCGAACGTAGCCCCGGCCGTGGCGGCCGCAGTGAAGCAGGCCATGCGCTAATAGGACGAAGCGGTGCCCCGAAGGCCGTCGGCCTTCGGGGCATTGC
>DATABR010000117.1:0-5508 GCA_036259435.1 Glycomyces sp.
CACTGCCCTGGCGGGCGGGCCGCGCGCGGGCCTGCCGAGCGTGGCGACCCGACCCGAGTTCGCCCGACCCGGACCCGACCATGTCGACTTTCCGATCGACGTGGTCTACACCTGGGTCGACGGCGCCGACCACGCGTGGCGCAACCGGCGCGCCGAAGCCGACCAGTCGCCCTACCATGACGAGTCGGCCAACGAGGCCCGCTTCCACGACCGCGAGGAGCTGCGCTTCTCGCTGCGGTCGCTGTACCTCAACGCGCCGTGGGTGCGCCACGTCTACCTCGTGACCGACCGGCAGCACCCCCACTGGCTCGACCTGGACGCGCCCGGGCTCACGGTGGTCGACCACCGCGACCTGTTCGACGACCCGGACTGCCTGCCCACGTTCAACTCCCACGCGATCGAGACGCAACTGCACCGCATCGAGGGCCTCTCGGAGCACTTCCTGTACTTCAACGACGACATGTTCGTCGGCAGGCCGATCGGCCCGCAGCTGTTCTTCGAGCCGAGCGGGCTCGCGCGGTTCTTCCCGGCGCAGACGTTCATCGGGATGGACCCGGTGAGCGCGGCCGACTCGCCGCCGAACGCGGCGTTCAAGAACGACCGGGCGCTGCTGGAGCGGGCCTTCGGGCGGACCATCTCGCGGATGATGAAGCACGTGCCCTACCCGTTGCAGCGCAGCGTGCTCGCCGAAGTCGAGAAGGAATTCGACGAGGAGCTGAACCGGACGGCCCGGAACGCGTTCCGCAACGTCACGGACGTCTCGACGGTGACCCTCCAGCACTACTACGCGTACTTCACCGGCCGCGCCGTCACCGGCGACGCCCAGGACGCCTATGTGGAGCTGGGGATGCCCGATGTGGCCGAGCGGCTGGAGCTGCTGCTGGAGCGGCGCGACCGGGAGACGTTCTGCATCAACGACGCGGGGCTGCCGGCGGAGCAGGTGGAGGAGCGCTCGGCGATGATGCGCCGCTTCCTGGAGTCGTACTTCCCGGTGCCCTCGCCGTGGGAGCAGGCGCTGGCACTGTAGCGATGCCGAGCGATGCTCACGAACGGTGAGTGTCGGACCGCGAACGTACCGTTGCAGTCGGGGGTCCCCGGCGGGGACAAATCGTATTTGTCGGATATGGCGGTGGGGTCGGGCGGGCCCGGCCCCACCGCTTCGTCTATTTCAGACCACGCCGCTCCAGCAGCGGGTCGATCTTGGCGTCGCGGCCGCGGAAGCGGCGGTAGGACTCCATGGGGTCGATCGAGCCGCCCTTGCTGAGCAGGTGCTCGCGGAAGTGGTCGCCGTTGGCGCGGGTGAGGCCGCCGTGTTCGGTGAACCATTCGACGGTGTCGGCGTCGAGGATCTCCGACCAGATGTACGAGTAGTACCCGGCCGAGTAGCCGCCGGCGAAGATGTGCGCGAAGTAGCCCGAGCGGTAGCGCGGGGCGATCTCGGCCATGGCGATGCCGGCGTCTTCGAGGGCCTGGCGCTCGAAGGCCTCCACGACCGCGGCCGGGTCGTCGCCTTCGGGTACCGCCTCGGGCGCGAGCCGGTGCCAGGCCTGGTCGAGGATCGCCGCGGCGAGGTACTCGGTGGAGGCGAAGCCCTCGCCGAACTGGCCGGAGGCCTCCCACTGGTCGAGCAGCTTCTGCGGCGCGGCCTCGCCGGTGACGTGGTGGCGGGCGTAGTTGGCCACGACCTCGGGCCACTGGCGCCACATCTCGTTGACCTGCGAGGGGTACTCGACGAAGTCGCGCGGCGTCGAGGTCATGGAGGTCTTCGGGTAGCGGCAGGCCGAGAGCAGCCCGTGGAGGGCGTGCCCGAACTCGTGGAACAGCGTGGTCGCGTTGTCCACGGTGATGAGCGCGGGCTGGCCTTCCGGCGGCTTCACGATGTTGAGGTTGTTGACGACGACGGGCTTGTCGCCGGTGAGGTCGGCCTGGACGACGAGCGGGTTCATCCACGCGCCGCCCTTCTTGGAGTCGCGGGTGAAGAAGTCGCCCACGAAGAGCCCCAGGGTTTCCCCGTTGTCGAAGACCTCCCAGACGCGTGCCTCGGGGTGGTACGCGTCGAGGTCCTTCCGCTCCTCGAAGGTGAGGCCGAATTCCTGCTCGGCGGCGTGGAAGACGCCGTCGACGAGGACCCGTTCGAGTTCGAGGTAGGGGCGCAGGGCCTCGGCGTCGAAGCCGTACTTGGCCTGGCGGACCTTTCCGGCGTAGTACTTCCAGTCCCAGGCGGCGAGAGTGAAGCCGCCGCCTTCGGCGTCGATGACCTCTTGGAGTTCGGCGGCTTCGCGGCGGGCGTTGCGCACGGAGGCGGCGGCGAGTCCGGCGAGGCGCTCGGCGATGATCGCGGCGTTCCCGGCGGTCTGGTCGGCGGCGATGTAGGCGGCGTGGTGGTCGTAGCCGAGCATGCGGGCGTGCTCGGCGCGCAGGCGCACCATCTTGAGCAGCGTCTCCGCGTTCCCGGCGCCGCGCGCGATCGTGGCCTTGTAGAGGCGTTCGCGCAGGCCGCGGTCGGTGAGGTCGGCGAGGTAGGGGTGGACGCTGAAGTTCGACTGGGTGATGAGCCAGCCGTCTTGGCCGCGGCTCTTCGCGGAGGCGGCGGCCGCGGCGATCTGGTCCTCGCTGAGGCCGTCGAGTTCTGACCGGTCGACGACGTGGACGGCCGCGTCGTTGATGTCGGTGAGGATCTGCTGGTTGAACTTGGCCGAGAGTTCGGCCAGTTCGGTGTTGATCTGCGAGAGGCGTTCCTTGCCCGCCTCGTCGAGCGCGGCGCCGCCGCGAACGAACTGGGTGCGGTACCGCTCGAGGAGCCGCGCGTCCTGCTCGTCGAGCCGCAGTTCGGCGCGGCGCTGCCAGAGGGCGTCGATGCGGGCGAACAGGTCGGCGTTCAGGTTGATCGTGTCGGCGTGCGCGGCGAGCCTGGGGCTGATCTCGCTCTCGATCGCCTTGAGATCGTCGTCGGTGTCCGAGGCGTTCTTGTTGAAGAACGCCAGGCTGACGCGCTTGAGGATGCCCAGGCCGCTGCGCTCCAGGGCCACGATCGTGTTCGCGAACGTGGGCTCCTCGGGGTTCGCGGCGATGGCGGCGACGGCCTCGAGCTGCTCGTCCATGCCCGCCTCGAACGCGGGCAGGTAGTGCTCGGCCTTGATCGCCGCGAACGGCGGGAGCTGATAGGGGAGGTCGGAGGGGGTCAGGAACGGGTTTTCGGTCACGGAGGCTCCTCGCTGCGGTCGTACCGCGCTCACACGTCGGCGGGAGGCAGGCCCGGCTGCGGGCCGGCCGTTATGGCGGTGGCCGAATCCTATTCCTGCCCCTTGCCGCTCGGCAAGCGGGAATGCGCGAATCAGTCGAGGTCGAAGCCGCTCATTGGGCAGGCGCCGACAACTTCACCGAATCGCGACGTGCCGCATTAATATCGAGGCCATGTCAGATACCAGTCCGCTGTTCGTGGCCAGCGACGTTCACGGCCACTACGACGCGCTCGTCGAGGCGCTCCGCGGAAGGGGACTGGTGGACGGGGACGCCAAGTGGGCCGGCGGCGACGCTCGCCTGTGGATCCTCGGCGACCTGTTCGACCGCGGCGAGGAGGGTGTGGCGGTGGTGCGGCTGCTGCGCCGGCTCGCCGGGCAGGCCGCCGCCGAGGGCGGTCTGGTGGACACGCTCATCGGCAACCACGAGGTGCTCGTGCTCGGCTCGCGCCGCTTCGGCGACGTGGCGTTCACGGATGTGGACGGGCAGGCCCGGCAGTTCCTCCACTGGTGGGTCCTCAACGGCGGCTTCGAGGACGAGCTGGGCGACCTCACCGAGGACGAGGTGAAGTGGCTCGAGACGCGCCGCGTGGTCCACGTGGCCGACCGCTCCCTGCTCGTGCACGCCGACACCGAGTCGTATCTGGGGTACGGGCGCAGCGAGGAGGCGGTGAACGCCGCCGTGCGCAAGATCCTCGCCGGCGACGAGCCGGAGGACTGGTGGCAGTTGTTCCGGGAGCTGACGCGCCGCCACGAGTTCATGGGCCCGGACGGCCCGGCGCGGGTCAAGGGGATGCTCCGCTCGTTCGGCGGCGAGGAGCTCATCCACGGCCATTCCACGATCCCCGACACGACCGAGCTGGAGCCGGGCCAGGTGACCCAGGCCCGGCGCTACTGCGACGGCCTCGTGCTCAACGTGGACGGTGGCGTGTACCAGGGCGGCAAGTGCCTGGTGGTCCGCCTCAACTGAGGGCCCATGCGCGGCTGGGCCATTCGTCGTATCGGCACGGCGGCCGCTGTGCTGTGCCGGTAGCGGCCGCCGCCTTCGGGTCTGCCGCGTTGCGCGACGGGACCCGGCCCTTCGGGGGAAAGACGGCGCCCGCGGCAAGGGAGGCAAAGCCGCGGACGCCGCCTCAGTCGTTGCCCTGCTGGCCGAAGTAGAAGACGCGGGTGACCGGCGGGGGCGAGGCGAAGCGGCCCTGCCGCGACTCCAGCCAGATGCTCGCCGCTGCGGCCGCGGCGACGCCCAGGGTGGCCCAGCCCGCGAGCGGCGAGAAGGCGATCGCGTAGCCCAGCGCGGCCGCGGCGGCGGTCGCGACGGCCGCCGCGGAGAAGGCCCTGCGGAAGGCGCGTCGATGTTCGCGGCGCGCGACGACTCGGTTGTGTCTCATATCCGACACAACGATGCAGGCCATTGAATCGACACGTTGCATGTGCAGATTTCAGGCGTTCGGGCGATCGAAACCAGTCGTAACCCCCTATAACCGGCGTATGTCCACTTCGGCCGGGTAGAACTGTAAGCGGGTTCAATCACAGCGTGATATTGGCAGCTCGCGGCCGTTGTGTCAGAACGGAAAAGACGGTAAACACATAGTGGTCGGTCGGCCGAGCGCAAGGCCGGGACCGTGAGAGCGGCACCGGACACGTCTGGGGACGGCGCCGAGCGGGGCTGACGAACGCCCGGCGGTCCGACGCGGCGGCCGTGATTCTCTGGCCGGAGGAGCGGCCGCCGCAACCGCATATGCCACAACCGAATTCACGCGAACACGACGAGACGTAGTCCCGAAGCGAATCAATTCACTCCTATATAGACGGTGGGGTCTGACATGGAGTCCGAAACGCAACCGATGGGGCGGCGCGTCGCCTATTGGCGACAACGCCGCGGCATGTCCCAGCAAGTCTTCGCCGATCGCATCGGCAAATCCAAGAGCTGGGTCGACAAGATCGAACGCGGCGTGCGCCGCCTCGACAAGTACTCGGTCATCACCGAACTCTCCGAAGCCCTCAGCATCGACGCCGGTCAGCTCCTCGGCCGCGAGCCGAAGCGCCGGCCCGGCCTCGGCGGGTGCCTCGACCAAGTGGAGGTCGAGTCCATCCGCCAATCGCTCGAACGCTACGAACGACTCGGACGCTTCCTCGAAGCCGCCCCGATCGATTCCACCCCGATCCCCGAACTACGCGGATCGGTCACCTACTGCTGGCTCGCCTTCGAGAAAGGCCACTACCCGGTCGTCGCCCGCTCGCTCATCCAACTTCTGCGCGACACGCC
>DATABR010000118.1:0-10445 GCA_036259435.1 Glycomyces sp.
TGCCGGACGGCGGTCAGGCAATCCCGACACCAAAGCGGAGATCCTGGCCGCCGCCAGGCGGCTGTTCGCCGAGGGCAGCTTCGAGGCGGTCTCCATGCGCCGCATCGCCTCCGAGGCCGGGGTCGACCCCTCGCTGATCCACCACTACTTCGGCTCCAAGGACGACCTGTTCCTCGCGGCCATCGAGCTGCCGATGGATCCCGCCCCCGAGGTGGCGGCCGCCCTGAAGGCGGGCGGGATCGACGGCGCGGGCGGACGGCTCATGCAGGCGTTCGTGACCATTTGGGACGGTCCGCACCAGGACAAGCTGCTCGCGGTGATCCGCACGAGCCTGTCCAAACCCGCGATGTCGTTCGTGCTCCGCCAGCTCTTCGAGCACCGGATCGTCAAGACGGTGGAGAGCGCCATCGGCGACCAGGTCGACCACGTCCCGGCGCGGGCGAGCTTCATCGCCGGCCAGATGTTCGGCCTCGTCGTCACCCGCTACATCCTCAAACTCGAACCGGTGGCCTCGCTGAGCGGAGCCGAGCTGGCCGAGACCGTCGGGCCGACCATCGACCGGTACCTGACCATGCCGATCGAACATCTCGCCGACCGCAACTGAGCGAATGCGACTGCCGCTCGCGCAGGTTCCGACCGGGCGCGGCCCGTCCCTAGACTGACCACATGCCGATCGTCGACAGCGCCATCTACCGCAAGGGCCTGCGCGAGTCGCAGCACGTGACCCTCGACCAGACCTTCGAGGACCTCCACGAACACGGCGGCTTCGCCTGGATCGGCCTCTACCGGCCCACCGCCGCCGAGCTCATGGCCGTGGCCGAGGAGTTCGAGCTGCACCACCTCGCGGTCGACGCCGCGCGCACCGGCCATCAGCGCCCGAAGCTCGAGCGCTTCGGCGAGACCCTGTTCGTGGTGCTGCGCCCCGCGCGGTACCTGGAGGTCGAGGAGAGCGTCGAGTTCGGCGAGGTGCACCTGTTCATCGGCCCGAACTTCGCCATCACCATCCGCCACGCCGAGTCCCCCGACCTAGCCATGGTCCGCGAGCGGCTCGAAGCCGACCCCGAACTGCTCGCCATCGGCCCGCAGGCGGTCCTCTACGCCGTGCTCGACGAGATCGTGGACGGGTACGCGCCGGTGGTCGAGGGCATGGAGAACGACATCGACGAGATCGAGGACGAGCTGTTCTCGGGCGACCCCGACGTCGCGCGCCGGATCTACGAGCTGGCGCGCGAGGCGATGGCCTTCCAGCGCGCCACCCATCCGCTGGTGCGGGTCTTCCGGACCCTCGAATCGGGGTACGGCAAGCACGGCGTGAACATCGAGCTGCAGCGCGACATGCGCGACGTGCTCGACCACGTGCTGCGCACCGTCGAACGCGCCGACACCTTCCGGGCGCTCCTGCAGAACGCCCTGACTGTCCACTCCACACTCGTGACACAGGCGCAGAACGAGGAGATGCGGCAGCTCTCGCACGCGAGCATCGAGCAGGGCGACCAGGTGAAGAAGATCAGTTCGTGGGCGGCGATCCTGTTCACTCCGGGCCTGGTCGGCACGGTGTACGGCATGAATTTCACCCACATGCCGGAGCTGAACTGGACGCTCGGGTACCCGATGTCGCTGGCGATGATGCTGGTCTCGGCGAGCGCCCTGTACTGGGTCTTCAAGCGCCACAACTGGCTCTGACGAAGCAACGGCTCCGGCTCAGCCCGTCGCGACGTCGAAGGCCGAGCCGATCAGGTACGTCACTATCATCGTCGCCGCGCCGACCGCCATGATCCGCAGCATCGCCTGTCGCCGGGGCGCGCCGCCGAGCCGCGCGGAGGTGTAGCCGGTGAGCGCCAGCGCCGCGACCACCGCGATCGCGCAGCCGATGACGCGGATTGCCTCCGGCAGCAAGGTGATCGCGAGCAGCGGCAGCAGTGCGCCGCAGGTGAAGCTGACGAAGGAGGAGATCGCGGCCTGCCACGGGCTGGTGAGCTCGTCGGGGTCGAGTCCGAACTCGACCACGGCGTGGGCGCGCAGCGGGTCGCCGTCGGAGAGTTCGCGGGCCGCGTCCTCGGCGGTGTCCTGCGTGAGTCCGCGCTGCTCCAGACTCGCGGCGAGCTCGGCTTCGGCCTCGTCGGGGTGTTCGGCGAGTTCGCGCCGCTCGGCCTCCACGAGCGTCGCCTCGGTGTCGCGCTGGGTCGAGACGGAGGTGTACTCGCCTCCTGCCATCGAGAAGGCTCCGGCGATCAGACCCGCGCCGCCCGAGATGAGGATGGTGGTCCGGTCGGCGGTCGCGCCCGCGACGCCGATGACGATCCCGGCGACGGAGACGATGCCGTCGTTCGCGCCGAGCACGCCCGCCCGGAGCCAGTTGAGCCGGCTGCCGATCGAGCCGGGCCCCTCGCCGTTGTGCGCGCCGCTGCCGCGCTCGTGCCCTTCGTCTCCGCTGCGCGCCATCACTCGACCAGTGAACCACAAGGTTGCAGCCGGTGGGAGTTCTCACATCAGAAGCGGATTCGCCCCGGTGTGGGCGTTATTCCCGGCATCGGTCCTTCACGCTCCGCAGTGGACGCTTTCCAAGGTTGCCGGGTGCCGCTATCGTCGGCACTCCCTCCGATGAGAAGGGGCTCATGAATGAGCGATCCCGCTGACTATTCCGCGCCGCGATCAGAGGATGCCGAGGTCGGCCCGCCCCACGGCGAGGCGCCGCCCGAACCGGCCCGTTCCGAGACGCCGATGGAGGATTCCCGCCCCGAGGCGCCTGAGTCCGTTCCCGAGCACGTCGAACCGGCGCCCGTCCCGGCGCAAGGCTCGTCTTCCGGACCGGCACAGCGCCTGTCTCCTGACGCGGCACAAGTCCAGCCTCCTGAAGCGGCGCCAAGCCCGTCTTCCGAACCCGCGCAAGGCCCTCGGCATGAACCGGTGCAGGCACATGTGACGCCGCCCCAGGCCATGGTCCCCGCGCCGCCGCCTCCCCCGCACGGCGGGCCGCCGCATGGATCGACTGCGGCGCAGGCGTACTACGACGCCTACCACCAACGAACGCACATGCTCTCGCCCAATCCGCGGTGGTATCGGCCCGAGGCGGTGCCGAAACCGGCCATCGTGCTCCTCGTCCTGGCCGTCGCGCTTTTCGGCGGCTGGGCCGCGTTCCACGGCAGCGGCGTGGGGATCGGCTTGGCCCTCACCGGCATCGCCATGGTCGCCGTGCCGCTCGCCGCGGGCGACCGGGCCGATCTCGTGCCGCGCCTGCCGGGTGCGGTCCTGGTGGCGGCCCTGTGGTCGGTCGCGGCGATCCGCGACGCCGGCTGGGTCGTCTTCCTGTGCTCGGCCGCGGCCTTCCTGCTGACTCCGCTGGTGCTCGCGCCGCAGCGGCGGTTCAGTGGGAACCTGATCACGCTGTGCTTCGGCTGGACCGAAGGCATCGCCGAGTCCTTCAAATGGGCCAAGCGCGGCCGCCCCGGCAAGGACGGCCGCAGCGGCTCCACCGTGCGCAACCTCTGGGTCGCGGTGATCACCGCGGTGCTGCTCCTGGTCTTCGGAGCGCTCTTCGCCACCGCCGACAGCACCTTCGCGAAGCTCATCGCCCGCCTCCTCCCCGAGGTGAATCCGTTCGAGTTCTTCATACGGCTCGTGCTCGCCGCCTTCCTGTTCCCGCTGGTGCTGGTGTGGGTCTACACAGCGGTAGCCAAGCCGCGCTTCGACTCGCAGCGGACCGGTGAGCACCGGACGGTGTCGCGGTTCGAGCTCGCGGTGCCGTTGGGGGCGTTGAACCTCCTGTTCGCGGCGTTCATCGCCGTGCAGCTGCGTGTCTACCTGGGCGGCAAGGACTACGTCATGGAGACCACCGGGCTCACCTTCGCCGACTACGCCCGCAGGGGCTTCTGGCAGTTGTGCTTCGTGGCCGTGTTGTCCCTCGCGGTCATCGGGATCGCAGCCTGGCTCGCGCCCAAGCGCGAGAAGGCCGACCGCTGGACGGTCCGAATCCTGCTCGGCACGCTGGGCCTGCTGTCCATGGTGGTCATCGCCTCGGCGCTGTTCCGCATGTACACCTACTTCGAGACGTACGGGCTCACCCGGATGCGCGTGTGGGTGTTCACCGTGGAGATCTGGCTCGCGGTCCTGTTCGCGCTGGTCATCGTGTGCTGCTGGAAGCTGCGGGCCACGTGGCTGCCGCGCGCGGTGCTCGCCTCCGGCGGCCTGGCGCTGCTGGGCCTCGCCGCGGTGAACCCGGACGCGCTCATCGCCCGCTACAACCTCGACCACGAACACGAAGTCGACCAGCACTATCTGCAAGGGCTGTCGGACGACGCCGTGCCGGAGTTCGCCGCGTTGAGCGACGCGGATCTCGACTGCCTGCTCAGCGACCCCTGGTCGCCCAAGACGGTGGACGATGAGCGGGACCTCATGTCCTGGAACCTGGGTTTCCAACGGGCGCAGGACTTCCTCGACGAGCGCGACTCCGAGGCGGCGAACGCCGAGTGCACCTATCCGGGCGACTGGGAGGACAGCGACGGCGCAGGGGTGTACGAAGGCTCCTCGGGGTCCGATGCGGAGGATGGAGAGGACTATTGGTCCGCCTCCGAGTCGACGCCCGCCGAAGCCACGGAGGGGGCCTCGTTCTTCGACCCGTCGACCTGCGAGGCGATCGACACGGCGGTCGCCGACAGGATGTTCGGTGAGGGCGTGGACGGGTCCTACGGCGTCGAGCCCGACCGCGGCTCCTCGGAAGCCTGGGTCGCCGACACCGCGGCCGGATCCGCCGGCGCGACCACGGTCGAGGCGCGGCTGACCTGCGCATACTACGGTATCGGCTCCGCCTACATGACAGTGAAGCTCGAGCAGTGGGCCACCGACGAGAAGGCCGAACAGGAGCTCAACTTCCGTGTGGTCGGCTACGAGACCAGCGGCTTCGCGATCGAGGTCCATGGCTCCGCGCCGGAGGCGAGGTACGTCGCAGTGGACGCGAACGCGGACTTCCCGATGTTCGGGTACCTCTATACCCGCGGGAACACCCAGCTCGAGGTGCTCATCGCCCAGGGCCCGGTGGACGATCAAGCCGTGAACACGGCCGCCGAGCTCACCGGGCAGCTCGAGGACCTTTACGACGAGATCGCCTGAGCGGTGTCCGATCGCACCCTGGCGGGGCGGCGGCTCTGTGAGCTGCCGCGCCGCCGGGTTTTCGTTCACACGGACTGGACGGAAGAGCACGTTTTGATTGCCTGTTCCCTTGCGGCGGAATAGGTTTGAGGCATGCTGCGAGTGATCGGCGCGGGGCTCCCGCGCACAGGAACCATGACCCTCAAGAACGCCCTGGAGATCCTTCTCGGGGCGCCCTGCCACCACATGTCGGAGGTCTTTCAGAACAACGCCGAGACCGACCCGCCGGCCTTCCTGGCGGCCGCCCGGGGCGACTACCCGGACTGGGACGAGCTGCTCGCGGGCTACGTTGCGGCCGTCGACTGGCCGACCTCGGCGTTCCACGCCGAACTCGCCGAGCAGTACCCCGACGCGGTCGTGGTGCTCTCCCGGCGTGACAGCTTCGACACTTGGTGGAAGAGCGCCAACAACACCATCCTCAAGGACATCCACGCCGCCGCCGACCTGGTCGGGCCGATCTGGATGGACATGTTGGACGCCATCTGGGACAAGACCTTCGAGGGCGCCGCGCGCGACGACCGGGACGCGGTCGAGGCGGCCTACCACCGCTATCACGACCGCGTGCGCGAGACGATCCCCGCGGAGCGGCTGATCGAGTTCGAGACCGGCGCGGGCTGGCGGCCGCTGTGCGAGGCGCTGGACCTGCCGGTCCCGGCCGAGCCGTTCCCGTTCCTCAACACGACCAAGGACTGGAACGACCGGGCGAACGACGTGCCGCCCGGCGGCGTCGGCGCCGACCAGTAACCCGGAGTGGAACGTCAGCCGCGGAGCCGCTCGGCGGCTTCGCGGCTCGCCTCCATCGCGAACCGCGCGTACTCCGGGCTCGCCCCGGCCATGCCGCAGGTGGTGGCGACGCTGACCTGGCGCGGCAACTGCTCGGGGTCGAACCCGAGCCGGTGCCACAGGGCCTGCACGCGC
Organism: Glycomyces sp.; assembly: GCA_036259435.1. Lineage (GTDB taxonomy): Bacteria > Actinomycetota > Actinomycetes > Mycobacteriales > Micromonosporaceae > Glycomyces. The sequence goes on from DATABR010000118.1 coordinate 6,064, forward strand.
TCGGCCGCTTCCTTGCCGATGCCCGGCTGCGGGTGGCCGAGCGGCGGGACGACTCCGGCGATGAGTCGGCCGCCGCCGTCGAGGTACTCCCCCAGGACGTCGACCTTCGCCACATCGTCCAAATCGAGCAGCGTCAAGTCGATCGACAGCGCCTGCGTCCCGGCTTCCTGCAGCAGCTTGACCGGCACGTCCGGAGCGCAGCAGTGCACGGCGACCGGCACGCCGACCGCTTCGCACACCGCGCGGATGCGGTCGCGGGCCACCTCCACGGGCACGCGCCGGTAGAAGTCCAGGCCCGACTCGGTGTTCACGCGTCCCGCCAGCGCGGCGGGCAGGTTCGGTTCGTCGAGTTGGATCGACAAGGCGGCTTTGGGCATCCGCGCCTGCGCGGCGGCGATGTAGTTCCGCAGGCCCTCGGCGAGCGAGGCGGTGAGATCGGCGACCGCGCCGGGGTCGGCGAGCATCGCGCCGCCGCCGCGCCGCCACAGGTTCGCGGCGAGGGTGAACGGGCCGACCGCGGTCAGGCGGACCGGGCCGGTGGCGTTCGCGTCGTAGAGGGCGTCGAGGTCGCGTTCGAGGAAGTCGGCGGCGCGGCGGGCGTCGCGGCCGGGCAGGTCGGCGATCTCCCAGCGGAAGGCCCACCACTGCAATGGGATGCCTTCGAGGAGGGCCGCGCCGCGCCCGATCATGTCGGCGCCGAGGCCCCGGTCGGGCAGCTCGGGCAGGATCGGCCATTCGGGGAGTTCGCCGAACACGATGTTGACGGCCTCGCCGATGTCGGTGCCCGGGAGCGAACCGACGCCGGTGGCGACTCCTGAAGGCAGCGCGGCGTCCTCAGACACTGGCCGCCTCGACGAATTCGCTCGCGTCGATGGTGCCGGAGGCGAGGACCGCGTCGCCCCCGGCCCCATCGGGGCCGTAGACCACGAGGGCTTGGCCTGCGGCGACGCCGAAGGCGGGCTTGTGGAGCCGGGCGGTGAGGCCGCCGTCCTCGGGCGTGACCGTGGCGGGGTAGACCTCGCCGTGGGCGCGCAGCTGGATCTCGGCCTCGAAGGCCTCGGTGCGCTCGGCGGCGAGCCACACGGGCGCGCCGGTGCGGATGCGGTCGACGCGAAGCGCCTCGCGGGGGCCGACCTGGACGCGGTTGTCGACCGGCGTGATGGAGAGGACGTAGCGCGGCTTGCCGTCGGCGGCGGGGCGCTTGAGGCCCAGGCCGTGGCGCTGGCCGATGGTGAACTGGTGGGAGCCGTCGTGACTGCCGAGGACTTCGCCGGAGGCGGCGTCGACGATCTCGCCTTCCTTGGTGCCGAGCTTGTTCTTGAGGAAGCCGGGGGTGTCGCCGTCGGCGATGAAGCAGATGTCGTGGCTGTCGGGCTTGCGGGCCACGGCGAGGCCGCGGGTCTCGGCCTCGACGCGCACCTGGTCTTTCGGGGTGTCGCCGAGAGGGAACATCGAGCCCGCGAGCTGGGTCGGGGTGAGCACGGCGAGCACGTACGACTGGTCCTTGCCGGGGTCGACGGCGCGGCGCAGGAGGCCGTCCTCGCCCTTGCGGGCGTAGTGGCCGGTGACCACTGCGTCGAAGCCGAGGGCCAGCGCGCGGTCGAGGACGGCGGCGAACTTGATCTTCTCGTTGCAGCGCAGGCACGGGTTCGGGGTGCGCCCGGCCGCGTACTCGGCGTAGAAGTCCTCCACGACATCCTCGTGGAAGCGCTCGGCCATGTCCCAGATGTAGAAGGGGATGCCGATGACGTCCGCGGCGCGGCGCGCGTCGCGGGAGTCCTCGATCGTGCAGCAGCCGCGGGCCCCGGTCCGATAGGTCTGGGGGTTCTTGGACAGCGCCAGGTGGACGCCGGTGACGTCGTGCCCGGCCTCGACGGCCCGGGCGGCGGCTACCGCCGAGTCGACTCCGCCGCTCATGGCGGCCAGTACTCGCAGTTTCACGTCCCCAACCTTACTTCTTGGATTTGCGCGGCATCGCGGTCTTTTCCCGCGGTCCGGCGGTACCTGGTGTCCCCTCTTCCCCGTCGACTACGAGAGCCCGGCGGTCTTCGCGCGCTGCACGGCTTCCGGCAGGGCCGCGGCGAGGGCGTCCACGTCGGCTTTCGTGGTGGGCCAGCCGAGGGTGAAGCGCAGGGAGGAGCGGGCGTCGTCGGCATCGGTGCCCATGGCGAGCAGCACGTGGGAGGGCTGGGCGATCCCGGCCGAGCAGGCCGAACCTGTGGCGCATTCGACACCGGCGGCGTCGAGGAGCATCAGCAGCGCGTCGCCCTCGCAACCCGGGAACGAGAAGTGGGCGTTGCCGGGCAGGCGCGAGTCCGGGTCGCCGTTGTAGACCGCCTCGGGCACGAGCGCGCGCACCTGGGCCACCAGGTCGTCGCGCAGCAGCGCCAGCCGCCGGGACTCGACCTCCTGGGTGCGCATCGCGTGAGCGACCGCTTCGGCCAGCGCGGCGATGCCGGGCACGTCGAGCGTGCCGGAGCGGATCTCGCGCTCCTGGCCGCCACCGTGCAGCAGCGGCGTGGCCTTCACGTCCCGGCGCAGCACCAGCGCGCCGGTCCCCGTCGGGCCGCCGAGCTTGTGACCCGAGAGGGCCAGCGCGGCGGCGCCGGAGGCGGCGAAGTCCACGGGCACATGGCCCACGGCCTGGATCGCATCGGTGTGCACGGGAATGCCGTGGGCTCCGGCGAGCGCGGCGATCTCGCTGATCGGCTGGAGGGTGCCGACCTCGTTGTTGGCCCACATGCAGGTGAGCAAGGTGATCTCGGCGGCGCACTCCGCGAGCAGCTCGGCGAGACCGGCGACCTCGACACGGCCGAGCTTGTCGACCGGCAGCTCGGTGACCTCGGCCCGCTCGTGGTCGCTGAGCCAGGCCACGGCATCGGCCACGGCGTGGTGCTCGATCGCGGTGGTCACCACGCGATTGCGGCCCTCCGCGCGTCGAGCCCAGTGGATGCCCTTGACCGCGAGGTTGTCGGCCTCGGTGCCCGACCCGGTGAAGATGACCTCCCCGGGTTTGGCTCCCAAAGCTTCGGCGATGCGTTCGCGGGCCTCCTCGACGGTGCGGCGGGCGGTGCGCCCCGAACCGTGCAGGGAGGAGGCGTTGCCGAGGGCGCGGGCGGTGCGCACGTACGCGTCGAGCGCCTGGGGGAGCATCGGCGTGGTGGCGGCGTGATCGAGGTAGGCCATGGCCCTTCCAGTCTACGGCGCGGCGCGGCTCACTCCGGCGGGCCGCGACGGCACCGGAGGGCCGAGCGCGGGCCGTTCCAAAATGTGAGATCTGGGGATTCACAGCTTGCCACCAAGTCGGCGTATTACGCGCTGGTAGGGGCGCGATAGAATCTGACGAATCCTCCTACCTTTCCGGTTGTGAGGCCTCGCCGCCCCGAGACCGGGTCCCTGAAGAGGTCGGTTTCTTCGAGGCCTGAGTCGAGAGAAAGTGTGTGCCGATGACGCCTGAGCTCGCCGAAGCGCTTCGCGCAGGGCCATTCCACACTGCCCTGCGGGTCGCCATCCAGACCAGCGGGCTCGGTCTCGACCGCATCCGCCACCGCCTCGCCATGCGCGGCATCACCGTGTCGACCACGAGTCTGAGCTACTGGCAGTCGGGCCGCTCCCGTCCCGAGCGCGCCGAGTCCCTCGCGGCGGTCACCGCCCTCGAAGACCTCCTCGAACTTCCGGCCGGTTCGCTGCGCGTCCTGCTGGGCCCCAAGCGCGCCCGCGGGCCGCGCTCGATCCGCGGGCATCTCCCCCGGCCCGACGCGGTGCTCGGCGGCGACGCGGTGCGGGAACTGTGCGACCAGGTGCCCGCCTCGCGCGAGCACACCCTCGACATCCTCAGCCAGCAGGTCATCGTCCACGTGGACTCCCAGTGGCAGGAATCGGTGTTCGAGCTCTCGATGCTGGTGCGCGCTAGGCGGGACGACGTGGACCGCTACATCCTGCTGTACCGCGGCGACAAGGGCTGCGACATCGACGACATCGAGTTCAAGCCGGTGCGCGACTGCACGGTGCCGAACGTCCTGCGACACGAGGAGGCGCCGGTGGCGCTGGCGGAGATCGTGTTCGACACGCCGCTGCCGAGGGGCGCGACGCACCTGTTCGAGATCGTGGTGCGCGGCAACGGCGGGATTTCGAGCGGGCACGGGTATGCGTTCCGGTACCCGGTGGACCAGTATTCACTCCAGGTGCGATTCGCGCCCGACGCGATCCCGAGGCGGGTGTACCGCTTCGCGCAGTCGAGCCTGCAGCGGGAGAAGCGCGAGACCGGGGACCTGCAATTGGGTCCGAGCAGGACGGTCGCGCTGGCAGAACCGGTACCGAGGCCGGGAGCGCTGGGCATCGGCTGGGAGATCGAATAGACGGAGGAAGGGCCCCACCGGGAA
>DATABR010000119.1:0-2169 GCA_036259435.1 Glycomyces sp.
GGGCCTGGGCATCTACAACGGCGCGGTCCTCGCCGAGATCCTCCGCGCGGGCGTGGCGGCGCTGCCGCCGGGCCAGGCCATGGCCGGCTACGCGGTCGGCCTGCGCCACGGCCAGGTCCAGCGCCTGGTCGTCCTGCCGCAGGTGCTGCGGAACATGCTTCCGGCAGTGCTCGCGCAGCTGGTCATCCTGCTCAAGGACACCTCACTGGGCTACGTCATCACGTACCCGGAGCTGCTGCACTCGGCCGGCATCGTCGGCCGCGACTACGGCAACTCCTTCCTGCAGGCGCTCATCATCGCCGCGTTCATCTACTTCGTGCTGGCCTACACCCTCTCGAAGCTGGTGGTCCTGGCCGAGCGGCGCCTGCGCAAGAAGACGGCCGCACCGGTAGCGCGCGTCCAGCAGATCGAGCAGTCCGCCGTCATCGCCGAGTAACGCCGCATCAAAGCTGCGCCGCATCGGACACAAGGGCCTCATCGCGTCACGGCGATGGGGCCCTTTCTGTATGAGACGCAGTCACATTCCGCCTCTGCTACCCTCCTCTTGAAACCAGTAACCATTTTCAATTGGTGGGGGACCACAGCAATGAAACTCGCCTTCGTCGGCAAGGGCGGCTCCGGCAAGACCACCATGGCCTCGCTCTTCGCCCGCCGCGCCGCCGCGCTCGGCCACCCGGTCATGGCCGTCGACGCCGACATCAACCAGCACCTGGCCGCCGCCCTCGGCCGCGACCCCGAAGCCGCCGCCATGGGCCCGGTCCTCGGCGAGCACCTGGGCGACATCAAGGACTACCTGCGCGGATCCAACCCGCTCATCCCGTCCACCGACCTCATGCTCAAGACCACGCCACCGGGACCCGGCTCGCGCCTGCTCACCGTCGGCGAGGCCAACCCGGTCTTCGACACCCTCTTCACCGAACACGAGGGCATCCGCTTCGCCGCCACCGGCGGCTTCGTCGACGACGACCTCGGCGTCTCCTGCTACCACTCCAAAGTCGGCGCCGTCGAACTGCTGCTCAACCACCTCATCGACGGCGCCGACGAATTCGTCGTCGTCGACATGGTCGCCGGCGCCGAAGCCTTCGCCTCGGGCATGTTCACCCGCTTCGACCACACCTTCCTGGTGTGCGAACCGACCCTGCGCAGCGTCGGCGTCTACAAGCAATACCTCGGGTATGCCGAGGACTACGACGTGCGGATCTCGGTGATCGGCAACAAGATCGACGACGATGACGACGTCGCCTTCCTGCGCGAGCACGTCGGCGACGCCCTCACCGGCTGGTGCTCGCGCTCCAAGTACGTCAAGGCCGCCGAGCGCGGCAGCGTCGGCCCGGTCGACGCGCTCGAACCCGAGAACCTCGCCGTCGTCGACGCCGCCCGCGAGCGGGCCGTCACGGGCGGCAAGGACTGGGCCAAGTTCACCCGCCAAGCGCACGAATTCCATCGCAAGGCCGCGCTGGCCTGGGGGAACGACCGCGCCGGCGTCGACTTGGCCGACCAGATCGTGCCGGACTTCGTCCTCGGGGAGCACCTGCTCCACGCGCAGACCGTCTGACAGACCCGTCGCCACCGGGCTGCACAGCGCCGTGCGGCCCTGCTGGACAGTCCCGCAAGGGGACCCGCCTGCGTCGATTTCCCGACAGCGGAGGGTCACCGAGCCAGAGCACAATGAACCGATTCGAACCGAGAGGAGATCGCATGTCCCTTGACGTCTCTGAGGGCCTGCTCGCCAAGGCCGAGGCAGGAGAGGTCCGCGACGCCGACTTCATCGACTGCGTGAAGGAGTCGCTGCCGTTCGCTTGGGAGCTCATCGCGAAGGTGGTGAACGACCTGAAGAACGGGGTGGTCTCGTCGAGCGGCTCGACGCAGTTCGCCGACAACACGACGCCGCCGCCGGACGAGCAGGCCCGCGGGCAGCTCCTGCGGGTGCTGGCATCGGACTCGATGCGCGGCGCGCTGGAGCGCCACTACGGCGTGAAGCTCGCGTTCCAAAACTGCCACCGGATCGCGGCGTTCCCCGTGTCGGAGGTCGACTCGGACACCTACCGCAGGTTCATCTCCCCGCGTGGGCAGCTGCTCAACCAGTCGCCGGAACTGCGCGACTGCTGATCGTTCCCGGAAGGAACACGAGCCGGACGGGCCGGCGAGACGATGGATCTCGCCGGCCCG
>DATABR010000120.1:0-5982 GCA_036259435.1 Glycomyces sp.
CCCCGTGACCACCAAGGGCGCCTGCGCCGACTTCACCGGCCGCATCGTCGGGCGCGCCGAGATCGACGTCGAGAACTCGACCGACCCCGTGGCCGTGGTTCGCCGCGTCGTGACCGACGCCGTGACCGACGCCGGCGTCGAGATGGCCAAGGTGCGGCGGATCGTCCTCGGCACCCCCGGGGTCATCGACCCCGGCAGCGGCGACATCGGCTTCTCCTGGAACCTTCCGGCCTGGCACCGCGGCCTGCGCACCGCGCTGGACGAGGAGTTCCACGCCGCGGTCGCCATCGAGAACGACGTCAACCTCGCATGCGTCGCCGAGCAGCGCTCCGGCGGCGCCGGCGGGGCCACCGACTTCGTGTACGCCTGGTTCGGCGGCGGCCTCGGCCTCGGCGTCATCCTCAATGGACGGCTCTACCGCGGCGCGAGCGGCGCGGCCGGCGAGATCGGCTTCCTTCCCGTGCCCGGCGGCGAACTGCCCACCGGCGGCGTCGTCACCCGCCTCTCCAAAGGCTCCTACCAGCGCGTCATCGGCGGCGACGCGGTGCTCGAGATCGGCGCGAAGCACGGCTTCGAGACCGCCGAACCCGAAAACGTCCTCACCGAGGCCATCGCCGCGGGCCCGACGGGCGCGGCCTGCCTCGACGAGATCGCGCGCGGCATCGCCCTCGGCATCGTCGCCGTCTGCGTCCTCCTCGACCCCACGGTGGTCGTCCTCGGCGGCCCGGTCGGCTACGCGGGCGGGCTCGAACTCGCCGGACGCGTGGCCGCCCAGACCTCGCAGCTGGCCCCGGTCAACCCGAGCGTCGTCGCCGGCGCGGTCACCGACGAGCCGGTCATGCGCGGCGCCATCCTCCACGGCCTCGACGCCGTACGCGAGAGCCTCTTCGACGGAGCCACCGCATGACCGGGTCGCCGCGCCGCTTGGCCTCCGGCCCGGTCGGATCCGACCCGACCCGACTTTGACCCGACCGTCCCGGCCGGACTCCACCCTCCCGGCCTGCCGACCGCCGCGCTCCTTCTGCGCCCCATGCGAACGCCGCCCGCGGCTTCCGCGGGAGGCGTTCGGCTTCGTAGTGATATGTCACATGGCGCGCGCCACGCGCTACTGCGCTCGGCCGCTTACATCGGCTTCTACGCCACGTCGCGCCGTTGGAACGCCAAGGTCGCCAGCAGGGTCAGGCCCAGGATGATGCCGCCCAGGAGCAGCCCCGCCTCGGAAGCGGTGATCACCATGACGTCCGGCTGCATCGCGTTCACATCGCTCCAGTCGTGGAGCTCGATCTTCCCGTCGATCCACGCACCGACCCATGTGTACAGCGAGAGCCGATCCGGGAACTTCATCTGCAGTGCCATGGCCGCGAACCGCACGAGCATGTCGCCGATGATCAGATACCCGGCGATGATGCCGCCCGCGATCGCGGTGTGCCGCCCCAGCATCGCCAGAGACGCCCCGAGCACGGTCATGCCCAGCGACAGGATCACGGCGCGGCCCAACATCTCCAGGTTGTCCTCCCACCACGCCGAGTCCAGCGTGCCGACGGAGCCGCGCACGACCGCCGTGAGGTACAGCAGCCCGAAGGCCAGCACCAGCAGGCCGACCACCGCGGCCGCGCACACCGTGCACGCCGCGGCGAGCTTCGCGCCCCACACCCGCATCCGGTTCGGGTGCCACACCAGCAGGTTCGCCATGCCACCGCTCGACCACTCCGCGCCGATCGCCGACGAAGCCAGCAGCATCATGATCAGGCCCGCCACGATCGCCACGCCGATGAGCGTCATCGGGCTCTCGTCGGCGAAGGTGAACGTGTACACGTACAGGAAGTCCTGGGCGGTGTAGGTGTAGTCGCCGCTGCCGACGAAATTCATGCAGCGGTCTTCGTGCGACATGTCCTCGAACGCCGAGTCTTCGTGCACCCATTCCCATTCGGGAGAGTCGAAGAACGCCGGGTCGCCGATGCACTCGGCGTGCTCGCCGTTCATCTCGTCAGCCTCTCCTTGCGCCCAGGCGAGGTCCTCCTCCGAGGGGCCCTGGCTCGAGCTGAACCAGTAGACCCCGGACAAGACCAGCAGCCCGACCACGGCGAGGATGCCGAAGATCAGTGACAGTCGGCGGCGCATGAGGCGCCGCAGCTCGGATTTGAACAGGTTCACCGCTCGGCCCCTTCCGCCTGGACCTCGATCGTCTCGTCACCGGTGGTCGCCGGCGCGGCTGCCGCCGCTGGGGCCGGCACCTCGACCGACTGACCGATCTGGACTGTCTCGCCTGGGACCGGCGCGGTCCCCGTCAGCTCCAGGAACACCGACTCCAGGTTCTTCGTCTCGGCCCGCAGCTCGGACAGGTAGATCCCGGCGTCCGCGAGGGCCTTCGTGACCCACGCGGCCTCCGCCGCGCCCTTGACGACGAGCCGGTCGCGGTCGACCACGGCCGACACGTCCGCCTCGGGCGCCGTCGCAGCGGCCTCCTTGAGCGCATCGGCCGCCTCCGGCAGCGAGGCCGCGTCCGGGAAGCGAACGGTCAGGCTCGACTCGCCGTGCCCGGCGATGATGTCGGCGACCTTGCCGTCCACGATGCGCCGTCCCCTCGAGACGATCGTCATCGAGTCGCACAGCTGCTGCACCTCGGAAAGCAGGTGCGAGCTGACCACGACCGTCACGCCCTCCGAATGCGCGAGCCACTGCAGCAGCTCGCGCATGTGGTGGATCCCGGCCGGGTCCAAGCCGTTCGCGGGCTCGTCCAGGATCAAGAGCTGCGGCTGCTTGAGCAGCGCCTGCGCGACGGCGAGGCGCTGGCGCATGCCCAGCGAGTAGCCCTTCACGGAGGCCTTCGCGGCGTCCTTCAAACCCACCTGCTCCAGCACTTCTTCGACCCGGGCCTTCGAGACGCCAGCGCTCTCGGCGAGCAGCTGGAGCGTCAGGCGCCCGGAAAAGTGCTTGAAGAACTGCGGGGACTCGACCACGGCGCCGATCTGGGAGACCACGTCCGGCAGCCGGTGGGGCACTTCTTGGTCGAAGATCCGCATGGTGCCGCCGTCGACGCGGATGAGACCGAGCAGGGCCCGGAGCGTCGTGGTCTTGCCGGAGCCGTTGGGGCCCAGGAAACCGTGCACCTGTCCGGCGGCGACCTCCAAGTCGAGGCCGTCCAACGCGTTGTGCGGCTGACGGAAGGCCCGTGAATAGGACTTCCTCAACCCCGATATCTCGATGATGGGGGACATGTGCTCATTCCATTTCGCAGGGACAGTGTCGGGGCGTCCTGCCGCGTTCGCGGCCGGCCGAAGCGGTTCGGGGATCCGTGACTCGTTCAGCGCTCCTAGTTCAGACGCCGTCAGACGCGGCGCCGTTGCACGAACCGGTGCGCCACGCCGGGACGCGGGCCTCAGGTTCCGCTCGTGTGTCGTACTCCCGCCGCCAGGCCCGCCCGCGTCCCGCTGTCCGATGTCCGTGGTTTCATTGACCCGTGGCTCAGTCTGAACGCGTCCTCGACCTGTCCGGTGTCACCGTCCGACGCGGCGGCAACCAGCTCCTCGACGGCGTCGACTGGCAAGTCGACGCCGCTCAGCGGTGGGTCGTCCTCGGCCCCAACGGCGCCGGGAAGACGACGCTGCTCAACCTAGCGGCCGCCCGCAACCACCCGACCTCCGGCGTGGTGGAGATCCTCGGCGAGCGCCTCGGGCGCGTCGACGTGTTCGAGCTGCGCCCCCGGATCGGCCTGACCACCACGCAGGTGGCCGACGCGATCCCGAACGACGAGAACGCCTTCGACGTGGTGCGCACCGCGGCGTGGGGCATGATGGGCCGCTGGCGCGAGCAGTACGACCCGCTGGACGACGAGCGCGCCGCCTCGCTGCTGCGCTGGCTCGGCGTCGCGCAGCTCGCGGACCGCCGGTTCGGGACGCTCTCCGAAGGCGAACGCAAGCGCGTGCTCATCGCCCGCGCCCTCATGACCGACCCCGAGCTGCTGCTGCTGGACGAACCGGCGGCCGGACTCGACCTGGGCGCGCGCGAGGCGTTGGTGGCGACCTTGGCCGGGCTCGCGAAGGACGAGGCCGCGCCGGCGCTGGTGCTGGTGACGCACCACGTGGAGGAGATCCCGCCGGGCTTCACCCACGCGATGGTCCTGTCGGGTGGCGGCGTGATCGCCGCGGGCCCGATCGAACAGGCCCTCACCTCGGAGACCCTCTCCAAGGCCTTCGGCCTCCCGCTCACCCTCACCGCCAACGGCAACCGCTACACGGCCACCGCAGCCTGACCGCCGGAGTGAACCCCGCCACGGCACCCACCGAATACGGGCCGGATTGTCGTACCCCCGCGTCAGGGTTATTGACCGGGGGCCTGCGATACGGCACTCAGCGGCTCTGCCCGTGCCCGGAATTCCTCGTCGAATATGAGCAGATTTCAGCCCGCCGAAATGTCGTACCCCCATGTCAGGGTATTGATCAGGGGCCCGAAACACGGCCCTCAACGGCTCTCCCCCTGCCCGCGTTTTCGCGTCCCCGAGGCTGCGCTCACACGCGCAGCGGTCGCGCCCGCTCACCGTTCTCGGTTAGGCTGACTCGGTGAGATTTCGGTGGTGGCGTGCGACGGTCCTGACTGCCGTCGCCGTTTTCGCGCTCGTCTACCTCGCCGGCCTGACCCGCCTCGGCGAGGCCGAAGCCGACCAGCTCCACGCGGTCCCCGTGCTCGCCGCCGACCCCGCCGACGAGCTCGCCGCGCTCCGCGCCGCCGCCCCCATCCCCGGCGACGACCCCGCCGCCGCCCTCGAAACGGCACTCGCCGACCCCGACACCGCCGCCGCGCTCGTCGCCGCCGAGCCCACCGCCGACTCCGGCGAGCTCGGCGCCGCCCTCGCCGACCTCGACGCCGCCAGCGGCGACCTCGACCCGCTCGAGGTCAACGACTTCTTCACCGGCCTCGGCGACGAGGCCACCGCCTGGCTCGCCGTCCTCTACCCCGGCGTCGTCGCGGAAATGCCCGGCGCGCCCTTCGACGCCCGCATCACCGCGAACCAGCTCATCCTCGAAGCCACCACCGCGGCCTCCACCACCTACGACAGCCCCTCACGACCATGGACCGACGAGGCCGAGCGCCCCGCCCGCGAAGAGCTCGCCGCGCTCGCCGGCACCGGCCGCCAGTTCCTCTACCTCGACCCCTACAACAACAACGGCGACGGTTCCTGGATCGAGGTCGTCGGCGACCTCGACACCGCCAACGACGTCGCCGTCCTCGTCCCCGGCGGCTCCGCCGTCCTCTCCAGCGAGAACTTCGAGCTCTACCACAACCGCGCCAAGTCCTTCGTGGATGCCGCCGACGGCGAGCTCGCGGTCGTCGTCTGGGCCGCCGCCTCCTGGCCCTCCGGTTGGGTCGAAGAATCCTGGGCGTCCTGGTCGCAAGTCGCCGCCGAGAGCCTCGCCTCGTTCACCTTCGACCTGCGCAATCAGATCGGCGAGGGCACCCCGCTCACCCTCGCGGGCCACTCCTACGGCGGCGCGGTCATCGGCTACGCCGAGACCTACGACCTCGAAGCCGACCGGGTCCTCCACATCGCCTCGGCCGGCATGGGCAACGACGTCTACAGCCCCGCGGACTACACCGAGCCGTGCCGCACCCGCTACTCGATCACCGGCCCCGGCGACCCGATCTCCTACGTCCAAGGCATGCCGTACGTGCCGCTCCTGGGCCACGGCGCCGACCCCGACGACTTCCCCGGCAACCAGAACCTCGTCACCGGCTACCTGCCCGACGACCCTGAGGCCGTGGACGACTACGGCCTCAGCCTCGCCGAGCAGGGCCTCTCCGGCAAACCCGTCGAAGGCGTCCACTCGCACTCGGAGATCTTCTACCCCGAATCCGACGCCTGGAACAACATCTTCAAGGTCCTACTGGGCGAGACCCCCGAACTCGCCGACGAGCAGCCCGCCGCCTACGAGGCCTGCTCCTAGCAAGTCACGCACAGGAAACGGGCGCGGCCTTCGCCGCGCC
>DATABR010000121.1:0-10334 GCA_036259435.1 Glycomyces sp.
CGTCCCGCTCCAGGTCGATGTCGAAGGCCGCGCTCAGGTCGTCCGTGTCCACCATCGGGTCAGCACTGCGGCCGGCGGCATCGCAAGCAGGGCAGCGAAGGCAAGGTGCGGTCTCGGTGCAACCGGTGCGAGTGATCAGTGCCTTGCCTGGGCCGGTCTTCTGCAGTTGCCACTTGCTGGTGTGGATGCGCCCATGATGGAACCTGCAAAGGAGGATCAGGTTCTCCGCGCTGGTCGGCCCGCCATGAAGCCAGCCTTAGAGATAGTGAACCTATCTGGTATATATCGCCCAAGTGTCTGATTTTGAAACTGGTTGATGATGCGGTCGGTCGTGCAGGATTTCGATCTTCACGTCGGCTCGTTGGCTTCCAACGCGTTCGCAGCCGGTCAGCACACCTCCGGAGACTTGCTGGATTACTGCCGAAAGCGCAGGGTCGACTCGAACTAGAATCATCGACAGGGATCGATTGACAGGGCCTGGAACCGTTGTCATTATGGAGTGGATACTTGCCTGTCAAAGGAGATGCCCATGGCATTCGACCCCAAGCGCCTCAAAATCGGTCGTCGCGGCCTGTTCGCGGGCGGCGGTGCCCTCGCACTGTCGGCGTTCCTGGAAGCGCCGGCCTCGGCAGCGGAGATGCCCCCGAATCCGCTGGAGAAGCCCGGTTGGATACTTGATCGACACGACGAGTTCGACGGCGGCCTCGACCCGGACCTGTGGATCACGAACTACCTGGAGTCGCGGACGCCCGAGTGGCGGTCGGAGGCCCGGTACAACTTCCGCAACAACGCCCTGGTGCTGCGCATCGACGACGACCAGCCCACCTACTACGACGACAACCCCATGAAGGTCTCGAGTATTCAGACCGGGCAGCGCACCGGCCTGCACAAGGACAATCGCTTCGACCACTCGATTCCCACGGACATGAAGTACACGCCCCAGTACGGCTACTTCGAGATCCGCGCGAAAAGCTCGGCTCGCAGCGGAATCCACACCGCGTTCTGGCTCACCGGCCGCCAGGACAACTGGGAGCAGCGCGGGGAAGTCGACGTCGTGGAGCACGCGGGCATCCATGGGACCAGCCGCTTCAACTGGAACCTGTACAGCTGGTCGGACCCGAACCTCTGGACGTCCCAGGACCAGGTCGGCGTCGGTTTCGACATGACCAACGAGATGCACATCTACGCACTTGAGTGGACCCCGACGCAGCTCAAGCTGTACATCGACAACGAGCTGAGGAGGACCCTCAACCAGTCGCTCCAATACCCGGCGGTGTTCTACCTCGGCATCTATGAGCACGCCGAATGGGCCGGCACGGTCGACCCCAACGACCCCCGGCCGAAGGAGCTCGTCGTGGACTACTTCCGCGCCTACCAGCGCGAGGGCGACGGCGACGGCGGTAGTACACAGCACGTGCGGCTGCGCAACGCCGGTACGGGGCTGCTCATCGACGGCATGGGCCGCACCTCCAACGGCTCCAACGCCGGGCAGTGGAGCGACTCCGGCAGCACCAACCAGCAGTGGGCCTTCGAGGACGACGGATCCTTCGTGCGGCTCAGAAACCGCGCCACCGGTCTGTACCTCGACGGCATGGGCCGCACCTCCAACGGCGCCGACCTGGGACAGTGGGGCGACTCCAGCCACGCCAACCAACGGTGGACGACCATCGAGGCGGACTGAACACCTGATCCGACGACCGACGCGAACACGGCCGGGGCCCGCGCGACGCACGTGGGCCCCGGCCGTCGTCCTGAACCGGTCGACGGCGACGCCCGGCGCCTCCCGGATATGACCGGGGCGTTCACATTTGGGGCAGATGCGTTTGGCCGCTTCGTTTTTGGCCTTGCGGAGGCACTCCTTGCAGAGCGTCCGGTCCCGTTCACGGACTGGGCGACCACACTCGGCGCAGGCCCGCGAGCAGGTCTTGCACCACCCGTATCTGCCTGAAGGAGGCGGTCCTCGGTTGTTCGACCGGGGGCGTGTCGCCTTCGAACAGGTCGTTGGGCCTGCAGTCCAGGGCAGCGCACAACGCCACCGGCGTCGAGAGTTTCACCTGGGTCGGCTCCTTGGTGAATAGGGCTGAGACCGACGCCGAGGACAGCTCCAGGCCGGCCTTTTCGGCCAGCAGGCGGCGCAGCTCGGTCCCGGCCCACACCTCCCGTTTCGCCGCGGCCATCCGCAGCTTCCACTCGATCCTCACTGCTGTTCGTCCTCTCCGGTCAGATCGGTGACGGTGCTGGAGACGGCCCGCTGATAGGCGTCCTCGATGAATGTCGCCGACGGTCAGACATACCGCATGGTCGAGGAGACCGTCCAATGGCCCAGCAGATGCTGGATCGCGACCAGGTCGACGCCGCGTTCGTAGTTGTGAGTCGCGCAGGCCCGGCGCAGCGCATGCGGGCTGAACCGGTCAGTCGTCGGTCGGCCCTCCAGCTCCTGGAGATAAGCGCAGCCGGTTCCGGATGGTTCCCGGCGCGAGGTTCCCGCCGGACTCGTCGGCGAACAGCACCGGAGTGTCAGGGAAGCGGTCGCGCACGTCGTTCAGGAACCAGCCCAGCACCAGATCCAGGTCGTCGAGCATTGGCGCCCACCGGGGGTCTGGGCCCGGAGGTGTTGGCGCCCTTGCCGAAGCGGACATGAAGTTTGCCGAACGGGCCGCGTCTGAAGTGGACGTCGGGCCGGTCAAGTAGGGCGGTCTCCTCGGCGCGGAGGCCAGCATGACAGATCGTCCGAAACAGGGCGTAGTCGCGAGCTGCGGGCGCGTATTTGCGGGCCCACGACACGGCCGATGTCGAACCGCTGCTTCGGGCCTCGGCCGCCATCGAAATCCACACCGACAGGCCGCTCACCGAAGTCGGCGAACTCGCATCACTCGCCTGACGCTCAACGAAGCGAGTCCCGGCGGCGGATCGATCGGCCTGCCAGCGCCTGCGTCCGCTTCCCTTCCTCCACCGCCACTTGCCCGTTGACCAGCACGTACGGCACCCCGGCCGCCTGCCGGCGCGGCTCGTCGAAGGTGGCTCGCGCGTCCACGGTCTCGGGGTCGAACAGTACGAGGTCGGCCGCGAAGCCTTCCTTCACCAGCCCTCGGTCGGTCAGACCCAGCGCGGCGGCGGGCCTTCCGCTGAGGTGGGCCACGCATTCCTCCACACTCAGTAGGCCCAGCTCGCGTGTGTAGTGGCCCAGGTAGCGGGCGAACGAACCCCAGGCGCGCGGGTGGATCTTCTCCCCGGCGAGCACGCCGTCGCTCGATCCGGTGTGGACGCCGTGGCGCATGATCGCGCGCACGTTCTCCTCGTTGCCCACGTGCAACAGGCACGCGGTGCTGAAGTCGTCGCGGGCGATGAGGTCGAGGAAGAACTCCGAAGCGCGCCGCGTCCCAGCGGCTTCGCTCACGCGCCTGCCGACCAGGTCCCGCAGCGCGGGCTTCGCCACCCCGGCGATTTCGATCTTCGACCAGTCGACCGGTACGCCGTTCGCGCCGTCGGTGCCCACCACGTCGAGTTCGTGCACGATGCGCGCCCGCGTGTCGGCGTCCGCCAACCGCTCAGCAAGGGCCCCATAGCCTCCAGCGACCGACCAGCTGGGCAGCAGTGCCGCGAGCATGGTCATGCCCGGCAGGTAGGGGTAGGTGTCGAGGCTGATCGGGATGCCTTCGTCCAAGCCCTCGTCGACGAGTTTCAGCAGCTCGGCGGCTCTTCCAGCGTTGAGGTCGTAGTTCAACGTGGCGTGCGCCAGGTGCAGGGCGCACTCGGCGTCGCGACAGATGTCGATCATCTCGGCGTAGCCCTCCATCGCACCCGCGCCGTAGCTGCGCTGGTGGGGGCCGAAGTAGCCGCCGTACCGGGCGACCACTTTGCACAGTTCCACCAGCTCGGCGGTGGCCGCGTACATGCCCGGGGCGTAGCTCAACCCGGCCGAGAGGCCGAACGCGCCTTCTCGCATGCCTTGGGCCACATGGGCTTTCATCACTTCGAGTTCGGCCGTGGTGGGCGGGCGGTTCTCCCAGCCCATCGCGAGCATGCGCACTGTTCCGTGGGGGACGAGGTAGGCCGCGTTCGTCGGGATGCCCCGGTCGAGCCGGTCGAGGTAGTCGCCGACGCTGCGCCAGTCGTAGTCGACGTCCAAGCGGCCGTTCCAGGCGGCGATCGCCTCCCACATCCGCGGGGCGGTCGCGTCGTCGACGGGCGCGTACGAGAGCCCGTCCTGGCCGAGCACTTCGAGGGTGCAGCCCTGGCCGAGCTTCGCGAGGTGATCGTGGTCGGCGAGGACCGCCAGCTCGGAGTGGGCGTGCATGTCGATGAACCCGGGGGAGAGGATCAGGCCTCCGGCGTCGATGACGCGGGCGCCGTCGAGCCGGTCGGACCCGATGGCGACGATCCGGCCGTCCTTGATGCCGACCTCCGCGTGCAGCAGCGGCGAGCCGCTCCCGTCGGCGATTTCGGCCCCCCGGATCACGATGTCCATTGCAGCCACTCGACGCCCTCCCTCAACCGGCACGGAGCGTCAGTCTATGCAGGCCAGGGCGTGGGCTTCCACCAGCGTCTCGGCCCTCGGAAGGGCGCTCAGAGAGCTGCGGTTCAGTCGCGCAACAGCTTCCGCAGCGTGTCGACCGCCGGGCGATTGCCGGGGAGCCAGGGCACCGAGTCGAGTTCGTCGGGTGCGAGCCAGCGCAGTTCGGCGTGCTCCTTCGCGTGCGGTTCGCCGCTCGTCAGCTCCGCGAAGTAGACCCGCAGCACGAATCGGCCGGCCCCGGTGACGAGGTCGCCGCCGACGCGTTCGCCCACCGTGATCTCGACGCCGAGTTCCTCCTGGCATTCGCGGCGCAGCGCCTCGGCCTCGGTCTCGTCGGCTTCGACCTTGCCGCCGGGGAACTCCCAGAGCCCGGCGAGCTCGGGCGGATAGGCGCGGGCGGCGGCGAGCACGCGGTCCCCGTCGCGGATCGCGGCCCCGACGACGACGCGCGGTACGACTGCACGGTCCTGAGGCATGGCCGGAGTCTATCGGCGGCCCCGCGCCGTCCCGAGACGCCGCCACCGTTGCCGGCTCGAGGGCGTTTCGTTATCTTTCGCAGGCGCCATGACGAACCGTGATCACCACTGAGCACCCCGTTGCTCATACGTTCGGATGAATCGTGATGGACCCAACAGGCAGGAATCGTGTCCGCCAGCACAAAACCAGACAAGAACCGTCCCGATAAATCCGAAATACCCGATTAATCCCATTTGCCGCCCTGGACAGATTCTGGGAGACGCGCAAGACTCGATTCAGAAACGATAAAGATCCGGCGACAATTCAGACACGAAGCCCCCGTGTTCGCCAGGTCAGAGTCAGACAACCTTACTGATCGGCCGCCGCCCTGCTTTCGCAGGGCACCGCTTTGCCGGACGCGGCCAGGACGAATGGCGATGGTGCCATATGGGGAGAACGGAGCAAGACGACAACGTGCTGCTGGACGCACTGAGGGAGCTCAACAGTTGGGTTGCGGATGACGGCCGCCTCGCGCGGTCGCTGCCGCTCGACGATTCCCAGCATGCCGAGCTCGCCGAACAGATCAAGATCTTCGCGGACACCCTCGGGGTCAGACCCGACGTGTCGCGCATCGACGAGTCGACGCACATCGTGCTCGCCCGCGAGGGCGGGTTCAGCCTCACCGACGTGACCTTCGCGGGCCGCGTCGAGACCGCCTACATCACCATCGCCGGCGACCCGGCCGCCCCGGAGGACTCCTCCAAGGGCCGCTTCCGCTGGCTCCGGCGGGGCGAATAACGCGAACCGAAACGGCGGACCACCGGGGGATCCCGGCGGTCCGCCGTCGCGTCGGCCTCAGCCGGTGCAGACCTTCGTTCGCTTGCAGAGCGCCCGTTGGTGGAGCTGCGGACCGCCACGACCGGTCGGGTCACCTGCGAAAACGACACCCAGGTGGGCGCGGTGCCGCGTTCGTTCGAAGACCCGTGGCCGTTCGGGCGCTCGTAGACGGATCGGCGACCTCTTCTGATTCGTCGGCCGTTCACTCCGGCTCTGCGGCCTCGGGGTCGGGTCCTTGCACGGCCCTCGCGCCGTCCACCGGCACCACGGCGCCGCTGATGAACGAGGCCCGCTGCGACAGCAGGAACGCGACGGCGTCGGCGACCTCGGCCGCCGCACCCGCCCTGCCGAGCGGGTGCAGGTCCCGCATCGCCCGCGCCACCTTGGCGGACTCCACGCCGTCGGCCGCCTCCAGAGACCGCAGGCGATCGGTCACGATCGACCCCAGCGCCAGCGCGTTGACGCGGATTCCCCAAGGGCCGTAATCGACCGCCAGCGCCCGCGTCAGCCCTTCCACGGCGGCCTTCGCCGTCGCATAGGGCAGCGCCCCGCGCACCGGGCGCTGCGCCTGGTGGGACGAGACGTTGACGATGCTCCCCGCGACGCCCGAGGCACGGAACGCGGCCACGGCGGCCGCCGACCCCGCCAGGCACGGCTGCAGATTGCGCAGGACCAGTTCGGCCGCGCCCGCGCCGCCGACCTCGTGGAGCCACGCGTCCCGGAATACCGCGGCGTTGTTGACCCAGCCGGTGAGCGCGCCCAAGGTCGCGGCGGTCTCGGCCGCCCGCGCGGCGACGGCGTCATCGCCCGCGTCGCCCACGATCACCCAGGCCCGACCATCACCGATCGCGCCGTCGAGCCATTCGAGCCCTTCGTCGCGCAGCTCCACGACCACGACCGAGTGGTCGTCGTCGAGTAGCCGCTCCACGACCGCCCGGCCGACGCCCTGTCCGCCGCCGGTCACGACGGTGACTTCACGGTCCATCGCACACCTCCCCAGGGCGGCGTCCGACGCCGCGCCGCAGCGGTGTCCGTACCCCGGATGGGTCGCGCTTACACGTTGTGGGGCTTACACATCGCTGATTTCAGCCGGTGCCGTGCTTACATGTTCCCGCGCTCAGACGTTGAAGCGGAACTCGACCACGTCGCCGTCGGCCATGACGTAGTCCTTGCCCTCCATGCGGACCTTCCCGGCGGCCTTGGCCGCCTGCATGGTCCCGGCTTCCATGAGGTCGTCGAAGGACACGATCTCGGCCTTGATGAAGCCGCGCTGGAAGTCGGTGTGGATCTCGCCCGCCGCCTCCGGGGCGGTCGCGCCCTGCTTGATCGTCCATGCCCGGGACTCCTTCGGGCCGGCCGTCAGGTACGTCTGGAGGCCGAGGGTCTCGAAGCCCACGCTCGCGAGGCGGTCGAGGCCCGGCTCGCTCTGGCCGGTCGATTCGAGCAGCTCGCGGGCCTCGCCATCGTCGAGGTCGATGAGCTCGGACTCGAACTTGGCGTCGAGGATGACCGCCTGCGCCGGGGCGACCATGGCGCGCAGCTTGGCGGCCAGCTCTTCGTCCGAGACCTGGTCCTCGTCGACGTTGAACACGTAGATGAACGGCTTGGCCGTGAGCAGGTGCAGGTCGTACAGGAGCTCGGTGTCGAGCCCGGCCGCGAAAATCGTCTTGCCACCGTCGAGGACCGCCTGAGCGGTCTGGACGGCCTCGAGCTTGGCGCGGGCGTCCTTGTTCATGCGCGCCTCGCGCTCGAGGCGCTTGAGGGCGTTCTCGACGGTCTGGAGGTCGGCGAGGATCAGCTCGGTGTTGATCGTCTCGATGTCGTCGATCGGCGAGATCTTGCCGTCGACGTGCGTGACGTTGCCGTCCTCGAAGACGCGCACGACCTGGGCGATCGCCGAGGTCTCACGGATGTTGGAGAGGAACTGGTTGCCCTTGCCCGCGCCTTCGGAAGCGCCCTTGACCAGGCCCGCGATGTCGACGAAGGTCACCGTCGCCGGGAGAATCTTCTCCGATTCGTAGATCGCGGCCAGCTCTGGGAGCCGGGTGTCGGGGACGGCGACCACGCCGACGTTCGGCTCGATGGTCGCGAACGGGTAGTTCGCCGCGAGGATGTCCGAACGGGTCAGCGCGTTGAACAGCGTGCTCTTGCCGACGTTGGGCAGGCCGACGATACCGATGCTGAGTTTCACGAGAGTCGATTCTAGGCGGGGCCGCGCCGCGGGAGCACGGCGCGACCTCGGATCGAGTGGAGGCCCACGCCCCGGGCGAGGGGCCTGACGGCTGCGGTGGTTCGGCCGAGGCGTGGGACGCAGGTGCTAGGCGGCCAGGAGGCCGATCCCGAGCGTCAGCGTGCCGAGCGCGAGACTCGCGGCCCCGGCGAAGAGGATCACGATGGCCTTGTTGGGCCCGGTGCGGCCCTTGCCTGCCATGGCGGCGAAGAACCCGCCGGACATGAGGATCGCGGCGAGCGGGACCGCCGCGCGGGCGACCCAGCCCCAGAACCCGGTCAGGTCCGTCGCGTCGGCGAGGACGAGGCCGATGAGGCTGAGGATGACGAGCACGCCGGCGTGGGCGTGCCCGGCGCGGGCGAAGGACTTCTGGAATTCGGTGAAGGGCACCTTGCCGCTGGCGATCCTGAGCAGGAAGGTGCCGCCGAACTCGATGGTGACGACGGTGAGCAGAACGATCCCGGCGATGGTGCGGGAGGCGTCGCTCAGGGCGACCGTGGACTCGTACATCAGGGGCATCCAATCGTGAGTGGTTCCGTGCTCCAAGGTACGCACAGGTCTTGACAGTGTCAAGTTGAAGGGCGAATCGAAGGCAGTGGCATTTGACACTGTCAAGATCCGCGCTAGGGTGGCTCTCGTGACCGATCGCTACCACCACGGGGACCTGCGCCGAGCCCTCGTCGAAGCGGCCGTCGAGGCCATCGGCGAGAGCGGGCCGAGCGCCCTGAGCCTGCGCGCAGTCGCCAAGCGGGCGGGCGTCTCGCACGCCGCCCCGGCCCACCACTTCGGCGACAAGGCCGGACTGCTGACGGCCATCGCAGCCGAGGGCTTCGACCGCTTCGCCGACGCACTGGAACGGGCCTGGGACACGACCGGCGACTTCCTTCAGGTCGGGGCCGCCTACGTGCGCTTCGCCATCGACAACCAGGCTTATTTCGAGACGATGTTCCGACCCGAGCTGCTCCACAAAAGCGACCCCGACCTCGAACGCGCCGAAGCCCGCTCGCGAGCCGCACTCGTGCGAGGCGCTGGCGAACCCGAACCGGGCCCTGACGGCAAGCCCCCGGACTACAACCCGACCGCCCTGGGGGCCTGGTCCCTAGTCCACGGCTTCGCAAGCCTGCACATGACCGGCAACTTCCCCCAAGCGGTAACCGACGACCCCGAAGCGGCCCTAAAGGACATCGCGAAACACATGCGATTCATCCAAGGCTGACCCGTGCCGGGTCGTCTGCGGGCACGGCAATCGCATCGCATAGCGCCCGTTCGTGTGGTGTGGCTTCGCTGCTCGGCCGTCGGTCCGCGAAGGCGGCTCCCCGGTTCGACGGGTGAGGCGTCGCACATATCTGTTGTGCACAACTTAGTTGTGCGCTATCTTTTTTCGTATGGACACGACACCCCGGCTTCGGGAGCAGGCTTGCTTCGCGTTGTACACCGCTTCGCGGGCGACCATCGCGTTGTACCGGCCGCTGCTCGACCGGCTCGGGCTCACGTACCCGCAGTTCCTGGTGCTCATGGCGCTCTGGGAAAACGACGGTCTCACCGTCACCGCCCTCGGGGACGCACTGCAGCTCGACTCCGGCACCGTCTCGCCGCTGCTCAAGCGGCTCGAGGCCGCCGGGTTCGTCGAGCGGCGCCGCGGCTCCGACGACGAACGGCGCGTCACCGTGCACCTCACTGAGACCGGGGCCGCGCTCGAGAGCGAGGGCTGCGAGATCACCCAGGTCGTCGGGTCCGCCTCCGGGATGTCGTACGACGAGTTGGTCGCCTTGCGCGACAAGCTCAACGGGTTCACCGAAGCCGTCCGTACCCACCAGACCACCACCGACTGAAAGAGCACCAGCATGGAACCGCTTTACGTCGCGCACGCCGTCTCCTCCGGCGATGGGCGCAACGGGCACGTCGCCACCGGCGACGGCGTCATCGATCTCGGCCTCGCCATCCCCAAGGAACTCGGCGGCCCCGGCGGCAAGGCCAACCCGGAACTGCTCTTCGCCGCGGGCTACGCGGCCTGCTTCCACAGCGCGCTCCAGAGCATCGCCCGCATGGGCAAGGTCGACCTCGGCGCCTCCGAGGTCCAGGCGAGCGTCGGCCTCGGCAAGGAAGGCGAGGGCTTCGGCCTCAACGCGATCCTCGAGGTCTCCATCCCCGGCCAGCCCCGCACCGTCGCCAAGGGGCTCATGGACAAGGCCCACGAGTACTGCCCCTACTCGCGCGCCACCCGCGGCAACATCCAGGTCGAGATCGACCTGGTCCAGGCCTCCGACGACTAGGACCTGAAGGCGAAGGCGGGCG
>DATABR010000122.1:0-4595 GCA_036259435.1 Glycomyces sp.
CCCCAACCCGCGGCGGGCCGGCTCCCCCACAACTGCAGCGCCTCGGCGCGAACGCCTCCGCAGACCGTCCCCGTGCGGCGAAGCCCGCCGGCGGCGCACGAAGCACCGCCACGGCTCCGCGGGAGTCCGACGCGTGGCCGCGCGGCGGCCCGGCAGGCGCCACCGCGACCGTCCCAAGGAAGGCCTCCATGACCACCCGCAACGCCGCACCGCGCCTGAGCTGGCGTCAGCGACTCAACCGAGCCGACGTCAAGGCCACGCCCTACGCGCTGGTGTCCCCCTACTTCATCCTCTTCGCCGTCTTCGGCATCTTCCCGATGGCGTACACGCTGTACGCCTCGATGCACAGCTGGAAGCTGGGCAATCCCGAGAAGGCGTTCGTGGGATTGGACAACTACCGGTTCCTGCTCACCGATTTCGACCGCTTCAACTGGTCGGTCGTGAACACCCTCGGCATGTTCGTCATGGCCACCGTCCCGCAGCTGGTGTGCGCGCTGCTGGTCGCCAACGCCCTCAACAAGCGCCTCAAGCGCCCGATGCTGTGGCGCATGCTCATCCTCGCCCCGATCGTCACCTCGGTGGTGGCCGTGGGCGTCATCTTCTCCCGCATCTGGGGCACCGAGTACGGCATGATCAACGGCGGCCTCGAACTGCTCGGCGTCGACAAGATCGACTGGCAGACCGGAAGGCTCTCCTCCTGGCTCGCCATCTCATCCATGGTGGACTGGCGCTGGATGGGCTACAACTCACTGATCTTCCTGGCCGCCATGCAGACCATCCCCAAGAACCTGTACGAGGCCGCGACCGTCGACGGCGCCTCGCCCCGCCAGCAGTTCTGGAAGATCACGATCCCGCAGCTCAAGCCGGTCCTCATCTTCACCGTCTTCGTCTCCTCCGTCGGCGGCATGACCCTGTTCGTCGAGCCGATGATGTTCGGCTCCGGACGCCTCAGCGGCGGCGCCGACGGCCAGTTCCAGACCACCGCGATGGTCCTGGTCGACATCCTGCGCACCCACGGCAACTACGGCATCTCGGCCGCGGCCGGCTGGCTGCTGTTCCTGGTCGTGGCGGTCGTCGCGGCCATCAACTTCCTCGTCGTCAACCGCATCCAGGGGAACCAATGAGCACCGCAACCGCCCCGCGCCACACCGTTCCGACCGCCCAGGATCCGAAGCCGCCGAAGCCGCCGCGCAAGAAGCGCTCCAAAGGCCCGATCGAGTCCGACGGGGTCTTCGCTCCGTCCAACATGACCCGCATCGGCCTCGCCTTCGTCGCGCTCTTGTCGATCTTCCCGCTGTACTGGATGATCGTCATCGCCTCCCGCAGCTCCGCCGACGGCTCGGGCTTCCCGCCCGCGCTCCTGCCCGGCGGCAACCTCGGCGAGCACATCCGCGAAGCGCTCACCAGCACCGAGGCGGACCTGCTGCTGGGCCTGCGGAACTCGCTCATCATCACCGGCACCGTCACCCTCTCGGTGGTGCTGATCTCGACCCTCGGCGGTTTCGCGTTCGCCAAGCTGCGGTTCCGCGGCTCCAAGATCCTCATGGGCACGGTGCTGTTCTCCATGATGGTGCCGCTCCAGCAGCTGGGCATCGTGCCGCTGTACATGGTCATGGTCGAGCTCCAATGGCTCGACACCCTCCAGGCCGTGATCCTCCCGTTCCTCATCAACGGGTTCGGCATCTTCCTCATGCGCCAGTACTGCCAGCAGGCCGTCCCCGACGAGCTCATCGAGGCCGCCCGCATCGACGGCGCCACCACCTTCGGCATCTGGTGGCGGATCGTGCTCCCGGCCCTGCGCCCGGCCATGGTGGTCCTCGGCCTGCTGACCTTCATGCTCAACTGGAACGAATTCCTCTGGCCCTTCATGATCCTGAGCGACTCCAACCCCACCATCCAGCTCGCGATCCGCCAGATCTCCACCGCCACATGGTCAACGGACCTGTCGATGGTGTTCACAGGCACCCTGATCGCGATCATTCCCATCGCGATCCTGTTCGTCGTGTTCGGGCGACAGATCGTCCACGGCATCATGGAAGGTTCTGGCAAGTAATGAGCAACGAATTCGAAGACTCCGCTCTTCCAACGCGGTTCCCAACCGGTTTCAGCTGGGGAGCGGCCACCTCGTCATATCAAGTCGAGGGCTCGACCGACGCCGACGGGCGCGGCAAGTCCATCTGGGACCGGTTCGTGAACGAACCGGGCCGGGTGGTCGACGGGTCCAACGGCGACACCGCGATCGACTCCTACCGCAACATCGAGGGCGACGTCGCCCTCATCAAGGCCCTGGGCCTCAACAGTTACCGGTTCTCCCTGTCGTGGCCCCGGATCTGCCCCGACGGGGACGGCCGGGCCAACCCGGCGGGCCTCGCCTACTACTCCAACTTCGTCGACGCCCTCCTCGCCGAGGGCATCACCCCGTGGATCACCCTCTACCACTGGGACCTCCCCCAGACCCTCGAGGACGCCGGCGGCTGGCCCGAGCGGGCCACCGCCGAGCGCTTCGGTGAGTTCGCCGCGATCGCGCATGCGGCCCTCGGCGACCGCGTCAAGCACTGGATCACCGTCAACGAGCCCTGGTGCGCCGCGTTCCTCGGCTACGCCTCCGGCGAGCACGCCCCCGGGCGGCGCGAACCGGCCGCGTCGATCAGTGCCGCCCACCACCTCATGCTCGCCCACGGCCTCGCGGCGCGCGCCATCAAGGCCGCCGACCCCGAGGCCGTCGTCAGCATCGGGCTGAACTTCTACCCCGTGTACGCCGCCAGCGACACGCCCGTCGACCTCGACGCCGCGCGCCGCGTCGACGGCGTCCAGAACCGCTGGTTCACCGATGCCGCCCTGCGCGGGGCCTACCCCGAGGACATCGTCGAGGACTTCAAGGCCGTCACCGACTTCTCGTTCATCGAAGACGGCGACATGGCGCTCATCCACGCGCCGGTCGACATCCTGTCGGTGAACTACTACAGCCGGTTCACCGTTACCGGCAACGGCGGTGCGACCTCGGCCTCCGCGGCCCCCACCGGCGCGGGCTCCGCGTGGCCCGGCAACGAGCACATCGGCTTAGTCTCAGCCGGGCTGCCCGTCACCGACATCGGCTGGGAGATCGAACCGGCCGGGCTCACCGAGAACCTCACCCGCTTCCACCGCGCCTACCCTGAGGTCGCCTTCGCGGTCACCGAGAACGGCGCGGCCTTCCCCGACAAGCTCGATGACGGCCGGGTCCACGACCTCGAACGGCTCGAATACGTGCAGGCCCACGTGGCCGCGTGCGCCGACGCCGTCGCGGCCGGGGTCCCTCTCGTGGGCTACTTCGCCTGGTCGCTGGCCGACAACTTCGAATGGGCTTGGGGCTACACCAAGCGGTTCGGCCTCGTGTACGTCGACTTCGAGACCGGCGAGCGGACGGTCAAGGACTCCGGACGCTGGTACGGCGACCTGGTGCGACGCGCCCGTTCGAACCGTGAGGCAGAATAGTTCCACGCAGACGATGCCCGAGGTGATGCACGATGACCGAGACCCGAATCGAGGCCGCCGGTGAGGCGACGCCTTTGCAGGGCGAGCGACGGCGCCGCAGCGGCGGCAGGCCGACGCTCGACACCGTCGCCCGACACGCAGGCGTCGGGCGAGGGACGGTCTCGCGCGTCATCAACGGCTCCCCGAAAGTCGCCGAGGACACCAGGGCGGCGGTCCTGGCCGCGATCAAGGAGTTGGGATACGTCCCCAACCAGGCGGCCAGGACCCTCGTCACCCAGCGCACGGACACCGTGGCACTGGTGGTGACCGAGTCGCAGGAGTGGCTGTGGTCGGAGCCGTTCTTCGCGGGGGTGCTGCGCGGGATCACCGAGCAGCTCGCCGAGGAGAACATGCGGCTCATGCTCACCTTCGCGCCCCGCGACGGCAACCGCGCCGACCTCGAGTCCTACCTCATGGGCCAGCACGTCGACGGCGTCATGATGGTCTCGAGCCACTCCGGCGACCCGCTGCCCGAGCGGCTCGAAGAGGCCGGAATCCCGATCGTGCTGTGCGGCACGCCCGCCGGGTTCCGCCCCATCGCGTACGTCGACTGCGACAACCGCTCGGGCGCCCGGCAGGCCGTGGAGTTCCTGGCCGAGAAGGGCCACAAGCGGATCGGCCTCATCGCGGGTCCGCAGGACATGGCCGTGGGCGTGGACCGCCTCTCGGGCTACCGCGACGGGCTGCGCGGCAGCCGGCTCCCGGTCGAGGAGTCGATGGTCTCGGTGGCCGAGGGCTTCGACGAGGCCAGCGGCATCAAGGCCGCCCGGCACCTGTTCGACAACGCCGGACCGCTCGACGCGGTCTTCGCGCACTCCGACCCGCTCGCGATCGCGACGCTTCGCGTGGCCCGCGAGCGCGGCATCCGCGTCCCGGAGGATCTGGCGCTGGTCGGCTTCGACGACTCGCCGCTGGCGGAGGTCGCCGAACCGCCGCTGACCACGGTCCACCAGCCGACCGAGACGATGGGCCGCGAGATGGCGAGGCTGCTGTGCGGCCGCATCCGAGGCGAGGAAGCGGGCCCGCTGGTGACGATCCTCGGCACGAGGATCGTCGTCCGCGAATCCGCCTGAACGCAGCGC
>DATABR010000123.1:0-7082 GCA_036259435.1 Glycomyces sp.
TTCACGGCGTCGCGCATGGCGGCGGCCATGAGGGCGGGGTCGGCGGCGCGGGTGACGGCGGTGGCGAGGAGCACGGCCGAGCAGCCGAGCTCCATCGCCTGCGCGGCGTCGGAGGCGGTGCCGATACCGGCGTCGCAGATGACGGGCACGGCGGCATGTTCGCAGATGAGGGCCAGGTTGTGGGGGTTGCGAACGCCGAGGCCGGTGCCGATGGGGGCGGCGAGGGGCATCACGGCTGCGCATCCGGCGTCTTCGAGGCGGCGGGCGAGGACCGGGTCGTCGCTGGTGTAGGGCAGCACGGTGAAGCCATCGGCCACAAGGGTTTCGGCGGCGTCGAGCAGTTCCACCGGATCGGGAAGCAATGTGTCCTCGTCGCCGATGACCTCGAGTTTGATCCAGTTCGTGTCGAAGGCTTCGCGGGCGAGTTTGGCGGTGCGCACGGCCTGCTCAGCGGTGAAGCAACCGGCGGTGTTGGGGAGGAGGTCGGCGCCACAGCGCTCGATGACGTCCAGGATGGCCCCAGACGCGCCAGGGCCGACGCGCCGGAGGGCAACGGTGACGAGCTGCGTGCCGGATGCGGTGATCGCCTCGGCGAGCTGGGCGTGGTTGGCCGCGCCACCGGTGCCGAGGATGAGGCGCGAGGTGAAGGTCCGGTCGGCGATGGTGAGGTCGGCGTCGCGGTCGGCGCGGGCCCGGGTCGCGCGCAAAAGAGCGCCGCCGCCGTTGACTGCGGGCCTTACGGTGGTGTGCTGATCCATGGCTAGCCTCCTTGGGTCGCGGTGAGGACTTCGACGGCGTCTCCGTCGGCGAGCGGACGGTCCCATTCGGACCGGGGTACGACTTCCCCATTGAGTGCCACGGCGATCCCGCGCCGTGAGTCGCTATGTCCGGGGGCCGCCCCGGAGACGGCGGCGACCGCATCGGTGATGGTGGCGATGCCGTCGCGCGCTTCGCCATTGAGTTCGATCTTCACGAGTCGCCCTCCTGAGGGGTCGGATCACTTGCGTCGGCGTCGAGACCGCGGATGGGGCGTTCGTCGGTCTCCACGTATGTGGACGCACCGGTCGTGCGGCCGGAAAGCCGGGAGGTGACTTCCATCTCAGTCCTGCCGTCGAGAGCGCCCGAACTGTCGGTCCCCTCAGGCACCCTCGAACCGGGGGCGCTTGCGAACCGCATCGCAAGGGGCTTCGTGCTGCCCTCGGTCTGCCCGCCGCTCCCAATGTGGTCGTCGACCGCGACCCCCTCGGCACCGCTGACTCCAGCCGCCGCGAAGCGCAGCGGGTCGAAGGCCTTCGGTGGCTGCGCGCCCGCGCCGGTGAGCAGCGCCAGTGCCGCAGTCGCGGTGGCTGGGATGAGTGCGATGCCGTTGCGGTAGTGGCCGGTCGCGGCCACGGTCCGCTCGTCGAGGCGGCCGATGAGCGGGAGGTTGTCCGGCGTGCCGGGCCGGAAGCCGACGCTCACTTCCTCCAGGTGGTACTCGGCGATCTCAGGGACCAATTCGATCGATCGGCGCAGCAGGTCGTAGACGGCACCGGCGGTCCCGGTGCGCCGGTCGAAGCCGCGCTCGTCGCTGGTCGCGCCCACGACGACCTCGCCGCTCTCGCGGGTGACGATGTAGATCGGGTGGCCTTTCACGAAGCCGCGCACCGTAGTCCGCGGCGCTGGCTGGCCGCCGACCGCGCGCAGCCGCAACACCGCGCCGCGCACGGGCCGTACCGGCAGCGTCCAATGACCGCTGTCTGTCGGCTCTCCGCCGCGTCGGGCGGTCGCCTCGTCTTCGCGGGCCGCGGCGCCGGCTGCTCCCCTGAAGTCCGCTGATCCGCATCCCGCGGCGATCACGATCTGGTCGGCGTCGATCGACGCGAGACCATCGACCTGCGCTCGCCGCAGTTCGACCCCGGCGCTCTCGGCCGCGGCCAAGAGCGCGGCGTGGACGGCGCGCGGGTCGACCGCTCGGTCTTCGGGCGCGAACACGCCGCCGCGAACTCGGTGGCTCAGCAGCGGTTCGACCTTGCGGGCCGCTCGAGCCGTCAGCGCCTCGAAGTTCCGGGCGGTGAACCGGTAGAGCTCGGCCTGCCGGTCGATCTCGGCGCGGTCGCCGTCCTCGATGCCGACGACGAGCGTGGGCACGTCGCGGAAGCCGACGTCCACGCCCGCGGCCTCTTCGAGCTCGCGGGCGAAGCCGGGCCATGCGTCGGCGGACTCGGCCATGAACGGGCCGAGGGCCTCCTCGCCGTAGTGGGTTTCGGTGACGGGCGCGATCATGCCGGCAGCCACGCGCGAGGCGCCCGAGCCGGGGTCGGGGTCGTGCACGACGACCTCCGCACCGGCCTGGGCGGCCCGCCACGCGACGGCGAGCCCGATGGAACCGGCGCCGACGATGGCGATGCGCATCAGGCTTCGCCTCCCCCTCGCGGGAGATCAGCAGGATCCGCATGCGCGGCAGAGGGTTCCCCCGCGGAGCGAAGGTCGGGTTCGGACGCGACCACCGCATGCACTGCTTCGGGGCTGCCGCTCGATCGGGGCCGCGTCGGATTCGAGACCGTTCGATCCGGGCCGGTTTTGCGCCCATTGCCGCTACCGCGCTCGGCTCCGGTGAGCCCCGAGCGGTCGAGGTCGAGCCGCTGCCGTTCGGAGTTCGCAGCAGTCCCGAGTCCGGCGCCGTTTTCCGCCTCTACTGGGCTTTCGCCCACAGCTTCAAGCAGTTCGGCCGTCGCTCGTTTCGGGTCGTCGGTTGCGGCGATCGCGCCCACGACCGCCACGCCGTGCGCTCCGGCCTCGCGGCACAGCACCGCGCGTTCGGCGGTGATGCCGCCGATGGCGATCACCGGGAGGTCCACCGCTTCGCACACCGTGGCCAGGCCTTCGACCCCGATCGGCTGGGGGAGACCGGTTTTCGTGGTGGTGCCCCAGACCGGCCCGACCCCGAGATAGGTCGCCCCCGCCCGGCGGGCGGCCCTCGCCGATTCCGGGTCGCGGCTGGTGCCGCCGATGATCGAGGCGGCCGGGAGGAGGCGCCGCGCGGCGTCGATCGGAAGGTCTTCGGCCCCAAGATGGACGCCGTCGGCGCCGACCGCTTGCGCAATGTGGACCCGGTCGTTCACCAGGCACATCGCCCCGTACTCGTCGCAGAGCAGGGCGATCGCGGTGGCGAGGTCGAAGGCCGCTCGATCGTTGTAGTGGTCCTCGGGCCGGACCTGGATCAGCCGGGCCCCGGCGGCCAGCGCCGCCGCGACGACGACCAGCGGGTCGGCCTGCGGGGGCGGCACGACACCGCTTCGGTCGAGTGCGACCGGGCCGCGAGTGTCGGTGATGACATGGAGTCGAGGTAGACGAGTAGCGCGCATAGGCTCCTTCTCCCTGCGCCAGCATGACCTGGATCAGGTTCGACGGTCGGGACTACCAAGTCCCCTCTCAGCCCGATGCATCGGACTCCCGTGGGTTTATTCGTTTACGGCGGCTACGTTACGTCATCGCTTCGATCGGACGCAAGAGCAGTGTCAGGATGCGGACACTGCGCGTCGACGCGTCAGCCGGTGCGGGCCGGGTCCGACACGGCGTCGTAGTTGCTCATCCGTTGGGCGCCTTTGCTGGTGGACAAGGCACCACGACCGCGAGGGCGAAGACGAAGAAGGAGTTCTGCTCGTCCCGCTTCTCACTCTGCTGCTCGACGGTCACCTCGCGGGCGTCACCGTTCCCGGTCTCGACGCACTTTCGACTTTGAGGACGCGGTAGCCGTTGGCGCTGGCGTGCTTGTCGACGTCCCATCCCTGTTCGCCGAGCCAGCGCGCCAGCGAATCGGCACCGAGGTGCTTGGAGACGACCAGCCACGCGACCCCGCCGTCCTTCAGGCGCGGCAGCCAGGTCTCGAGCAGTTCGTGGAGGGCCTCCTTACCGACCTTGATCGGCGGGTTCGACCAGATCTCGTCGAACCGCACCTCGGCCGGGACCTCCTCAGGCGGGGCCGCATGGACGGTGCCGGGGGCCTTCTCGGTGTTGCGGCGGGTCAGGTCGAGGGCGCGGCGGTTGACGTCGACGGCCCACACTTCGGCGTCCTCGCGCTGGGCGAGCACCGCGCTGATCGGCCCGTACCCGCAGCCCAGGTCGAGGAAGACGCCGGCGGCCTCGGGCGGGACGACCTTGTGCAGCAGCACGCTGGTGCCGGGGTCGAGGCGGTTGCCGGAGAAGACGCCGGTGGAGGTCGTCAGTTCGTACTCGACGCCGTCGAGCGCGAACTCGATGGTGCGCTCGCGGTCGCCGACGGCGGGCTGCTCGCTGAAATAGTGCTCTGGCTGGTCTGACACGCCACTATTGTCGCCCCTGCCCGACCGCGGGCTCCCAGGGATCGCACGGTGAGTTCGACCATGGGCTCAGTAATCCTTGTAGGTGATGGCCGTGGCGGCGCGGTGGTTGGTCTCGACGAGCTTGGCGGCCATCTTGTCCCGGCCGGGCATGCGCGACATCAGCGAAGGTCGCGCCGGCGCCGTGGCCCGGGCGGTCGTGTCACCCGGGTGAATGAACGGCGCTGGGCGCCGTCAACCTCCCGAGGGAACGTTTCCGGGTTTCAGGCCCTTGCGGGTTTAAGCTGCCTCCATGGCACATGGCCCGTCCCCATTCGGCGTCCCGCAGCAGACGGAACGGCATCGGATCCCGAACAATCCAGGAGTCGACTGGGCTGAGTTCGACGAAGGCGCGCAGATGCGCGCGCCCACCGTCCGGCTCAGCACCGAGAAGCGCACGCTGCCCAACCCTGCGGCGCAGCTTTCCCCCGAGGAGGCGATGGAGGAGCACCTGGAGGAGATCCAGGCTTCGCGCCCGCTTCGGCGCGCCGCGCAGCGCGCCCGGCACCGCACCAAGTGGTGGCTTGTCGCGCTCGCGATCGTGAGCGCGCTCGCGGTCGCCGCGGCCTGCGCGGCTGGGGCGTTCATCGTGCTGCGCGAGGGCGAACCGGATCCGGCGGCGCCGAGCACCGACGCGGCACCCGACACGCAGTCCGCGGTGGAGGAACCGAGCGGCGCGCCCGAGGTGGTCGACCCGATCGCCAGCCGCGCAACCGACACCGCGCCGATTTCCGTGGAAGAGCTGTTCGGCGCGGACGTGATCACCCCCGTGGGCGCGGCGGGCGCGTACAAAGTCCTTGAGAGCGAAGAGCTCTCGAGCTGCGCCGACGCCGGCCTCGACGAGCTCGCCGAGCTGCTGGCCGACACGGATTGCACGCAGACGGTGCGCGCGACGGTCATCAATCCGGACGGCGAATACGCCGCGACCGCGGGTGTGCTGAACCTCGCCAGCGCCTCGGAAGCCGAGGAGCTGCGGGCCGCGATCGACGCCGGACTCGAAGGCGGTTTCGCGGCGCTCCGGACCGACGGCGAGGCCGAGGAGCTGGGCCGGGCGGCCACGATGGTCGGCTACAACACGTATGGGCACTACCTGATGTACGCGGTCATCGGCCGCACTGACGGCGAACCGATCGAGGACGCCGACGAACCGGTGCGGGCGATCGTGGGCGACCTGGTGGACGTCTGGTTCATCGACCAGCTGAACCCGAGGCGCGAAGTGCAGTAGCGGCCAGCGCGAGTCCTCCTGCGCGCATCATTCGGGTCCCCGTGTCGGCGAAGTCCCCCGGAGCGCTCCCGACCCTCCTCGCTGACCGCCTGAACCCCGCACCGCTCCGGCCCCGTGCCAACGACGCCCCGAACCAACCCACGCATGAGCAAGAAGTGCCGCGAAAGCCGGCCCCCCGGGCGCTCATGTCACTCAAAAGAGCTGCCGCCCGCCAGTCGAAACACCGCCAAGCCGCCCCGCTTCCGCCGGGCGGCTTCGGCGTGTCGGGGGCGTGAACAATCGACTGTGGCCCTTGCCATAGCCGATGATCCCATGTTTTCATCGAATAAGACCGATGCCCCGTCGGCCACTCCCCCACTACCGGCTTGCCGGTTCCCCCAACTGCATCGCTCAGGAGCTGCACATGCCTCCCTGGACCCTCCCCATTCGCCGCGCGCTGGCCGCGCTCGCCGCGACCGCGCTGGTCGTCCTCACCGTCCTCGCCGTCGATACGGCTCCCGCCGGTGCCGTCCGCCCTCCGGGCATCCCCTCGACCTCCACCGCACAGTCCGAACTCAGCGCGCTCACCGTGGCCGCCGAGTCCCACGGCTCGTCCTACGACCGCGACCTCTTCCCCCACTGGAGAAGCGTCGGCGACGGCTGCACCGCCCGCCAATTCGTGCTCAAGCGCGACGGCAGCAACGTCCAGACCGGCTCCGACTGCCAGCCCGACTCCGGCCGCTGGCAATCCGACTTCGACAACACCTGGACGACGACGGTCTCCAACGCCACCATCGACCACGTCGTGGCCCTCTCCGAAGCCTGGGCTTCCGGCGCCTGGGCCTGGACCACCTCCGAGCGCCAAGTCTTCGCCAACGACATCGACTCGCCGCAGCTGTGGATCGCGACGCTTGCGGCCAACCAGTCCAAAAGCGACTACGACCCCGCGGAGTGGATGCCCACCAACACCTCCGTGCGCTGCGACTACGTGAAGGCCTGGATCCACGTCAAGTCCCTCTACGACCTCGACGTCGACTCCAGGGAGAAGACCGCCCTCCAGTCGCACCTGACGAACTACTGCGGCTCTTCCGGCGGCGACCCGACCGGCTGCACCGGCTCGAAGACGACCCCGGCCGCTATTCCCGAGGGCTCGCCTCTGAACTCCAGGATCGCGCTGTCCTGCAGCGGGACCGCCGCTTCGAGCAGCTCGGTGAGCGTCAACGTCACCCACCCGTATCGGGGCGACATCGCCATCGCGCTCATCGCCCCCGACGGCTCGAGTTACACCCTCAAGTCGTCCGGCAGCGACTCGGGCGACAACGTGGTCGCGACCTACAGCGTGAACCTCGCGAACGAATCCCGCTCGGGCACTTGGACGCTGCGGGTCACCGACACCTACGACGGCGGCTCCAGCGGCACGCTCAACAGTTGGTCCCTGACGATCTAGCCTGACCACCCGGGCACCACGCCAGCGCGAACGGCCGCTCCGCATCGGTTCTCCCCGAGCCGGCGCGACACCGAGCCGGCACCTCCCCGGG
>DATABR010000124.1:0-13679 GCA_036259435.1 Glycomyces sp.
GGCGTCATCTCCGTCGAGGACGGCTCCAGCCTGGAGACCGTGCTCGAAGTGACCGAGGGCATGCAGTTCGACAAGGGCTTCATCTCGCCGAACTTCATCACCGACCAGGACCTGCGCCAGACGGTCTTCGAGGACCCCTACATCCTCATCAGCAACTCGAAGGTCTCCACGATCGAGGAGCTCCTGCCGGTGCTGGAGCGGGTCATCGAGACCTCGAAGCCGCTCTTGATCATCGCCGAGGACATCGAGGGCCAGGCCCTCGCGACCCTTTCGGTGAACGCCCTGCGCGGCACCCTGCGCGTGTGCGCCGTCAAGGCCCCGGCCTTCGGCGACCGCCGCAAGGCCATCCTGGGCGACATCGCGGCCCTCACGGGCGCCGAGGTCATCTCCTCTGAGGTGGGCCTCGAGCTCAAGCAGGCCGACCTGTCGCACCTGGGCCGGGCCCGCCGCATCACCGTCTCCAAGGACGCCACCACGATCGTGGACGGCGGCGGCGAGCGCGAACTCGTCGACGCCCGCATCGCGCAGATCAAGCAGCAGGCCTCCACCACCGAGTCCTCCTGGGACCGCGAGAAGCTCGAGGAGCGCCTCGCGAAGCTCTCGGGCGGCGTCGCCGTCATCCAGGTCGGCGCGGCCACCGAGGTCGAGCTGAGGGAGCGCAAGCACCGCATCGAGGACGCGGTCAACGCGACCAAGGCCGCAGTGGAAGAGGGCATCGTCGCCGGCGGCGGCGCTTCCCTGGTCCACGCGATCAGTGTGCTTGAGAAGGTCGAGCTCGACGACCCCGAGGCCCGCGTCGGCCTCAAGATCGTCGAGGCCGCCCTGTCGGAGCCGCTGCGCCGCATCGCGATCAACGCGGGCGAGTCGGGCGACGTGATCGTCAACGCGGTCGCCGGCAAGGGCTGGCGCGAGGGCTGGAACGCCGCCACCGATCAGTTCGAGGACCTGGTCTCGGCCGGGATCATCGACCCGGTGAAGGTCACCCGCAACGCGCTGCTCAACGCCGCCTCGATCGTGGGCATGACGCTCACCACCGAGGTGACGATCGTGGACAAGCCCGAGGAAGAGCAGGAGGAGGCCGGTCACGGCCACTCCCACGGCGGGCACGGACACTCGCACTAACCAGGGCTCGGGGACCGCGCGTCCCTGACCCGCAACGCGAACGGAGCAAGGCCGCCGACACCGTCGGCGGCCTTGCTCTGTGTCAAGCCCCCATGTTTAAGCGCTGGTCGAACGTGTGGACGGAACCCCAAGTGTCAACATCCCGACAGTTTGTCGCGGGATTGTCGTGAAACCGATAGAGTTCAAGTGCCTTCGCGGCCTTTGGGGATCGGAGCCGCGAAGGCACTTTTACTTCTACTCTCGGATACCGAGACTCAGCCGGATCCGCAGGCCCTCGGGCATCATTCGCCGCTCTGACGCACGCGCAGCTCCCGCATCCGATTCAGCGTCGCCGCCACCTCATGCCGTCGCGGAACCGCCAGGTCGATGTCCCGGATCCGCAGCAGCTCGGCCTCACCGCCGGCCTCCAACGCTTCGTCCAAGCGGTCCAACACCTCCTCCACGGTCGCGGCCCCGTCGATCCAGCCGTGCCGCACCGCCGCCTCGATCGCCAGCCCGATCCCGGTGGTCATCGACGGATCGGTGATCTGCTCCACCGATCGCACATCCACATCGGACTCGCCGAACCGCAGCCCGTCCGTGCCCCCGGCCTTGATCTTCTGCTTGCCGCGGGCCTCCGACGACACCGACCGCGGATCGATCACCCGCGCCCGCGGCATCCGGAACCCCTCGGCCTCCACTTTGCGTCCGGTCGGCTTGGCCGCCAGCTCCTTCGCCCGCTCGGTGACGTCCTCGGGTCGGTAGGCGTCCATCAGCACGACCCGGTCGGCGACGTCCATGTAATCGCCCGAGCCGCCCATCACGAGAACGGTGCTCACCGCGTGGTCGTCGGCCATCGACCGCACCAGGTCCACCAGCGGCGTCAGCGGCTCGCGGTCCTTCGCCACCAGCTCCTGCATCCGCGCGTCGCGGATCATCAGGTTCGTCGCGGCGGTGTCCTCGTCGATCAAGAGCGCCCGCGCACCCGCTTCGAGGGCCTCGACCACCGCGGCCGCCTGCGAAGTGGAGCCCGACGCGTTCTCGGTCGTGAAATGCCGCGTGTCGTCGCCGCTCGGCAGATGATCGACGAACGCGTGCACGTCTACGCCCGTCACCGCCCGCCCGTCCTCGGCGCGGATCTTCACGGCCGACCGATCGGCGACCACGAAGTCCCGCCCGTCCCCGGGGAGGTGATCCCACACCCCCGACTCCAAGGCCCGCAACAGCGTCGACTTACCGTGGAAGCCGCCGCCGACGATGAGCGTCACGCCCGGTTCGATCCCCATGCCCCGCACCGTGCCCGCGTGCGGCAGCTCGAACTCGACCGCCATCGACTCCGGCGACGCGAACGACACGCCCGACTCCATCGGCCGGTCGTCCACACCCGACCGCCGCGCGAGCATTGCCCCGTCCGCCACGAACGCGACCAGTCCGGCCGCTGTGACCGCCTCTCGCAGCGCCGCGACGTCGTCGGCATGGCGGACCCACCGCCCGGCCTCCTCTTCGCTCACAGCGAGCGCCTCGTCGGCCGCGTCCGGCAGCATCTCGCACAGCAGACGCGCCGCCTGCCGCCCGGCTATGCGCCGCCCGTGGCCCGGCAGCTGCGCGCCGAGCCGAAACACCACCGACCCGTCCGCGCCGACCGCGCACGAGGCGCGCCGCAGGATCTCCTGCCCGCCCGCGTCGATCCGCAGATCTCTTGTCGGACAGGCCTTCCGCAGCCGCTTCGCCAGCAGCACCGCGATCGCGCGCCGCCGCTCGGGCGTCGCGTACCAGTCCGACAGCAGGTCAGAGGCCTCAGCGTCGAAGTTCAGGGCCACCCGGCTCGGCGGCGCGTACGGGTCGGACTGGACCCTGGAAATGTCCAGAATCGCCGGACCTGTCCACCATTTGCCACGCAGGGATTTATATCGGCCGTAACTCGTACCTTCCAGGGCCGTTAGTTCGTTAGACAGATCATGGCGAGGTGGATGTGAACGATGATCACCAAAATCGCGGGACTCGGCTCGGTGCTGTCGTCCGCCTCTTCGCTGTGTCATGCCCCCAGTTTCCCATCAGGGGCGCGGAGTTCGCGTCAGCGAACCCGAACACCGTGCGTCCACGCCGCGTCCCGGATACCTCGAAAAGTCACTCGAAAAATTCGCGCGAACTCGCGTCATAGCGGCGGAGCCCCTGCGTGCTGGAACCAGAGACACGCACGGCCTACCGCAGCGAAAGGTAGAACAAAGTGAGAACCGTACTGGTCTGTGTTAAGACTCCTCAAGCCGGACAAAAGATCTCGGCCTGCGCGACCCGCATGGGCCTGGCGCAGGCGGTCAAGTCGGTCGAGGGCTCCCCCGAGCTGTTCCTCGAACTCGGACGCCGCCAAGTGGACGTGGTGCTGGTCGACGTGGCCTTGGCCGCGCCCGACCCGGTCAAGTTCGTCAAAACCGTCCGCGCCCGCTCGCCCCGAACAGGAGTCCTCCTGTCCGGCGCAGCCGATCCGCGCACGGCCGCCATGGTGGTGGCCGCCGGCGCTCGGGGAGTCATCCGCACGCCGTCCAACAATTCCGACGACCTGCTGGTCGCGCTGGCGCAGGCGATCATGTTCGCCTCGCCGACGCTCCAGCGGGTCACCGAGACCGTGCCGCGGCAGCGCTCGACGCTCCAGGGCATGAAGCTCACCGAACGCGAACTCCAGGTCCTGCGGGGCATGAGCGAAGGGAAGTCCAACGCGGAGATCGGGCGCGACCTGTTCGTCTCCGAGGACACCGTCAAGACCCACGCGCGGCGCATGTTCCGCAAGCTCGGCGCGCGCGACCGGGCCCACGCCGTGGCCGAGGCCTTCCGTTCGGGCCTCGTCTGCTAACCGTCTACTGAAGAATCCCGCGTCCCGACTGGCAGGAAGGGACGCGACCGACCGATCCTCAGAACGACACGCGCACCAAACGTTCGAAGCGACCGCGGGGCGGGAGAAGTCCCGCGGGACCGGCACAGCACCGCGCGCATCAACGCGAACCGAAACGAGACCGAGGCGACCGCGGGGTGGGGGAACGAGCCTCGCGGGGACGGCCTTCATACGCTCACCGAGAACGAACGGACGACACCGAAGCCCCGGGTCGGTGAGGCAGGGCCGCGCGGGGCGGTCCGCACCCGCCGGCGGCACCCGGCACGCCGCTGGAGGGCAACGACGCCGACCCTCGATCAGCTCTGCTCGGCCAGCTCGAGCAGCCGCTCGTCGCCGCCCGGTGCGGCCACGAGCTGCAGTCCCACCGGCAGGCCGTCCGCGGTCCCGGCCGGGACGGCCAGTCCCGGCGCGCCCGCCAGACCCGCGATACACGTCAACCGCACGATCGCCTCGCGATCCGGCTCCTCGCCGATGCGCGGCGCCGGTCCCGGCGCGGCCGGGATCGCCAGCGCGGTGCCCTCCGGAAGCCGGTCCCTGACCAGCGCGATCACGCCGTTGCGGACCCGTTGCGGCCCATCCAGATCGATGCCGCGCAGCTTCGACGCGCCCGAGAACCGGGCTGCCACGCCCGGCCCGAACTCGGGCCGGCTCGCCTCGATCCACGCCCCGTGCTGCTGCCAGGCCTCCCACGCCTGCAAGGTCGCGTACGCGACCCGCGCGGCCTCCAAAGGAGAGGGATCGCCGGGCCCAGCGAACAGCGGCTCTCGATCGACCTCGAGCCCGAGCGCCTCGACCGCGGGCATGACGGCCTTCCGCGTCGACTCTGCAATCTCGCCCCAGATATCTTGCGGCGCCAGCACTCTCGTGATCGGCGCGGCGCTCGGCGAGCCGTCCAGCAGGACACCCATCGCCATCCGCAGCGTCGCCGCGTCCCGCGCGAGCACTCCGGCGGTGTCGAACGACGGCGCCAGCGGCACCGCGCCCTCCAAGCTCACGCGCCCGTGCGTCGGCCGCAATCCGTAGAGCCCGCAATAGGACGCGGGAACCCGGATCGAACCACCGGTGTCCGTGCCGAGCCCGATGTCCGCGAGCCCCGACGCGACCGCCGAGGCCGATCCCGACGACGACCCACCCGGCACCCGCCCGGGCGCGGCCGGGTTCTCGGGTGTGCCGTAGTGCGCGTTGCTGCCGTTGAGGCTCCACGCCAGCTCGTCGGTGATCGCCTTGCCGACCACCCGCGCCCCGGCGGTGCGCAGCCGCGCCACCGCCTCGGCGTCCTTCTGGGGCGCCTCGTGCGTCTCGAGCCAGCGCGGGTTCCCCGCGCCTGTGGGCGCTCCGGCCAGGTCGAACAGGTCCTTCACGGCCAGTCGCAGCCCCGCGAGCGGCCCGGCGCGCCCGGCGTCCTCGAAGACCCGGATGAATGGATCGGTCAAGACTCAGGCCTCGCCGTGTTGCTTCAGCCAGCAGTCGGAGAAGCCTCGGGCGTAGTCCCAGGTCACGTAGTGGGCCGGGTCGGGATCGAAGGCCGGCTCGTGGACCTGGGCGCAGTTGGCCTCCAGCAGGCCGCGCAGGTTCGACATGAGCAGGCCCCAGGTGAAGTAGTGCGGCTCGTCGCAGTCCGCGCAGTCGACCACGACGCCTCGGAACCCCTGCGGATGCAGGACTTTCTCGAACATCTCCAGCTCGTGGAGGTCTTCGAGGAGGTCCGCGCGGTCGTCGTCGTCCAGTTCGGGTTCGAACGGCGCGAGCGCCTCCGCGTGGTCGGGATCGTCGGCGAACGGGTCGCGTGGCTCCTCATACACGCCTACCAGCCTAACGCCTGGGTGTGTCGGTGCCAGGTGAGCGCGGTGTCGGACCTGTGACTCTCCCGGATGCGTGCCAGTCTCGCCTCCGAGTGATGACATGCCTTGCGCCGCTGATTAACATGAGCCGCAAGTCAACCCAATGGACGCGAGGAGACGGCTATGGACGGTTTCGCCGAGAACGTGGAAGAGATCTTCGACGACGTGGTGGACGGCGTGGCGGACGCGGTGACCGAAATCGACGCCACTGAGGTGTGGGAGGACGTCAGCGACGGCGCCGCCGAGGCCTGGGACGTCGTGTCCGAAGAAGCGGGCGATCTCATCGAGTAAGACCTTCCAGCTGTGACACTCAACGGGCCTGGCGGCGCTATCGCCGGGCCCGTCCGGTCATCCCCTGACCGGACCTCGCCGTCCGCTGCGAATCACACCTCCAGGGGACGTGTGCGCTTCGGAGCGACGCAGGTTACGGCACTAGGATTGGATCATGGCGTTCTCAGGGGATTTCGGAATTCAGGGGCACGAGGGTGCTACCGGTGAGCGTGTCAAGGGCACCACGGTGCCGATGGGCGCGATCGGAGCCATCCCGCTCGGCCTGACCTACGACGACGTGCTGCTGCTGCCCGGCGAGTCCGACGTGGTGCCGGCCGAAGTCGACACCTCGTCCCAGCTCACCCGCAACATCCGCATTTCGGTGCCGCTCCTGACCGCGCCGATGGACACCGTCACCGAGGCCCGCATGGCGATCGCCATGGCCCGCCTCGGCGGTCTGGGCATCCTGCACCGCAACATGCCCGCCGAGGAGCAGGCCCAGCAGGTCGACCTCGTCAAGCGCTCCGAGTCGGGCATGGTCGCCGACCCGGTCACCTGCTCCCCGCACGACACGCTCGAGCAGGTCGACAAGCTCTGCGGCAAGTACCGCATCTCCGGGCTGCCCGTCACCGACGAGGCGGGCAAGCTCGTCGGCATCATCACCAACCGCGACATGCGCTTCGAGAACGACCAGTCGGTCAAGGTCGCGAACGTCATGACCCAGCGCAATCTCGTCACCGCCTCCCAGGGCGTCTCGAACGAGGAAGCGCTCGAGCTGCTCAAGCGGCACAAGATCGAGAAGCTCCCGATCGTCGACGGCGACGGATTCCTGCGCGGCCTGATCACCGTCAAGGACTTCGCCAAGCGCGAGGAGTTCCCGAACTCGTCCAAGGACGCCTCCGGGCGCCTGCGCGTCGGCGGCGCGATCGGCGTCGGCGAAGACCAGTACGCCCGCGCCGGGCAGCTCGTCGAGGCGGGCGTCGACCTCCTCGTGGTCGACTCCTCGCACGGCCACTCCCGCGGCGTGCTCGACATGATCGCCTCCATCTCGAAGGATTTCGGCGACAAGGTCGACATCATCGGCGGCAACATCGTCACCGCCGAAGCCGCGGCCGCGCTCATCGACGCCGGCGTCGACGGCATCAAGGTCGGCGTCGGGCCCGGCGCCATCTGCACCACCCGCGTCGTCGCGGGCGTGGGCGCTCCGCAGGTCTCGGCGATCATGGACACCGTCAAGGTCGCCCGCGAGAGGGGCGTCCCGGTCATCGCCGACGGCGGCATCCAGTACTCCGGCGACATCGCCAAGGCCATCGTCTCCGGCGCGTCCACCGTGATGATGGGACAGCTGTTCGCAGGCTGCGCCGAGAGCCCCGGCGAACTCATCTACATGAACGGCAAGCAGTTCAAGTCCTACCGCGGCATGGGCTCCCTGGGCGCCATGCAGACCCGTGGCCAGGCGAAGTCCTACTCCAAGGACCGCTACTTCCAGGACGCGGTCGACGCCAACGACAAGCTCGTCCCCGAGGGCGTCGAGGGCCAGGTGCCCTATCGCGGCACCCTCGCACAGGTGGTCTACCAGCTCGTGGGCGGTCTGCGCATCGCGATGGGCTACACCGGGGCCGGTACGATCGAGGGGATGCATGAGCGCGGGCGTCTGGTCCGGATCACCGCTGCGGGACTCAAGGAGAGCCACCCGCACGACATCCAGATGACTGTTGAAGCGCCCAACTACCACACGCGGTAGTCGGGCCCGGTAGGAGGAGTGACTGTGCGGGAATTGGTCGAGATCGGCCCCGGCAAGATCGTGGCGCGCGGCTGGCGTCTGTCCGAAGTGGCGCTCGTGCCGACCCGGCGAACCCGGGACATCGACGACGTCTCCACCGAATGGCAGCTCGACGCCTACCGGTTCGAGATCCCGGCCGTGGCGCACCCGTCCGATGCGACGATGAGCCCGGCCTCGGTGATCGAGTTGGGCCGTCTCGGCGGCATGGGCGTTCTGAACGGCGAGGGGCTCTGGTGCCGCTACGTCGACCCGACCTCGCTGCTCAAGGAGCTCGCAGACACGCCGGCGGAGAACGCGATCGAGCGGCTTCAGGAGATCTACGCCGAGCCGGTGAAGCCCGAGCTGGTGGCCGAGCGGATCGCCGAGATCCGCGCCGGCGGGATCACCAGCGCCATCCGGTTCAGTCCGCAGCACACCGCCGAACTCGCGCCGCTCGCGGTCGAGGCCGGGGTGGACCTGCTGGTCATCCAGGGCACCATCGTGTCGGCGGAGCACGTCTCCTCCAACGGCGATGTGCTCAACCTGAAGCAGTTCATCGCCGACCTGGACGTGCCCGTAGTCGTGGGCGGGGCCACCAACTACAAGACGGCGATGCACCTGATGCGCACGGGCGCGGCGGGCGTCATCGTGGGCGTCGGCTCGGACGACTGGTCGACCACGGACACGGTGCTCGGCATCGACGTGCCGATGGCCTCGGCGGTCGTGGAAGCCGCGGCGGCCCGCCGCGACTACCTCGACGAGACCGGCGGGCGCTACGTGCACCTGATCGCGGACGGCGAGATGACCAACTCCGGCGCGATCGCGAAGGCCATCGCCTGCGGTGCGGACGCCGTGATGCTCGGTTCGATCCTCGCTGACGCGGCCGAGTCCCCGGCAGCGGGCGCCTGGTGGCACTCGGCGGCCTCGCACCCGAAGCTCCCGCGCGGCCGCTTCCGCCCGGGCGACTCCGGCGACGTGGAGGTCCCTGACCTGGAGGCCATCCTCTACGGCCCGAGCAACTCCTCCGACGGCAGCCAAAACCTCTTCGGAGGACTGCGAAGGGCCATGGCCAAGACCGGCTACACCACGGTCAAGGAATTTCAGAAAGCAAGCCTGGTCACCGCCTGAAAGGCAAAACGCCACGAGGCCCGGTCCGCGAAAGCAGACCGGGCCTCGGCGCATTCCCGCCCTGATCGGAGCCGCCGAAGTTCCTGACGAACTGCCAGACTGGATCGGGTCGCTCTCCTCGGGCCGAGTCGACCTCGTGAGATTCCGCTAGAGCAGTTGCCCGCTGAGCTCCAGTCGACGCTCGAATTCGATCCCCGGTCTCCGGAGTCAAGAAGCTCAAGGGCCGCACCGATCAGTGGCGCATCCGAGTCGCCGACGGGCGTGTCATTTACACCTTCAACGACGGCGAACTGCTGGTCCTGGTTGTCGAAATCGGTCACCGAAGCAAGGTGTACAAGGACTCTTAGTCCGGTGCTCGGCGGTCAGACGAGGCGGTTGTGCCGGCCATGCCATCTGCTGGGCGACGAGGATGTCGACGAGGGCTTCCCAATCTTGGCGGTCGAGGAACGGTGAGCGGCCCGCTATCTTACGTCGTTTGCCATCGTTGCCGACCTGGTAGATCCTGGCGTCGTAGACCGAGTACTCGAGTCGATTGAAACCGAAGCGCGGGTATTGCCTGCGCCGCTGCGGGACGACGATGGTCCGGTGCCGGATGTCGTAGACCAG
Source organism: Glycomyces sp. (assembly GCA_036259435.1). GTDB lineage: Bacteria > Actinomycetota > Actinomycetes > Mycobacteriales > Micromonosporaceae > Glycomyces. Next base: position 9,596 of record DATABR010000124.1, read on the forward strand.
GTACTTCTTCCGAACCAGCAGGACGATGGACAGGATCGGCAGGCCCCGCGCCAGCCCCCACATGAAGCCGCCGAGGAATGCATCGCCGAACGACGACGCGTCCGGCCAGAAAAGGGATGCGACCGCGAGCGGCGTGGAAGCGGCGAGCAGCAACCAGAGGCGACGACGGTTGAAGTGGACCGTGAACATGGTGCGGGCCGTGTCGGGGCGAGGGGCCATATGGAGCTTTCGCTGTTGGAGCCTTCTGGGAGCGTGGCTCGGCTTTGCTGATCTTATCGGCGGTCTATGGGGCGGGGGGTACTGAGCTGGTGTCCTGTTCGAGCTTTTCGGGCGGCCGCTTATGGCTGATCGGCCAGGCCGGTTCTCGGGGAATTGTGCCTTGGCGCACAGGTATCTGTCAGCTAGGCCACGTATCCTTGCGAGCGTGAAGCGCAAGAAACACCCCATTCCCACAAGGAGTGGGGAACAACACACCCTGACCCCGGCGTTGGTGCTGCTGTGACCTGCCCGTTCTGTTCCGTGCCCACCGTCCCGGGCGCGCGTTTCTGCCACAACTGCGGGGCACCGCTGTCACCCGAGGCGACCGCCCCCCAGACGGAGCGCCGCTACGTGACGGTGCTCTTCTGCGACCTCTCCGACTTCACCACCTGGTCTGAAAGCCTCGACCCCGAGCGGGTCTCTTCGGTCACCGACCGCCTCCTCGCCGAGTGCGTCTCCGCCGTCAACGAGTTCGGCGGCCACGTCGACAAGCTCACCGGTGACGGCCTCATGGCCGTCTTCGGAGCTCCGCTCTCGCATGAAGACGACGCCGAGCGTGCCGTTCGCGCCGCTCAGGCCATGCAGAAGCGCGTCCGGCGACTCCTCAAAGCCGAGTCCGGCGGCGGCCTCCCCATCGGCCTTCGCATCGGCCTCTACTCGGGTCTTGTGGTCGCCGGGATGCAGGCGAACCTCGAGTACACCGTCATCGGCGACACCGTGAACACCGCCGCGCGTGTCTGCGACATCTCCGCCGTCGGCACCGTCTGGGCCGGCGAAGAGACCATGCGCGCCACCAAGCACGCCGCCGCCTGGCGCCGCCTCACCCCCGTGCGGCTCAAGGGCAAGCGCGCACCCGTCGAGGTTTTCCAGCTCCTCGGACTCGAAGACGAGCCCGGCACGCGCGCCAGCCTCGGCGACACCGCTTCCTTCATCGGACGCGACGCCGAAATCGGCCGGGTTACCGGGCGACTCGAGGCCGTCATCGACCGCGGCGAGCCCTTGGTTCTCATTCATACGGCCGAAGCCGGCATGGGCAAGACCCGTTTCGCCCGTGAAGTCCGGACCGTCGCCACCGAGCGTGGCGCGCGCGTCCTCACCGTCCGCGTCGCCCCTTACGGCGAAGGCCGCCGCTTCGGGCCCCTCGCCGACCTCGTGCGCAAAGCCGCCGGCCTGCGCTTCGACGACGACCGCGCCACCGCCGAGGCCAAGCTCCGCCGCCTCGCCGACGGCCACCCCGACCACGGCGAATGCCGCCTGAACATCGCATTGCTCCTTGGGCTTCTCGGACATGGGCGACCCGGGGCCACGGACCGGCCGGGTGGGTTCACCGGGCAGCAGTCCGACGCTTACACGATCCCTGAAGCCGTCGCTGAGTTGATCACGCATATGGCCACGCAGAGCCCGCTCGTGCTCAACATCGACGACCTGCACACCGCTTCGGCGAACGGCATCGACGCACTCGGTGTGGCCCTCGCCAAGATCCACGGGCCCGTCCTCGTGCTGCTCTACGGCCGCCCGGAACTCACTCGCTCCTCCGGCGTGCTCACCCGCATCTCCGAGGCCTAAGTCCACCCGCTCCCGCCGCTCACCGGCGCCGACGCCGCCCGGCTCCTCCGCGAGTTCCTCGGCGGCGGCCGCATGGCCAAACCCGACGAGGACCGCCTCCTCGGCTTCGCCCAGGGCAACCCCTACTACCTCGCCGAACTCGTCACCCTCCTCGTCGAGCAGCGCCTGCTCTCCGGCGAAGGCGACCACTGGCGCCTCGCCGCCGGGTCCCTCACCGGCCGCGTCCTCTCCCGCGACCTCGCGCAGGTCCTCGGCGCCCGCATCGACGCCCTCACCCCCTCGGCCCGCGCGCTCCTGCGCGCTGCCTCGATCTTCGGCGACGCCGTGCCCCCCGAGGCCGCGCAGCTCCTCGAAAAAGAGGTTCCCGGCGAGTTCGATCGCGCGCTCCAAGAACTCCTCGACCGCCGGATGCTCCGCCGCCGCTCCTATGGCGGCTACCGCTTCGTCACCCCACTCCTGCGTCAGGCCGCCTACGCGCCCATCGGGAAAGGCGACGCCGCCCACGCGCACGCCGAGATCGCCCGCTGGGCCGCCGACACCGAACTCGAAGGCCAGAGCGCCGACGACCTCGTGGTCTTCCACGCCGAACAGGCCGTCACCCTCGCCAAGGAAGTCGAGATCGAGGCGATCGACGAGGTCTGGAACGTCCTCCCACTCGCCGTCGAGGCCGTCCGCAAGCAGGCCGCCCGCGCAATGGACGCCTCCGAACCCGAACGCGCCGTCGCCCTCCTCAACGGCGTCGAACGCCTCGCCCCGCTCTCCTCCGACGACCGCCTCCTGCGCGGCCGCGCCCTCACCCGCCTCGGCCGCACCGTCGAAGCCGAAGCCGAGATCGAAGGCCTCGCCATCGACCTCGGCCTCATCGTCCCCGCCGACGAAGACGAGCAAGCCGACCACGAGGAGCACCCGTCCGGGCGCCTGTTCGGCGACGACTTCCCCGAGGACGAAGCCGAACTCGTGGCCCAGCTCCTGCTGCTGCGCGGTCGACTCCACCGCTACAAGGGCGAGCTCCAGGCCGCCCGCACCGCTTGGACGGCCGCGCTGGCGCTCTCGCGCCGCGAGGGCCTCGCGGGCCCGCGCTGCGACGCGCAGTGCCGCATCGGCCTGCTCGACTTCCTCGCCGGACACCTGTCCGAAGCCGAGGCCCGCTTCCTCGACGCCTACGACACCGCGTTCGGCGTCGGCGACGACAAGCGCCTCGCCTGGGCCCTCCAGCACCGCGCGTGGGTCCTGGTGGCCCGCGGCGACTTCGACGGCGCCGACGACGTGCTTCGTGAAGCGGCGAAAGCCTTTGCGCGCCAAATGGACCTGGTCGGCCGGGCCTGGGTCCGCGGCGTCTCCGCGTTCGCGCTTCTCATGGCCGGGCGCTTCACCGAGGCCAAGCGCCTGTCCGACGTGTTCATGCCGATCGGCGAGCGCTCGGGCGACGTGTTCGCCGTCGGGCTGCTGCGCGCCATCGGCGCGGCCGCCCAGATCAGCCTGGGCATCCCGGCGGGAGCGGACGCGGCCGCCCGGAAGTCCTTCCGCGACTTCGAGCGCATCGACGACGACTGGGGACGCGGCTTCGCGAAGTACGTTCGGGCCCTCGCGGCCCGCTCGATCGGCGCGCTCGACCACGCCCTCGACCTCGCCCAAGGCGCGGAGGAGTACGGGGCCAAAACCGGCCACCCGCTGCTTATCTCCTTGGCGCACAACCTCAGAGGCCGCTGCGCCCTCGAGATGGGCGACGCCGCCACCGCCGAATCGGCAGCCGAAGAAGCGCTCGCACTCGTCACCGACGACGTGCTCGAACCGGGCCGCGCGGCCAACACCGCGCTCCTGGCCGACGTGCGCGCCGCCAAGGGCGACCGCGCCGAGGCCCTGCGGATGCTCGAAGACCTTGCGGTGCACTACGACGTGCCGTCCCTCGGCCTGCCGCGGCGCGCCATCGTGGCCCGCTACGCCCGCCTCCTCGACGAGGACGGCCAGGTCGACGAGGCCCGCAAGTGGGCCGCGACGGCGCTGAAGTCCTTCGGCGAAGACCCCGAATCGACCGCGTGGGCCGAGAACCATCTCGAGAGCGCCCGAGTCTTCTGAAACGGATCCTCTTGCACCCCAGTAGATCAACGCACCTTGTGAACATTGAGGAAACGACGACGCACCCCGTGTGCGCCGGGCACGGCGACGCGCCCGGAATACTGGTGACTGTGGGGGAGACGCAGCGGGTGGACGGGCGGCCCTTTCGGGCCGGGGCCTTGCGGCACGGGGCCCGTTCCAGTCG
>DATABR010000125.1:0-12591 GCA_036259435.1 Glycomyces sp.
CCCCCCCCTTCGGCGTCGGCGGCGACGTGTGCCCGGGCGGGGCCTGACCGGCGGATCGGGGGGCGATCGGCCCTCGGGGCCGGGAGCTACGCCCGCATCGCCGGTCAGGGCCCGCCCGGGCACACGTCGCCCCCTTGAACAACGCTTACTGTCCGTCCGCGTCGATCGCCGACTGCACCGCGGTGGCGAAGTTCGCGCTCTCGACCACTTCGCCGTTCACCTTCGCCGTCGGCGTGGCGCTCACGTCCTGATCGTTCGTCGCGCTCGCGGTGCCCTCCTGCACCCAGCCCCGGTACGTCTCGTCATCCACACAGGACTCCCAGTCCGAGCCCAGACCCGTGTCCTTGCCGATCGCGATCAGCTCGTCGTCCGACAGGCCCTTGGTGTTCTCCGCGGGCTGGTTCTCATACAGCGCCAGCGTGTAGTCGAGGTACTCCTGCTGGCCGACGTCGGCCGCGCACACCGCGGCCGAGGCCGCCCGGCTCGAGTACTGAGTGCCCTGGCTGAGCCGGTCCAAGATCGCGACCGGATGGTAGTTCACCGTCGCCGAGCCGGCGTCGACCCACGACTGGATGTCCGCCGCGTACGTCGACTCGAACTGGTTGCAGGCGGGGCACATGTAGTCGATGTACAGGTCGACCTCGACAGGGCCGCTGCCGATCTGCACCCCGTACGTGTCGGTCACCGCCGCCGAAGGGGTGTGCACCTCGTACTCCGGTTCCCGGTTCATCCAGATGCCGACCGCGAGGAGCCCCCCGATCAGCACCACGGCGGCGCCGATCGCCACCCCGAACACGATCTTGCGGCGCCGGACTTCGGCGGCCTGCTGCCGACGCAGCGCCTCGGCCGCCTGCCTGCGGTCCGACTTCCGGTTTGAACTGCCCATATACCTCGCTCAGCCTTTCTCCGGTCCAACTCTCGATTCGCGAAGTGCATTCGAGTACGCTCAGCGGCGATGCGCTCCCGATCGAACGACCGTCGCCCCGCCGCACTCGCGACCCGCCTCGCCTGGTCGTCGCTCGCAGCCGCCCTCGTCGGCGTGCTGTGGGCCTCCGGGGCCTGGGCGCACGCCACGGCCACCAAGACCGACCCCGAATCCGGGGCCCTCCTGGACGCGCCTCCGGGCGAGGTCGTCGTCGAGTTCAACGAATCAGTCACCCCCGTAGACGCGGCCACCGGCGTGGTGGCTCCCGATGGTGACCGAGCCGACACCGGCGTCACGCAAAGCGAGGACGGCACCGCGATCGCCATCGCGATCGACGCTGATGCCGAGGGTACCTACCTGGTCGGCTACCGCGTCGTCTCCGACGACGGGCACCCCGTCTCGGGCACCTTCACCTTCTCCGTCGGCGTCGAGAGCGAGGCGCCCAGCGCCGAAGCGCTTGCGGCCGAGACCGATCCGCTCGTGCAGGCGCTCCTGTACGGCAACCGCTGGTTCGGTTACGCGGCCTTGGCGCTCGCGCTCGGCGCGGGCGTGCTGCTCGTGGCCGGGGCCCGGCCCCGCGAAGTCGTCGCGAAGCTCGTGGCCACCGGTCTCGGCGTCGTGGCGATCACCGCCGTGCTCGGGCTGCCCCTCCAGGCCGCCTACGAAACCGGCAGCACCATCTCAGGACTCGACGCGGTCGGACTCCAGGCCGTCATGGAGTCCAATGTGGGTCTCGCCGCGCTTTTGCGGCTGCTGCTCGTGCTGCTCGCCTTGCCGCTCATGCGGATCATCGTCACGACGCACGAGGAGCCGCGGCGGCTGCTCATGGCCGGACTCGCCGCGGTCGGGCTCGCGCTCGCGGCCACGTGGCCGCTGGCCGGGCACCCGATGGCGACCGACCCGATCGTCGTCGCGTTCGTCGCCGACTGGGTTCACCTCGGGGCCGCGCTCGCGTGGGCGGGCGGGGTGCTCACGATCTCGATCCTGGCGTTGCGCAGGGACGGCGAGGTGCCGGACCGCGCGGCCGGGCTCTGGCTCGCGCTGGTGCCGTGGCTGGTCGCGAACGTGCTGGTCGCCGGGCTCGCTTCCGGGCTGCTCCACATCGACTCGATCGAGGCGCTCACCGAGACGACATACGGGCGCTTGGTGATCCTGAAGGCCGCGCTGTTCGCGGCGATCGTCGTCATCGGCCTGTTCACGCGGCGCGCGCTGCTGCGCGGGATCGATGGCCGCAGACGGCTGCGGGTCGCGGCCGGGGTCGAGGTGGCGTTCCTGGCGGCCGTGTTGGTCGCGGTCGCCGTGCTCGTGCAGGCCGTTCCGGCGAAGACTGCGCTGCTGGAAACCGTGACGGGCGAGGCCGAGTCGACCGAGACGGCCACGCTCGTCACCACGGACGTCTACAGCGCGCAACTCGTGCTCGAGCCAGGTCGGCCGGGTCCCAACAGCGTGCGGATCCTCGCCGACGACCTGGAAGGCGCGCCGTTCCCGGCCGTGGAGTGGACGGCCGAGTACGGGCTCGAAGGCGAGGAGCCCGAAAAGATGCGGCTCATCGAACTGCGCACGGGCATTCTCGCGGGCGAGGTGAGCCTGCCGAGCGGGGGCCGGTGGATCTTCACGTTCACGCTCACGGACGAGGCGGGGAACACGGCGACTGCCGAAGCGGCCGTGGACGTCTCGTAGCGTCTACCGCGATGGCCCGACTCCTGAAGGATGCGTAGGCGTCGGGCCTTCGCGGTGCCGATGTTCGGCTCGTTACCACTCGCCGAACGCGGCCTCGGTGTTCGCCCAGAGGCGCTCGCACCAGGACGCGAGGTCGCGTTCGAGGTATTCGGCGAGGAAGCGAGCCGTGTAGTTGGTGAGCGCCGGGTGGTTCCGATAGCCGCGCACGGGGATCGGGGCCATGAACGGCGCGTCGGTCTCGACGAGCACGAGTTCGGCCGGGGCGACCGAAGCCGCGTCGCGCAGGTTCTGGGCGTTCTTGAACGTCACGTTCCCGGCGAAGCTCATGTAGAACCCGCGGCGCGCGCATTCCTTGGCGAACGCGAAGTCGCCGGAGAAGCAGTGCAGGACCACGCGCTCGGGCGCGCCGTCGGCGTCGAGGATCGAGAGCACGTCCTCGTGAGCGTCGCGGTCGTGGATCACCAGGGCCTTGCCCTGCTGCTTCGCGATCTCGATGTGGGCGCGGAACGAGCGCTGCTGGGCGGCGCGGCCGGCCTCGTCGGTGCGGAAGTAGTCGAGGCCCGTCTCGCCGAGGGCGGCGACGCGTGGGAGCGCGGCGATCTCGTCGATCGCGGCGAGCGCGGCGTCGAGGTCGGGTTGGCGCGGGGCGTCGTTGGGGTGGAGCGCGGCGGCGGCGAGCACGCGGGGGTCGGCGGCCGCGAGTTCGGCGGCCCAGCGGTAGGACTCGACGTCGGTGCCGACCTGCACCACGCGCGCGACCCCGGCGGCCTCGGCCTCGTCGAGCCGGGCGCGCACCTCGGGCGCGGCGGGGGAGGGGACCGGGAGGTCTTCCTCGGCCCCGAAGGCGTCGATCAGATCGAGGTGGGTGTGGCTGTCGGCGATGGGGAACGGCAGCGGCTCAGGGCTGGGCGCGGGTTCGGATCGGTACACGCCTCAACGATGCCACGAGCCGCGCGGTGGGCGGCCGGGACGCCGAGCCGGGAGTGTGAGCCGCGCGATGGGAGGCGGGGCGATCGGGGAGAGGCGTTCCGGGCTCGAGCATCCTTCATATTCCGTGGCTCGTCGTTTTGTCATACCCCCCGAGTATTTTTGACACCCCTTTCGTGCCCGATTTGTGTAGACCCTCCGAGGCGCTCCGAGACGCGCCCGAATTCGCGGCAGTGTGGACGGTGCCTGCACCTGCATATGCAACATGCATTCGCCGTAACATCTTCTTCATGTCCCCGACATCCGCGCCTGACAGGCGCGGCCTACGTTGGCGGACAGTCGGACCACCGGTCGTGGACAACCCACTACCGTCGTTCGACGACAGTGCCGTTCAATCGACAATGCCGTCGCCTCCGCGCATGACGAATCGAGACGCACATGACCCGCGACCTCGCGTCCCGCCGCAACCGCGCCGCAGCGCTCCAGCAACGCCGCTCCGCCGCCCCGGCCGAACCGACACCGACCGCCCAGATCGTCACCGTCGAATGGCAGGGCGAGAAGTACCCCGGCGCGCCCTACGCCGAGGGCGCCGCCTGGGAGCTCTTCTCCGCCCTCCCGCGCCCCGACTTCCTCCCCGACACCCGCTCCGGCGGCGATTACCCTTACCGGCACTTCGTGCACGCGGGGGAGGTTCTGCGCGAGGGTGTCCCGGTATCCGTCGCGGACGACCGGTCCCTCACCGTGCCGCTCGCACCCGGCGTCGACCTCGAATACGTCCGCCGCCTCACCCAGACCCCGCACCTCGACCCCGCCGCGCGCGTCCTCCTCGACCGCGTCCGCCGCTCCGCGCACCCCGTCCCCGGCGAGATCATGGAGCGGCCCGTCACCGCCGCGCAGATCGCCCGCCTGATCGAGACCGCCGCCGTTCCCGGCGGCTTCTGCTACCGCCGCAGGGACACCGCGCACCTGCGCACCCCCTCGGCCCGCTCCGTGCTCGGCGGCGAGACCGAACCGGGCGAAAAATGCGTCTTCGCCCTGCGCTGGCCCGCAATCGACCCGGCCGACTACCAGGCGCCCACAGCGCCCGAATACGAAGGCCTGACGGCGATGCCGTCCTCCGACCGGCGCGGGATGCCCGTGCTCGGGACGGGCTTCGCGATCACCGCCGCGCACCTGCTGCCCGAGCACGTCACCGCCGACCTCTCCGACCTGCCGCTGCCCGAGGGCGCGGTGATCTGCGCCTACACGACCAACGGCACCGAGTCCGAGCTGTTCTCCTACGCCGGCCGGCAATGGGCGCCGCTGACGCTCGAACGCCGCGTCGACATCCCCGGCGTCGAGATCGGCCGCGCGCACCAGGTCCGCCGCGTCCTGCGCGAGGCGACCCGCGTGGTCTGGAACGGCGTCGCGGGCTCCCTCGTGGACGCCGACGACGACTGGGCCCGCTTCCGCCTCTCCCGCCCCAGCCCCGACGCCCTCTCCCGCACCGGCGCCGAGGCCGTGCGCCGCGGCGTCTACGAGAAGTGGGTCGCCCGAGCGGAAATCACTCCGGCTGTCTAACGCAGACGAAAAGGGCCCGGCTCGCGCCGGGCCCTTTCGCTTGTCGTCCTAGGAGTTCAGGCGCTCGATCTCCTCATCCACGATCGACGGTTCGAGCTTCGTGAACACCGGCGTCGGCTTCTCCAGCACGGTGCCCGGCACCAGCGGCACGGACTCCCACTTCGGCACGTCCGAGTAGTCGCCCGTGAGGATCGGGTACTCGCCCTCGGTCGCGCCGCCCTCGTCCAGGTCGGTGACCTCCTCGATGTACGGCATCGGCGCGAACACGCCCTCGCCGCCGAGCAGCTCGTGCACGCGCTGCGCGGAATGCGGCAGGAACGGGCTCATGATCGTCTTCAGATCCGAGACCGCCTGGAGCACCGTGTACAGCACGGTGCCCTGGCGCTTCGGGTCCTCCTTCATCTTCCACGGCGCCGTGTCGGCCAGGTACTTGTTCGCCGCGGCCACGGCCTTCATCGCCTCGCCGATCCCGGCGCGGACCTTGTTCTGGCCGATGAGGTCGCCCACGGTGTCGAAGGCGGTCTTCGTCGCGGCCAGCAGTTCGCGGTCGATCTCCTCGAGCTCGCCGGGCTCGGGCACGGCGCCGAAGTTCTTCGCGGCCATGGCGATCGAACGGTTCACCAGGTTGCCCCACCCGGCCACCAGCTCGTCGTTGTTGCGGCGCAGGAACTCCGCCCACGTGAAGTCCGAGTCCTGGTTCTCCGGGCCCGCCGCGCAGATGTAGTAGCGCAGCGCGTCCGGCGAGTACCGCTCCAGGAAGTCGCGCACGTAGATCACGACGCGCCTCGAGGACGAGAACTGCCTGCCCTCCATCGTCAGGAACTCCGAGGAGACCACCTCGGTCGGCAGATTGAGCTTGCCGAGCCCGCCCGGCTCGCCGCCGCTGCTGCCTTCACCGTTGGCGCCCAAGAGCATCGCGGGCCAGATCTCGGAGTGGAAGACGATGTTGTCCTTGCCCATGAAGTAGTAGGACACCGCCTCCGGGTCCTGCCACCAGCGCTGCCACGCGTCCGGGTCGCCCGAGCGGCGGGCCCACTCGATCGTGGCGCTCAGGTAGCCGATCACCGCGTCGAACCACACGTACAGGCGCTTGTCCGGCCGCTCGACCCAGCCTTCGAGCGGGATCGGCACGCCCCAGTCGAGGTCACGCGAGATCGGGCGCGGATGCATCTCGTCGAGGAGGTTCTTGGTGAAGCGGAGGACGTTGGTGCGCCATCCGGTGCGCGTGTCGAGCCAGGCGTTCAGCGCGTCGGCGAAAGCCGGGAGGTCGAGGAAGAAGTGGTCCTCCTCCACGAACTTCGGGGTCTCGCCGTTGATCCGCGACTTCGGGTCGATGAGGTCGGTCGGGTCGAGCTGGCGGCCGCAGTTGTCGCACTGGTCCCCGCGCGCCGAGTCGAACCCGCAATGCGGGCAGGTGCCCTCGATGTACCGGTCGGGCAGCGTGCGGCCCGTGGACGGGCTGATCGCGCCGAGCGTCTTCTTCTGCAGGATGTACCCGTTGCCGTAGAGCGTCGAGAACAGCTCCTGCACGGTCTTGTAGTGGTTCCCGGTCGTGGTGCGCGTGAACAGGTCGTACGACAGGCCCAGCGCATCGAGGTCCTCGACGATGATCCGGTTGTACTTCGCGGCGGCCTCGGCGGCGGTCAAGCCCTCCGAGTCGGCCTGCACCAGGATCGGGGTGCCGTGCTCGTCGGTCCCGGAGACCATGAGCACGTCGTGACCGCGCATGCGCATGTAGCGGGCGAAGACGTCGGCGGGAACCCCGAATCCTGCTACATGGCCGATGTGGCGCGGGCCATTGGCGTAAGGCCAGGCCAGCGCGGTCAATACGTGAGTCATGCGCCCCATGGTATCGGTCCAAATATCAGGACCAGGCCACTGTCCAGTTGTCCGGGCGCTCCCGCCACGATCCTCGCCCGACACGGCGGTCCGGGCCCGATTGCGCCCGGCTTCGTGAATTCGGTGATGCAATAGCCGGTATGTCTGGAACACACCGCGCGGCCCGGTCGCAGCCGTCGTCCGAGGCGCATGAGGCGCGCGAGGGGAGCGCCGCCGTTCCCGAGCTGCCCGCAGCGTATGGGACGGTCGGGGCCGGCGCGCTCGACGCCGGAGGCACGGTCTATGAAGGCTCTGGCGAATGGGACCCGTCCGCCGAGGCCCCGCCGCGCCCGGTACCGAATTCGCAGCGGGGATCGATCGGGTTCCAGGCCGACGGGATGGCCGCGATCCGAGCGGTGTGGGAACGCGCCGCCGAGTCCGAGAAGCGCCGTCCCGCGAAGCCGGGCCGGCCGCAGCCACGCCGCGAACCCAAGCGCCTCGCCCCTTCGCTCCTGGGCATCCTGGTGTGCGCGTGCCTGCTCATGTTCTTCGCCTGGACCGCGGCACCGGCGCTGTGGATCAGCGTCGGCCACAGCCAGAGCGGCACGGTGACGGTGACCTCGTGCCAGGACGGGTTCGCGCCCTCGTGCGACGGCCTGTTCGAGACGGACGGCTGGTCAAAGGAGCTGCATCTCACCGGCGAGGTCGCGCTGACCGATCTCGGCCGAGAGCTTCCGGCGCGGGCCACCGGGCCGGACGCGCACAGCGCCTACGTCGGCGACACGGCCGGCCTGCTGCTGCGCTGGGCTCCCTCACTGGTGCTGTTCATGGCCGCGGCGTTCGCGCTCGTCGCCGCCTCCGGGGCGACCCGGCTCTACGATGGACGCTCGGGGGCGATCGGATTGTGCTGGACGGCCGCGGGGCTCGTGCTCGCCGCGACCCTCGCGATCGCCTGGTGAGCGGCCCGCACGCCGAGTCCCCGCCGCTACCAGCCCCGGCACCCCCAGCCCGGGCGCCTCGCCTGCCGCGTTGGGTGCTGTAACCGTCCCCACCTGGGGCAGACGGGCTCCGCGAGCGCGAAGCGCGGCGTCGTAGAGTGAACGCGCCCCCGGAACTCCGCTTGACTCGGCGCTACGCCGCGCCCAAATGAATCGACCAATTCTCACCCCGTTGCGGGGCTCCTCGGGAGACAGCGTGAGTGCAACTTCGAAACCGGTGGCGCAGACCTGGTTCGGTCCCATCACCGCCGTGCAGCGGCGCGCCATGTTCGCGCTCGTGCCGGTGGCGGTCGCATTCGGACTCGTGGTGGGCCTGGCGTTCCTGCCGGTCACCAGCGCCATGGGCGGCCTGGCCAAGGTCGGCTCCGAGACCGTCCTCGAGCTCCCCGACGAACTCGTGCTCCCCCCGGCGCCCGAGTCGTCCACGCTGTACGCCTCGGACGGGACCACGGTCATCGCCACGTTCGGCGACCAGTACCGCGTGCAGTTGGAATACGACCAGATCCCCGAGTCGGTGACGAACGCGCTCGTGGCCACCGAGGACTCGAACTTCTTCGAGCACAACGGAGTCGACCCCGAGGGCGTGATGCGCGCCCTGGTCACCAACATCGCCGACGGCGGCACTTCTGAGGGCGCCTCCACGATCACGATGCAGTACGTGCGCCAGGTCCTCTCCTACACGGCGACCACGCCAGGAGAGGTGAAGGCCGCCAGCGAGGTCACCGTCGACCGCAAGGTCAAGGAGATGGGCTACGCGCTGGCGCTCGAAGAGGAGATGACGAAAGAGGAGATCCTCACCAACTACCTCAACACCGTCTACTTCGGCAACGGCGCGTACGGGATCGGCGCGGCCGCGCAGGTCTACTACGGCAAGGTCCCGGCGGACCTGACGGTGGCCGAATCGGCGATGCTGGTGGGTCTGATCCAGTCGCCGTCGAACTACGACCCGATCAACGGCTCCTCGGAGGCCGCGCAGGTGCGGCGCGACCACGTGATCAACCGGATGGTCGCCGTCGGGTTCCTCACCGGCGCCGAGGGCGACGAGGCGAAGGCCGAGGGCTTGAACCTGAACCCGCAGGAGGCCAACAACACCTCCGGCGGCGCGATCGACTCCGACTACGGCTTCTTCGTGGACTACTTCGAGCAGTGGTGGCAGCAGCAGGAGGACTTCGGGGAGACCGAGGAGATCCGCAAGGCGCGCCTCTACCGGGGCGGCTACCAGATCACCTCGACGCTCGACGTGGACTTGCAGGACGTGTCGCAGAACGCGATCGAGAAGGAGAAGCGCACCGGTTCGGAGTACGCGCTGGGCTCGGTGGTGGTCGAGCCGGGCACTGGCGGGATCCAGGTGATGGCGGTGAACCGCAACTACTCCAACGACACCACCGACAACGGCGCGAACACCGCGGCGCCCGAGTACAAGGGCAGCTACCCGAACACGACGAACCCGCTGCTGAGCGGCAATTCGGCGGTGCAGGGCTACCAGGCGGGCTCGTCGTTCAAGATGTTCACGATGCTCGCGGCGCTCGAAGAGGGCCTGCCGCTCGATACGACGATCTACTCGCCGTACCAGTACACCTCGAAGTACGTGGTGGGCGACGGCGAGGCCTCGTGCGGGAACTACTGGTGCCCGAAGAACGCCTCGAAGTCGGAGGTCGGCGACTACAACATGTGGACCGGCTTCGGCGAATCGGTGAACACGTACTTCGTGCAGCTGGCCGAGAAGATCGGGGTGGACAAGTCGATCGACGTTGCCAAACGTCTCGGGATCCAGTTCCGCAACCCGCTGGACCTCAGCCACGTCGAGAACAACCCGGAGACATACGGGCCGTTCGTCCTCGGCGTCACGCAGACCACACCGCTGGACATGGCCGCGGCGTACGCGGCGCTGCCCGCGGACGGCGTGTACTGCAAGCCGACGCCGGCGAAGAGCGCCATCACGTTGACCGGCGGCGAGATCGCGTTCGAGAACCAGTGCGACCAGGCGATCTCAGTCGAGGTGGCCCGCGCGGCGGTCGACGCGGCGCGCTGCCCGACCGGGGACGGCGCGGTCGCGGGCAAGTGCACTTGGGGCACTGCTCCGCGGGTGGGGCAGCTGGTCAATGGGCCGGTGGCGGGCAAGACCGGTACGACGGACTCGAACTCCACCAACTGGTTCGTGGGCTTCACGCCGAACGCGGCCGCGGCGGCGTTCATCGCCGACCCCGACAGCCCGCAGCACTTCGTGGGCAAGAGCAACCTCGGCAAGCCCGCCAACACGGTGGCCGAAATCCTGGCGGCGCAGTGGGAGATGAACGGCGAAGGCGACTTCACGCCACCGACCGAGCTGGTTCACTAGTCGTCGCACCGAGGCTTGAGGCCCTGAGCGGTCTCCGAACGGGTGCTATCCGGCACGCCCGCCCGTCGACTCGCCACCACCCGGACCGGACGCCGCTGCGCGGCCACAAGCCGTGTGCCCTCTCGCCGCGTTGTCGGACTCCCCGATACAACACCGGTATCCGGGAGCCCTTCCGCCTTGCGAGCGGAAAAACGGACTCGGACCACCTCGCCGAAGACCGCGCTCAGGCCCTAGACTCACCCCGGTGAGCGCCACCGCAGTCCGGCCCGAGGAGCCGCCCGCCGATTGGCGGCCGACCCCGCTCGCCGGCCCCCTCCCCGCTGTCCGGGCACGCCTCGCGAGCACCCTTCCGGACGACCGGCGCCGCGCCCTCTGGGTGACCCTCGCGGTCACCGGGATCGCCGCGGCGCTGCGCCTCATCGGCCTGAACCACCCCAAGGGCCTGATCTTCGACGAGGTCTACTACGCCCAGGACGCGCACTCGATGCTCTCCCACGGCGTCGAGTGGGACCCGGGCGCCGACGGCTCCTCGTACGTCGCGCACCCGCCGTTCGGCAAGTGGCTCATCGGCATCGGCGAATGGGCCTTCGGCTACGACGAGGTCGGCTGGCGGGTCGCCGCGGCCGCCGCCGGAGTCATCGGCGTCGCGATCCTCATCCGGCTCATGCGCCGCCTCACCGGCTCGACCCTTCTGGGCGGCACCGCCGGGCTTCTGCTCGCCGTCGAGGGCAGCCATTTGGTGCTCTCGCGCACCTCACTGCTCGACATCTTCATCGCCACGCTCTTGCTGGGAGCGATGTACTGCCTCGTGCGCGACCGCGACTGGCGGCGCGGCCGCTGGCTCGCCGCGGTGGAGGACGGCCTCGACGTCCGCAGGCGCCGGCCCCGGCTCGGTATGCCGTGGTGGCGTATCGCGTGCGCGGTGATCTTCGGACTCGCCATGGCCACCAAGTGGAGTGCGCTGTGGTACATCATCGTCGTCATCCTGCTGTACATCGTGTGGGACTGGCGACTGCGCGTCGACGTGGGCGCCCGCAAGCCCTTCCGCGACACCGTGATCTACGAGTTCGGGCAGAACCTGTGGTTCGGGATCCTCGCGATCGGCGTCTACGTCCTGTCCTGGACCGGCTGGTTCCTCAACGACTCCGGCTCGTACCGGCACTGGCTCGCCGACCAGGGCAAGGCCGAACCGGCCGTGATCGGCGCGCTGGTGAACTGGTGGGAGTACCACCTGAGTGTGCTGAACTTCCACGAGACGCTCTCGTCCGAGCACGCCTATCAGTCCTGGCCGTGGCAGTGGCTGTTCGACTTGCGGCCCGTGGTCTTCTACTGGAGCTCGGACGTCGACTGCGGCGCGAGCGAATGCGCGGGGGAGATCCTCCTGCTGGGCACCCCGCTGCTGTGGTGGACCTTCGTGCCCGCCGCGCTCGCCCTCCTGACGTGGGCGCTCTACAAGCGCGACTGGCGGGCCTGGTTCCTCCTGGCGGGCCTGGGCGCGGGCATCATCCCGTGGTTCTTCTACCCGGAGCGGACGATGTTCTTCTTCTACTCCGCCCCGGCCGTCCCCTTCTTCATCGGCGCGGTCACCTGGGGCCTCGGCATGGTCATCGGCCGCCACCGCCGCGGCGAGCTCGCCCTGGGCACCCCGGAACGCCGCCTCACCGGCGCACTGATCGCCGGTGCCTTCGTGGCCGTCGTGGTCCTGTGCTTCGCCTACTTCTGGCCGATTTACACCGGCGAAGCCCTCCCACGCGACGAATGGCACGCCCGCATGTGGCTCGACTCCTGGATCTAACACCGCCCCACCGAGAGAGACCGGCCCCACACCGCTCCCGCGCAGACCCCTTCCGCCGCTGTGCTAACCTTGTCGCCGCTAGGGGCTTTGGCGCAGTTGGTAGCGCGTCTCGTTCGCAATGAGAAGGTCAGGGGTTCGAATCCCCTAAGCTCCACAAACAGACATATGGAACTTTGGGGATCATCATGTAGATGATCCCTTGTTTCTTGCCTGCGCGGCATGGCATGGCTGGTACGGGATGTTCTCTCTTGACGGGCCAAAACTTCTTCGGGCTACGCATCCTGTGTTCTGCGTGGCGGGGATCTGACGTTGTACTAGCTCCAGCCTCTCTCGCGAGGCTCTCCGCAGGCTTTCAGGCCCTCCGAAGGACATCGAGGTGCTCGAACGGGCATTGACTCGAGAAGGGACCGCGCGATTCACGTCTGCGAACCTGCAGGCGCCGAAGAATCTGAGCCGATTGAGAAGGCGGCGGTCCCTTCTCGAGTCAATGCCCGTTCGAGCACCTCGATGTCCTTCGGAGGGCCTGAAAGCCTGCGGAGAGCCTCGCGAG
>DATABR010000126.1:0-11088 GCA_036259435.1 Glycomyces sp.
GGGTATGAGGTAGGCAGACGGCGCAACTGGCAACTCTGGTTATCCTCGACGAGTGGACGAGATCGACGAGACCATCGTGAACCTCTTGCGCACCGACGGGCGTACCTCTTACGCCGAACTGGCGCGAAGGGTCGGTCTCACCGCGCCCTCCGTGCAGGACCGCGTGACCAAACTCGAGAAGAACGGCGTCATCACCGGCTACAAGGCCGTGATCGACTCCGAGGCGATCGGGCTCGGCATCACCGCGCTCATCGGCATCATCCCCGATAATTCGGCGGACCATCAGGACATCTGCGAACGGCTGCGCGCCATTTCGCAGATCGAATCGTGCTATTTCCTCGCGGGCGTCGAGTGCTATCAGCTCAAGGTGCGCGTGCCCAAGATGGCCGATCTCGAACGGCTCATCGCTCGCGTCGGCGCCATCCCCGGCGTCGCCCAGACCCGCACCACCATCACACTCTCGACGAAATGGGAGGACCGGCCGCAGCCGGTACCGTTCGACTGAGACTCCTCGCGCAACACCACGCCGGGGGTACCGGGGGCGATTTCGAGGAAGGGGGCGCATGCAGTCGATCGAGCGCGCCGGAGACCGGCTCTGGGTGAACTGGGCCATCACCACTGTGGAGGCCGACGCGAACCGCTCGGCCGACACGCACCTGCTGCCGTTCCCGCTGCCGCCCGCATGGGGCGTCGACCTCTACCTCAAGGACGAGTCGACCCATCCGACCGGCTCGCTCAAGCACCGCCTCGCCCGCTCGCTGTTCCTGTATGCGATATGCAACGGCTGGATCGACGAGGGCACGCCCGTCATCGAGGCCTCCAGCGGCTCCACGGCCGTGAGCGAGGCGTACTTCGCGCGGATGCTCGGGCTGCCCTTCACCGCTGTCATGCCCGAATCGACCAGCGGTTCCAAGATCGCGCTCATCGAGTCCTACGGCGGCAGGGCCCACCTCGTGCGCGAGGCGAGCAAGGTCTGCGCCGAGGCCGAACGGCTCGCCGCCGCGACCGGCGGGCACTTCATGGACCAGTTCACCTACGCCGAGCGGGCCACCGACTGGCGCGGGAACAACAACATCGCCGAGAGCGTCTTCGAGCAGATGCGCCTCGAGCGCCACCCGGTGCCGACCTGGATCGTCGTCGGCGCGGGCACCGGCGGCACCTCGGCCACCATCGGCCGGTACGTGCGGTTCCGCAAGCACGCCACGCGCCTGTGCGTGGTCGACCCCGAACACTCGGCGTTCTTCGACGGCTGGCGCGAGGGCGACCCCGACGCGACCACCGAGCGCGGCTCGCGCATCGAGGGCATCGGACGGCCGAAAGTCGAGCCCTCGTTCATCCCCGACCTAGTCGACCGCATGGTGAAAGTGGACGACGCCGAGTCGATCGCATGTCTGCGCTGGGCCTCCGACTGGCTGGGGCGCCGCCTCGGCGGCTCGACCGGCACGAACCTGGTGGCGGCGCTGGCGATCATCGCCGAGATGCGCGCGCGGGGCCAAGGCGGCAGCATCGTGACCCTGCTGTGCGACTCGGGCCTGCGATACGGGAACACGTACTTCGACGACGACTGGGTGGCCGCCCAGGGCATCCATCTCGAAGCGGCGACCGAGCGTCTCGCCCCGCTCTTGCCCGCCTAACCGACTGGGGCTTGTGTGAGCGCTTTCCGTTGGTTAGTATCTCCGGAAGACATCGAAATACATAACTATCTAAACCCTTTGGCGTTCCCGGCATCGCCTCAGGTCCCCACGTCACATGAAACCGTCGGGATGCCGATCGCCGCTTGAATCGTTTCACCGCGGCCTCGACTTCGATAACTGGAGCGAAAATGACACACCAATCGGACCGTCCGAACCCCTTCGGCACCAAGCTTTCCCGCCGCAACCTCGGCCTCTTCGCCGGACTCGGCGCCGGCGCGGTCGCGGGTGGCGTCCTCGGCGCCGGAAGCGCGAACGCCGCCTTCACCCCCGGCACCTGGTACGTCATCCAGAGCCGCCACTCCGGACTGGTCTTCGACCTCGGCGCCTCGACCGCCGACGGGGCGGGGCTCGTCCAGCAGGCTCGCACCGACGCCAACCAGCAGCAGTTCCGCTTCGTCGACGCCGGGGGCGGCTACTACAAGATCCAGGCCCGCCACTCGAGCAAGATGCTCGACGTCTACGCCAGGAGCCGCGACAACGGCGCCGACGTCGTCCAGTGGGCGGACAATGGCGGGGCCAACCAGCAGTGGCAGATCCTCGACGACGGCACCTACCTCAGGTTCGTCAACCGCAACTCCGGCAAGGCGCTCGACGTCTGGGAGCGCTCGACCCAGCCCGGGGCGCGCATTTCCCAGTACGACTCCAACGGCGGTACGAACCAGCAGTTCAGGGCCCTCTCGGTCGGCGCGCCCGCCGAAGGGAATCCGACGATCTACATCGCCTCGGACTCCACCGCCCAGACCTACAACTCCTCGGCCTACCCGATGACCGGCTGGGGCCAGAAGCTCGGCGATTACTTCGACGCGAACACCACCATCGCCAACCGCGCCATCGGCGGGCGCTCCTCGCGCTCGTTCATCGAGCAGGGCCGCCTCCAGTCGATCCTCGACGTCATCAGGCCCGGCGACTACCTGTACGTCCAGTTCGGACACAACGACGCGAGCGCGGGCAACCCCGAGCGCTACACCTCCCCGGCGGACTACAAGATGTACCTGCGGGACCACTACATGGCCGGAGCCACCGCCAAGGGTGCCACCCCGGTACTGCTGACGCCGGTGAACCGCCTCGACTACAACTCCTCGACCGGCCGGTTCAACGAGTCTTTCGCTACCTACGCCGACAAGGTCCACGAGCTCGTGAGCGAGACCGGCGTGGCCCTGATCGACCTCGGGGCGCGCTCGCGGACCTACCTGAACTCGATCGGGTACAACCGCGCCCGGTGGGAAGTGTTCATGCACCTCCGAGCGGGGGAGTATTCGAACTACCCGAACGGCCTGAGCGACTCGACGCACTTCCAGGAGAACGGTGCGAACCAGATGGCGCGCCTGGTCGCCGAGGGCACGAAGGCGCTTCCGCTGCCGATCGCCGACCACGTCCGCTAGCCGCACCGGCCGATCCTCTGTAGAGGCCCGGCCGCCGAGTACAGGCCCGGTCCGCGGATCCCGTTCCCCCCAACGGGTCCGTGGTCCGGGCCTTCACGTCCCCTCCTTCGAGATCCTCCGGCGACCTACGCAGATGACTACACGTATCGACATGTATTGACTTTCCGGGCTCCACTCGGTACCGTCCCTTAGGAAGTAAACGCTTGCCCCTCAATCCGCTCGCAGTTTGAAACGATTCATCCGTCGCGTTGCGCCTCGTGCGTTTCGTCCGGTCACTCGTTTCCCATCGCGAAGGGACCGCCCGGGGCCGGCACCGTCCTCTCACTACGGAAGTGAACATGAGGCCCATGACTCCTCCTCCACCCCCTCGGTGGCGCCGCACCCTAGCGGTGCTGGCGGCCGGGTCCACAGCGCTCGCCGGCGTCCTCACCGCGGGCTCACCGTCCCAAGCCCAAGACGACGGCATCACCGTCTACCTCGCCTCCGACTCCACCGTCCAGACCTACGATCCCTACTGGGAGCCGCAGGCCGGGTGGGGCCAGGTGATCGACCGTTACTTCGACGAGAACGTCACCGTCGCCAACCATGCGATCGGCGGGCGCTCCTCGCGCTCGTTCATCGAGCAGGGCCGCCTCCAGACGATCCTGGACGAGATCCAGCCGGGCGACTACCTGTTCGTCCAGTTCGGACACAACGACGCCACCGCCTCGGTCCCCGAGCGGTACACCTCGCCCGACGACTACAAGACCTACCTGCGCGACGACTACATCGCGGGCGCGATCGAGAAGGGCGCGATCCCCGTCCTGGTCACCCCGGTCTCGCGCCGCAGCTTCAACGCCGAGACCGGCCAGTTCAACACCTCTTTCCCCGAGTACGTATCGAAGGTCTACGAGCTGCACGAGGAGACCGGCGTCGCGATGGTCGACCTCTCGGCCTCTTCTCGCGCGTACCTCAACGAGATCGGCCCCGAAGAGGCCAAATCGGTGTTCCTGCACGTCCCTGCAGGGGTCTACCCGAACAGGCCCAACGGCACCACCGATGACACGCACTTCCAGGAGTACGGCGCCATCCAGATGGCCCGCCTGGTCGCCGAGGAGACCGCCACGCTCGGGCTGCCGCTGTCGGAGCACGTGGTCGACGTCGCGCCTCCGGCCGCCGCGCCCGCCGCGCCGACCGGCCTGACGGCCGCCACCGTCGCGAACGCGAGCGTGACTCTCAACTGGAACACTGCGGAAGACGCGGACATCTATCGCGTCTACGTGCGTGATCCGGGCGGCGAATGGCGCCTGGGCACCACCGCCACCGTCGGCGTCGGCCGCGTCTCCGGCCTTGCCGAGGACACCGCCTACGAGTTCGCCGTGACCGGCGTCAACGGCAAGGGCGAATCGGAGAAGTCCGCGACGCTCGCGGTCACGACCGCCACCGCCGGGTTCAAGTACGACTTCGGCCCGGCGTCCCAAGTGGTCGCCCCCGGCTACACCGAGGTCAACCGCGGCACCGCTTACACCGCCGAGAGCGGCTACGGCTTCACCACCGACATGGCCAGCGCCATCGACCGCGACCGCGGTGGTGACACCGACCCGGTGGGCCGCGACTTCGTGGCCTGGTTCGGCGGCTCGTACGACTTCGCGGTTGACGTGGCCGACGGCCTCTACACCGCGAGGGTCGTCACCGGCGACTACGTTGGTTCGGCCCGTTCGAACGTGAAGTTCGAGGGCGTCGACTTCGGCGCGGCCAACGCCGGCTCCAGGTCGATCGCCGCCAAGGACTTCGAGGGCATCGTCGTCGAGGACGGCCAGCTCAACGTCACGATCTCGGGCCAGACCGGGCACCTGAACGGCCTGGAGCTCACCCGAATCGGCGACGCGCCGGGTTCGGGCGACGACGGCCCGGACGAGCCGTGCACCGAATGCGCCGAGCAGATCGAGAGCCTCGACCGTGCCCCCGTGGCGGTCAGTGTGGACGGCGCGAACTTCGTGAGTTGGCGCAGCCTCGCTCACGACCCCGAGGGCATGGCGTTCAACGTCTACCGCGACGGCCGGCTCATCACGCCCGAGCCGACGCGGCTGACGAACCTCACCGACCAGGGCGGCACCGCGAACGCGACCTACTGGATCGCCACGGTGTCCGAAGGCGTCGAGACCGGTTACACCAAGGCCTTCGAGGTCTGGGACGACCAGTACATCGACATCGACATGGAGCGTCCCGAGGGCGGCACGACTCCCGACGGCGTCGAGTACACGTACGCGCCGAACGACGCCACGGTCGCTGACCTCAACGGCGACGGCGTCCTGGAGATCATCCAGAAGTGGGACCCGTCGAACGCGAAGGACAACTCTCGCAACGGCCACACCGGGAACGTCTACGTGGACGCGTACACGCTCGGCGGTGCGCTGCTGTGGCGTATCGACCTGGGGATCAATATCCGGGCCGGGGCGCACTACACGCAGCTGGTCGCCTACGACCTCGACTCGGACGGCCAGGCCGAGGTGGCACTCAAGACCGCCGACGGCACCGTCGACGGCGAGGGCACCGTGATCGGCGACTCCGACGCGGACTGGCGCGGGACCGACGGGCGCATCCTCCAGGGCCCGGAGTTCCTGACGATCTTCAACGGCCAGACCGGCGCGGCGATGGAGACCGTCGACTTCGGTCCCGAACGCGGCGACATGTGCTCGTGGGGAGACTGCTACGGCAACCGCGGCGACCGCCTCATGGCCTCGGTGGCCTATCTGGACGGCGTGCACCCGTCGCTGATCACCAACCGCGGCATCTACGCGAAGACCGAGATCACCGCGTGGAACTGGGACGGCGACAACCTGCCGAAGCTGTGGGAGTTCAGCACCGACCACTGGGGCGGAGCCTACGGCGGCCAGGGCAACCACCAGATGTCCATCGCCGACGTCGACGAGGACGGGCGCGACGAGATCGTGTTCGGTGCGATGACGATCAACGACGACGGCACCCCGCTGTACTCGACGGGCCTGGGCCACGGCGACGCGCTGCACGTCTCGGACTTCGACCCGAGCAACCCGGGCCAGGAGATCTACAGCCCGTTCGAGTGCATGAGCTGCTCGGGCAACCGGGCCGCGGTGTTCCGCGAGGCGGGTTCCGACGAGCTGCTGTGGTCGGTCCCGGGCACCCGCGACACCGGGCGCGGCACGTGCGGTGACATCGACCCGAACTACGCGGGCGCGGAGTGCTGGGTCGTGTCCACCACGGGCGCCTGGGACTCGCGTGAGGGCCAGCTGCGCGCGGCGGACGGGACCCTGATCGGGAACACCATCCCGTCGGCGAACTCGATGATCTGGTGGGACGGCGACCTCGGTCGCGAGATCTTCGACCACGAGTTCAACGAGCCCGACTACGTGCCGGTCTACCCGTACATCGCCGACTGGGACTACGAGGCCGGCGAGCAGAAGGAGATCTTCACTCCCGAAGGAGTGGACACGAACAACGGCACCAAGGGCAACGCGGTGTTGACGGGCGACCTGCTCGGGGACTGGCGCGAGGAGGTGATCCTGCGCAAGGAGTCCAACGACGGCGTGCGCCTGTTCACCACGACGATCGCGACGGACCACACGCTGCCGACGCTGCTGAACGACCCGCAGTACCGCCTAGCGGTGTCCTGGCAGAACGTGTCGTACAACCAGCCGCCGTGGCCGAGCTTCTTCCTCGGCTACGACATGGAGGCCCCCGAGTGGGAGACGGTCGAGTACGGCCCGGCGCGCGACAGCGCCGCGGCTCCGTACGCCGCCGCGTCCTGCGAGGTGGACTACCGCGTGGTGTCGAACTGGGGCGGCGGCTTCGTCGTCCAGGTCAAGGTGAAGAACACCGGTGAGGCGCCGATCGACACCTGGGATCTGGTGTGGAAGTCCGGCGGGATCGAAACCGTGACGCACGACTGGGGCGGCACGATCAGTGTGGACGGCGAGGCCATGGTGGCCGACCCGGCCTTCTGGAACGACCCTCTGAAGCCTGGTCACACCAAGCAGATCGGCTACCAGGGCACTGGCGACCCATCCGACCCGGGCATGTTCCTCATGAACGGCGAGCTCTGCACCACCGCATAACCCACGACTGAACCGACGCGGCCCCGGGCGCAAGGCGGATTCTAGGGGTGGTTGCAACACCGCTGATTATTCGCTGTCGTCGAGGAGTTTAGCGAGGCGCTCGGCTGGGGTTTCCCAGCCGAGCGTTTTGCGTGGTCGGCCGTTGAGTTCGGCTGCGACCGCGGCGAGGTGTTCGGCGCTGTGGACGGACAGGTCGGTGCCTTTGGGGAAGTACTGGCGCAGCAGGCCGTTGGTGTTCTCGTTGGAGCCCCGCTGCCAGGGGCTGGCCGGGACGCAGAAGAACACGGGGATGTCGGTGGCGAGGGCACCGGCTCCGGCCAGCTGCCGGTCACCGGTTCCGCGCTGACGATGGTCCTCTCGGCCGCCGCCGCGGGTGCGGTCCTGTTCGTGGTCATGCGCCGCCGCAAGGTCGCCGCGAACTGGTAGGCGCAGCGGTCGCCCCTCTGCACCGCTGATCTGAGGCCCGGACGCGATTCGTCCGGGCCTCATTCGTCCGCGCTGTTATCCGAGCCCTCGCTCCTGCCCTCGTATGTGGCCTCCTCGTCGCGGGGGCGGTGGAGGCGGCCGGATTCGTAGGGGATGGCGATTCGTTCGAAGAGGTCGATCGCCCGGCCGCGCAGGGAGGTCGCCGTCCAGCATGCGGCGAGCAGCAGCATGACGTTGAACAGGTACAGGAACACGAGCAGACCGACCGCGGTGGTGACCGCCTGGTAGGCGGGCCGGTCGGAGACGTGCAGGACGTAGATGCGGCCCGCGGTCTTCAGCAGCTCCATGCCGATCGAGACCGCCACCGAAGCCCACACGACTCGCCGCAGCGGCATCACCACTCGCGGGAGCGCCTGGAGCAGGACCATCGCGAGCAGCGCGTTGGCGATGAGGCCCACCAGGACCGACACGGCCCGCACCAGCGACGCCAGATTGCCGGTGGCCTCGTCGAGTTCGAACCAGGCGAGCACCCACTCGGCCCCTGCGGTCGCGCCGATCGTGATGAGCAGCAGCAGTGAGATCCCGATCAGGATCACGAAGTCGATGGCCCACCGCAGGAACGGATTGCCCGGCTGCGCGTCCAGGCCCCACACCAGCCGAATCGAGGCCCGCACCGACTGCACCCACGCGACCCCGGCGACCACCAGCGCGATGGAGGCAAAGACCGTGACCGACTGGCGCGAGTCCTCCAGGACGCCGACATCGATGACCGGCAGGTTGGTTTCGAGCCACGTCTCCACGGAGTTGTAGACGTCGGGGAAGTTCAGCAGGTACCCGAAGATCGCCAAGGCCAGCAGCGACATCGAGAACGCCGCGAAGAACGCGTAGTAGGAGATCGCCGCGGCGAGCTGCCCGCCGTGGACTTCGCCGTACCGCTCCGCTGCGCGCCAGGAGTGATCGACCAGGTTGGACCGTTTACGGGCCGCGAGGACCACGCGGTCCCACCACGCCCCCAGGTCAGGGAACTTCACGACCCGATTCTTTCAAAGGCCGGGCCCCTGAGTGGGTCGACGCGTCAGGTGCCGCGGATGACCCAGGCGTCGGGGTCCTCGAGGAGTTTGGTGACCGGCGTGGGGAGGTCGTCGCTCGCGACCGAGGAGAGCGAGACCGATTCGAGGATGTTGCGCTCCGAGACGCGCAGCGCGATCCACACGTTCGTCAACGCCGCGGCGGTGCCGGTGTAGGCGACCTGCTCGGGGCGCTCGCCGCGGACGCCCACGAGGGGGCCGTCGACGGCGCGGATGACGTCGGCGAGGCTGATCTTGTCGCCCGGCCGAGCCAGCTGGTGGCCGCCCTCGGAGCCGCGCTTGGAGGTCGCGATCCCGCCGCGCCGCAGCTGGAGCAGGATCGATTCGAGGAACTTGCGGGGGATCCCCTGGTCCTCGGCGATCTGCTCTGCCGACACCCACCGATCGCCGTATCCGGCGAGGGCCACGCTGGCCCGCAGTGCGTAGTCGACGCGGGCGGACAGGCGCATGGGGTCTCCTTCCATCGCTCGCTCAGGCGAGCGGCAGTACCGACTCTATCTCCCCGAACCGGTTTCCCCTGTGGCTCACCGGTGGTGTGTGAGGCCGTGCCGATGCGAGGATGCGTGGCTTCGGGGCTGATTCGCGGCCCGCAAGGCCGGCCACAGTGCCGAGATGAGCCGCTCGCAAGCGCCGGTTCACGGATTGCGGCGACACTGGGCCAAGTCGCGGCTCGCAAGCGTGGCCGTGGTCGGTCGCAGCGGCGGCCGGTCAGTCGTCGATGAGCAGCCGCAAGTACGCGGCGGTCTCGGTCGCGGCGAGGTCCGCGTCCCCGGCGATGATCGCCTCGATGGCGCGCGAGTGGTCTATGTGCGGCTCTTCGGAGAGGTTCGGGCCGAGTCCGGCCCGCACGGTGTCGCGCAGCGAGTCGGCCAGCTCGGAGTACAGCTCGGCGAGGAGCTTGTTGTGGCTCGCCTCGGCCACGGCCTGGTGTAGGGCGATGTCGGCCGCTACGAACGACTCGGTGTCGCCGACCTCGTGGGTCGCTTCGCGCTCGGCCAGCAGGATCCGCAGGCGGGTGATGTCGGCTTCGTCGCGGCGGCGGGCGGCCAGCCGCGCGGCTTCGACCTCCAGACCCCGGCGCACCTCCATGGCGTCCGAGGCGGGGCTGGCGGCGATGCGCCGCCGCACGGCCGCGGTGACCTCGGAGCGCCCGACGACGAACGTGCCCGCGCCCTGGCGGATCTCCAGCAGCCCGGCGTGGGCGAGCGCCCGGACGCCTTCGCGAATGGTGTTGCGTCCGACCCCGAGGAGCTCCGCCAGTTCGCTCTCGGTCGGGATGCGCGAGCCCAGCCCCCATTCGCCGTCGCTGATCTGCTGGCGAAGCTGCTCGATCACCTGATCGACGAGGGCGGACTTGCGTGTCGACTGCAATGCCACTGGCGGACCTGACCTCTCCCGAACGCGTCCATGGCTTGCGGGGGCCCGCCATGGGGAGTGCGTGTTTCCCAACACTAGAAGGATTAAAGCAGACAGCCGTCGCGATACCGTTGACAGGCCGTCGATTCATCCTATGAATTGACTCGATTCTATCCAAGCATTCGGCGAAGCTTGCGAGCCGTGAATGAGAACCGCGAGCGGACCAGCGTGTGCGCTCAACAGTTGGACAACGGTTACCACCCCACCGGACCCCGACCGCCTCCCGTCCCCGGAAGGAGCCGTCCGCGTGACGACCGACGCCGCCTCGATCGACAAGCCCCCCGCCCTCGACGACGCCGAGCGCCCCGCCCTCGCTCTCGACGGCACCGAGCGCACCGCTCCCGATGGCGCCGAGCGCCCCGCTGCCGCGTCCGATGCCGAGCACCCGGTCCCCGCTCCCCGCGCCGAGATCGCCGCCCCGCACCTTCCCAAAGGCACCGCCGCCGTCGCCGCCGGCTGGCTCCTCATCGCGGGCGTCGTCCTCGCCGCCTTCAACTTCCGCACCGCCGTCACCAGCGTCGGCGCCATCCTCGCCGAACTGCGCACCGGCCTGGGCATGTCCGAGGCCGTCGCCGGGCTCCTCACCGCCCTTCCGGTCCTCGCCTTCGCCGGACTCGGCGCCCTCGCCCCGCGCCTCGCCCGCCGCTTCGGCCCCCGCGCCCTCCTCATCGGTGCGCTTCTGACCATGTCCGTCGGCATGGTCGCCCGCGCCTACGCGCCGAACATCGCGCTCTTCCTCTTCTTCAGCCTCCTGGCACTCGCGGCCGGAGCGGTCGGCAACGTCGCGGTGCCCGTGATCGTCAAGCGCTACTTCCCCAACCGCATCGGCGTCATGACCACCGCGTACTCCACGACGCTCGCGGTCGGCGCCGCCGTCGCCGCCGCGACCACCGCCCCGATCGACCGTCTCGCCGGCGACTGGCGGATCGCGTTGGCCGTCTGGTCGCTTCCGGCGCTCATCGCGATCGTGCCGTGGCTCATGTGGCGACCGGTCCTCGGCGCGGCCGGG
>DATABR010000127.1:0-10152 GCA_036259435.1 Glycomyces sp.
ACGAGCATCGCCGGGATCGTGGTGATGAGGAGCAGTTCCACGATGCGCGGCTTCGTCAGGGACACGTAGGCCCCGATGAGGGCGCGCCGACTCGGCTTGGCGGGTGCCTCCGCGCCGGGTTCGGGCACTTCGATTCGCTTGCGGGCCGGGGGCCGGGGGTGGTCGGCGACGGCGCTGGTCGGGTCCTCGTTCATCACCGCCCACAGTACGGGCCGTGAGGTTGTGACCCGGCCTGGGGTTGGTAGCCCTCCCCAACCGCTACCTGGGGGTTCTACCAGCGCGTCTTCCGTGTGAGACTTGCTCGTGGGCGGGTTCACAATGCGTGGAATTCCGTCCTCCGAGAGACTGCGCATAAAGTTCAGGCTCGGTAGGTAGGGTCAGAAGGCACACGTCAATGGCCTAAACACGACGAGTACCAAGGAGTATCGCAGTGGCACAGTTCGAGTGGACCGAGCTCGACCAGAAGGCGGTCGACACGGCGCGGCTGCTCGCCGCCGACGCGGTGGAGAAGGCCGGCAACGGTCACCCCGGCACCGCGATGAGCCTCGCTCCGGTCGCGCACACGCTGTTCCAGAAGGTCATGCGGCACGACCCGACCGACCCGCACTGGGAAGGCCGCGACCGCTTCGTGCTCTCGTGCGGTCACTCGAGCCTGACGCTGTACGTGCAGTTGTACCTCCACGGGTACGGCCTGGAGCTGGACGACCTCAAGAGCCTGCGCCAGTGGGGTTCTCAGACCCCCGGCCACCCCGAGGTGGGCCACACCGCGGGCGTCGAGACCACCACCGGACCGTTGGGCCAGGGCCTGGCGACCGCCGTGGGCATGGCAATGGCCGCCCGCCGCGAACGCGGCCTGTTCGACCCCGAGCCGGCCGTCGGCGAGAGCCTGTTCGACCACCACGTGTACGTCCTGGCCTCTGACGGCGACATCGAGGAGGGCGTGACCCACGAGGCCTCCGCGATCGCCGGCGTGCAGGAGCTGGGCAACCTGGTCCTGATCTACGACGACAACGAGATCTCCATCGAGGATGACACCCGCATCGCCCTAGGCGAGGACACCGCCAAGCGCTACGAGGCCTACGGCTGGCACGTCCAGGACGTGAACTGGCGAGGCGCAGACGGCTACCAGGAAGACCCGAAGGCCCTCTTCGAGGCCATCGAGAAGGCCAAGGCCGTCACCGACAAGCCCTCGCTGATCCGCTTGAAGACCATCATCGGCTGGCCCGCCCCGAAGAAGCAGAACTCCTACGCCGCCCACGGCGCGGCCCTGGGCGCCGACGAGATCGTCGCGACCAAGGAGCTCCTCGGCTTCCCGGCCGACGAGTCGTTCCACGTCGCCGACGAGGTCCTCGCCTACACCCGCGGCACCGTCGAACGCGGCCAGGCCGAGCGCTCCGCGTGGCTGACCGACTTCAACAACTGGGCCGCCGCCAACCCGGAGAACAAGGCCCTGCACGACCGCCTGTGGGCCGGCGAGTTCCCCGAGGGCTTCGAGGCCGCCTTCCCCGAGTTCGAGCCGTCCGCCAAGGGCGTCGCCACCCGCTCGGCCTCCGGCAAGGTCCTCTCGGCGCTCGCGCCGGTCCTGCCCGAGCTCTGGGGCGGCTCGGCCGACCTCGCGGGCTCGAACAACACCACGATGGCCGGCGAGCCGTCTTTCCTGCCGCTGAGCCGCCAGACCAAGGCGTACCCGGGCAGCCCGTACGGCCGGACCCTCCACTTCGGCATCCGCGAGTTCGCGATGGGCGCGATCCTCAACGGCATCAAGCTGCACGGCCCCACCCGCCCCTACGGCGGCACCTTCCTGGTGTTCTCCGACTACATGCGCGGCGCGGTCCGCCTCGCGGCCCTCATGAAGACCCCCGTGGTCTACGTGTGGACGCACGACTCGATCGGTCTCGGCGAGGACGGCCCGACCCACCAGCCGGTCGAACACCTCGCGGCCCTGCGCGCGATCCCGGGCCTGGACGTCATCCGCCCCGGCGACGCCAACGAGACCGCCGTGGTCTGGAAGACCCTGCTGCAGAAGGGCGACCGTCCGGCCGCGCTGGCGCTCACCCGCCAGAACATCCCGGTGTACGACCGCGAGAAGTTCGCTTCCGCCGAAGGCGCCGCGAAGGGCGCGTACACGCTGCTCGACACCGAGGGCACCCCGGACGTGATCCTCATGGGCTCGGGCTCGGAGGTCCAGCTGGCCGTCGAGGCGGCCGAGACCCTCGCGGGCGAGGGCGTGGGGGCCCGCGTCGTGTCCGTGCCGTCCATCGAATGGTTCGAGGAGCAGGACGAGGCGTACCGCGAATCGGTGCTGCCCAGGGCCGTCAAGGCCCGCGTCTCGGTCGAGGCCGGCATCGCGCTGTCGTGGCGCGGCCTCGTGGGTGACACAGGAGTCAGCGTCTCCCTGGAACACTTCGGTGCGTCTGCGCCGTTCGAGAAGCTGTACGAGGAGTTCGGCATCACCGCCGCGGCCGTCGCGGACGCCGCCCGCTCCTCCATCAAAAAAGCACAGTAGACCGAGCTGAGCCGATCTCGGCTCGCAAGCGCCGCCAAACGCAGGACTAGCTGGAAAGTCGGAGGAAACCGATGAGCGCGAACGAGAACCTCGCCGCATTGTCGGCAGCCGGGGTGTCGGTCTGGATCGACGACATCTCGCGCGAGCGCCTGGAGACGGGCAACCTGAAGGACCTCATCGCCGGGTCGTCCGTCGTGGGCGTCACCTCGAACCCGACCATTTTCGCCACCGCCATCGCCAAGGGCAGCGGCTACGACGAGCAGATCGCCGACCTGGCGGTCCGCAAAGTGAGCGTCGAGGAAGCCGCTCGCGCCATCACCACCTACGACATCCGCTGGGCCGCAGACGTCTTGGCCTCGGTGTTCGAGAACACCGGAGGCCAGGACGGCCGCGTGTCGATCGAGGTCGACCCGCGCCTCGCCCACCAGACGCACGCGACCATCGCCGAGGCCAAGTTCCTGTGGTGGGCCGTGGACCGGCCCAACACCCTGATCAAGATCCCCGCCACCAAGGCCGGCCTCCCCGCCATCACCGCCGCCACCGCGGCGGGCATCAGCGTCAACGTGACGCTGATCTTCTCCCTGGAGCGCTACCGCGAGGTCATGGACGCCTACATGGCCGGTCTCGAGTCGGCCAAGGCCGCCGGGATCGACCTGTCCACGATCCGCTCGGTCGCCTCGTTCTTCGTGTCCCGCGTGGACGCCGAGATCGACAAGCGGCTCGAGGCGATCGGCACCGACGAGGCCAAGGCCCTCAGGGGCAGGGCCGCCGTCGCCAACGCGCGACTGGCCTACAAGGCGTTCGAGGACGTCACCGCGTCGCCGCGCTGGGAGGCCCTGGCCGCCGCCGGAGCCCACCCGCAGCGTCCCCTGTGGGCGTCGACGTCGGTGAAGAACCCCGAATACCGCGACGTGCTCTACGTCGAGGACCTGGTCGCCCCCGGCACCGTCAACACGATGCCCGAGGGCACCATCCACGACTACGCCGACCACGGCGAGACCGAGACCGACACGGTGCGCCCGTTCTACGACGACGCCGCCGAGGTCCTGCTGGGCCTGGAGCAGGTCGGCGTCGACTACGCCGACGTCGTGAAGGTCCTGGAGGACCAGGGCGTCGACAAGTTCATCGTCAGCTGGAACCAGCTGCTGGAGCAGATCGAGTCCAAGCTCGCTGCGAGCGGAGAGACGAAGTGAGCGATCAGATGGGCAAGATGGAAGCGGCCGGAGGCCTGGCCGTCACGACCGGTGTCGACGTGAACGCCGGAGTCGAGCGGCTCAAATCCGAAGGCGTCCCGGCCAAACTCGCCGCCAAGGACGCCACGCTGTGGGGTCCCGAGGCGGAGGAAGAGGCCGCGATCCGGCTCGGCTGGGTGGACACCTTCGTCACGTCGAAGGAGCTCCTCGCGCCGCTCGCGAAGCTGCGCGCCGAGTTCCACGAGCAGGGCATCGACCACATCGCCCTCGCGGGCATGGGCGGCTCCTCGCTCGCCCCCGAGGTCATCTCCCGCACCCTGGACCTGGGCATCAGCATCCTCGACACCACCGACCCCGGGCAGATCATCGCCGAGCTCGGCGAGGCCTCGCTGCGGCGCACCGCCGTGGTCGTCTCCTCCAAGTCCGGCTCCACCCTCGAGACCGACTCCCAGCGACCCGCCTTCGAGGCCGCGTTCAAGGGCGTCGGCATCGAGGACTCGACCAAGCGGTTCGTGTTCGTCACCGACCCCGGCTCCGCGCTCGAGGCGCTCGCGACCGAGCAGGGCTCGCACCTGTTCCTCGCCGACGCCGACGTGGGCGGGCGCTACTCCGCGCTCACCGCGTTCGGGCTCGTCCCGACCGCGCTCGCGGGCGCTGACGTGGCCGAGCTGATCGACCAGGCCGAGAACTTCGCGACCACCATCGAAAGCGAAGGCGACAACCCGGCGGTCGTGCTCGGCGCGGTCATCGCGGCCAAGCCGACCATCACCATCGCCGACGACGGCACCGGCATCGTGGGCCTGGGCGACTGGGCCGAGCAGCTCATCGCCGAGTCCCTCGGCAAGCACGGCAAGGGCACGCTCCCGGTCGTCCTCGAAGCGCCCGGCGCCGCCGGCGCTCGCGGCTCCGACCGCGTCTACGCCACCGTCGGCGGTTCCTCCACGGGCCTGCCGAACTCCGGCTCGACGCTGGCGATGCCCGACGTGGTCGTCAACGGCCCCTTGGGCGCGCAGTTCCTCGCGTGGGAGCTCGCCACCGCGTACGCGGGCTACCTGATCGGCATCGACCCGTTCAACCAGCCCAACGTGACCGAGTCCAAGGAGAACACCAACCGGATCCTCGCCGACGGCATGCCGGACGAGCATCCGCACGCCGTCGACGGGGCCGTGGAGATCTACGGCTCGCACTCGACCACCGTGGCCGGAGCGCTCGGCGAGCTGCTCCTCGACGCCGACCGCGAGGACGCCTACATCGCCGTCATGGCCTACCTCGACCGGATCGACGACGCGAACGTCGCCGAACTCCGGGCCGAGCTGGCCGAGCGCACGGGCGCGCCCGTCACCTGGGGCTGGGGGCCGCGCTTCCTGCACTCGACCGGCCAGTTCCACAAGGGCGGCCGCCAGACCGGCGTGTTCCTGCAGCTCACCGGTGAGGTCGGCGAAGACCTCCTCATCCCGGGCCGCGAGTACACCTTCGCCGGGCTCCAGGCCGCGCAGGCCGCCGGGGACCGCCAGGCCCTCGAGTCGCGCGAGCGCCCGCTCGTGCGCCTGCACCTGACCGACCGCAAGCGCGGCATCAACCAGCTGCTGCACGCGGTGAGGGAGCTGAGCTAGATGGGCGCCGACGCCTTCCACACCAATCCCCTCCGCGACCCGGCCGACCGGCGGCTGCCGCGCATCCCCGAGCCCTGCGCTCTGGTGATCTTCGGCGTCACCGGCGACCTCGCGAAGAAGAAGCTGATCCCGGCCGTCTACGACCTCGCCAACCGGGGCCTGCTCCCGGCGTCGTTCGTGATCGTCGGTTTCGCCCGCCGCGACTAGGGCGACGAGACGTTCGAGGAGATGGCCCGCGAGGCCGCCAAGTCGCACGCCCGCACGCCGTGGCGCGAGGAGGTCTGGGCCCGCCTGGCCGGCAACTTCAAGTTCGTGCCCGGCACGTTCGACGACGACCAGGCCTTCGACCGCCTGGACGCGACGGTCGACGAGCTGCGCGAGACGCACGGCATCGTCGGCAATGCCGCGTTCTACTTCTCGATCCCGCCGCTGGCGTTCCCCACGGTGCTCAAGCAGCTCGCGCGCACCGGCATGTCGGACAACCGCCAGGACGGCGGCGGCTGGCGCCGCGTCGTGGTCGAGAAGCCCTTCGGTGAGGACCGCCCGTCCGCCAAGGAGCTCAACGGCCTGGTCGACCGCGTCTTCACCGCGAACGACGTGTTCCGCATCGACCACTACCTGGGCAAGGAGACGGTGCAGAACATCTTCGCGCTGCGCTTCGCGAACGCGATGTTCGAGCCGATCTGGAACTCCAACTACGTCGACCACGTCCAGATCACCATGGCCGAGGACGTCGGCATCGGCTCCCGGGCCGGGTTCTACGACGACAACGGCGCCGCCCGCGACGTGCTCCAGAACCATGTGCTGCAGCTCCTCGCGATCGCCGCGATGGAGCAGCCGAACGGGTTCGAGGCCGAAGAGATCCGCACCGAGAAGCTGAAGGTCCTGCGGGCCATCAAGCTCCACGACGACCTCGAGGCCACCGCCATCCGCGGCCAGTACACCGACGGCTGGGTGCAGGGCCGCCCCGTCCAGGGGTATCTCGCCGAGGAGAACATCCCGCAGACCTCCACCACCGAGACCTACGCGGCGGTCCAGCTGGGGATCCAGAACCGCCGCTGGAACGGCGTGCCGTTCTACCTGCGCACCGGCAAGCGGCTCCCCAAGCGGGTCACCGAGATCGCGGTGGTCTTCAAGGAGGCGCCGCACATGCCCTTCGCCGACTACGACACCAAGACGCTCGGCAACAACCAGCTGGTCATCCGCGTCCAGCCGGACGAGGGCATCACGGTGAAGTTCGGCTCGAAGGTCCCCGGCACCGGCATGGAGCTTCGGGACATCTCGATGGGCTTCGGCTACGGCGAGACCTTCACCGAGTCGAGCCCCGAGGCCTACGAGCGGCTCATCCTGGACGTGCTCCTGGGCGACAAGACCCTGTTCCCCGACGCGCAGGAAGTCGACGCGTCCTGGGCCGTGGTCGACCCGCTCGAGGACTACTGGGCGGGCACCAAGCCCGAGCCGTACGAGTCCGGGACCTGGGGCCCGAGCGGGGCCGATCTCATGCTGCAATCGTCCGGCCGCCGCTGGCGCCGGGCCTAGAAGGGGAGTCTGGACGTGCATCTGAAGGACACCACCACCGGCGACATCATGAAGACGCTCACCGGTCTGCTGCACGAGGTCGGCGGCACCTCCGGCCTCGCCCTCAATCTGGTCGCACTGACCACTGAGGACGAGCGCGAGGAGGTCGAGCAGGCCGCCTCCGTTGCCGCGCAAGAACACCCGTACCGGCTGATCATGGCGATCCCGCGCGACCTCGAAGCGACCGAGCCGCGCATCGACGCCGAAGTGACCGTGGGCGAGCGGCTCGGCTCGGCCGAGGCGATCATCCTGCGGCTCGACGGCCCGGCCGCCGCGCACCTGACCTCGATCGTGCTCCCGATGCTCGCATCGGACGTGCCGGTCGTGACATGGTGGCTGCTCGACCCGGTCCGCTACGGCCTGGAGGAGGAGCTGCGCAGCTTCGCCGACCGCCGCATCACCTATTCGGCCCGCGCGAACGACCCGGTGGCGTCGCTGTACCGCCGCGCCGAGTCCTACTCGACCGGCGACACCGACATCTGCTGGACCCGGATCAGCCTGTGGCGCTCGCTCATCGCCAGCGCCTTCGACGGGGTGACCCACGCGGTCGAGTCGATCACCATCAAGGCGGACGACGACGACCCGTCGGCGCAGCTCATGGCCGCGTGGCTCCAGACGCGCCTGGACGTGTCCCCACAGATCGCCGACACCGAGGTCGAGCGGAACTCCGAGCACCTCCCGGCGATCGCCTCCGTGCTGTTCACGATGGACGGCGGCGAGACGATGGAGGTCGAGCGGAAGGCCGACGGCACCACGGTGCTGCGCCAGGCGGGGCTGCCGAAGCGCCGCCAGACGCTGCAGGGCCGCACGCTCGGTCAGCTGCTGGCCGAGGAGCTGCGGCACATCGACCCGGACACGGCCTACCGGAAGGTCCTGGTCACCTTCCAGGAGCGGTACGCGGCCGAGCGGGCGAGCGCATGAGCCGCTCGGGTGCGGTGATCGTCCACAACGACGCCGATGTGCTGGCCGAGGCGGTGGCGTCGCGACTGCTCAACCGCCTCGCCGACGCGCAGGCGCACCGCGGCGAGGCGTCGATCGTGCTCACGGGCGGCCGGATCGCGGCGAAGGTGTACCAGAACATTCTGGGTTCGCCGATCCAGACGGTCGTGAACTGGTCGAAGGTCGACTTCTGGTGGGGCGACGAGCGGTTCCTGCCCGCGGGCGACCTGGAACGAAACGAGACGCAGGCCCGGGAGGCGTTCCTGGACCACCTGCCGGTCGATCCCGAGCGGGTGCACCCGATGGCCGCCGCCGACGCGGTGGCGACGCCTGAGGACGCGGCAGCGCTCTACCGCCAGGAGTTGGCGAAGGCCGCCGGAGGCGAAGGCGTCCCGGCTTTCGACTTGCTGCTCTTGGGCATCGGCGAGGACGGGCATGTCGCGTCGCTGTTCCCGGGGAACCCGGCGCTGGACGCCGAGGGTTCGGCGGTGGGGGTTCACGACTCCCCCAAACCGCCGCCCGAGCGGGTCTCGCTGACGATGACGGCGATCAACACCGCCACGGCGGCATGGATCATCGCCTCGGGCGAAGGTAAAGCCGAGGCCGTGGACGAGGCGCTGTCGAAGCGGGAGCTGCCCGCAGGACGCGTCGAGGCCCAGGGCCACACCAGGTGGCTCATCGACAAGGACGCCGCGGCGCATTTGAAGCACCTGGAGTTCTGAAGCGACGAAGAGGGCCCGGATCGCAAACACGATCCGGGCCCTTCGTCGTGTCGGCGGCGCATCGCCCAACCTTGCGATGGGCCGCTCAGTGCGGTGGTGGGAACCGTTGCGACGCTAATAGAGGGAACGTTCGCCCCGGGCGGCGGCCCGGGCGGCGAGGGCCTCGGCGAGGAGGTCTTCGGCCTCTTCGTCGCTGCGGCGCTCGCGTACATAGGTGAGATGGGTCTTGTACGGCTTGGCGGAACGGCGTTCAGGAGGATTGTCCTGGTCGGGGCTGGCGGGCCACCCGCAGCAGGTGCAATCCCACTCGCTGGGGACGTCGACGTACAGCGCGAACGCCAGGACGGTCTCGTGTCCGTTGGCGCACCAGTACCCGACGTGCTGCCGGGGCTCCGGCTCGCCGCGTTCCGAGTGGAGTCCCGGGTTGGCGCCGATTCGTGTGCCTCGTATGGCCTGTCCGTTGGACATATGTGTGATCGCTCCTCACAGACGGGGGATCTTCTGTGGATGTCGACCGGGCACTGCTACGAGCGGGAGTCAGCGAGAGGGAGACCGCGCGACTCCCCGAATGTCGCAGTGGAGTGGCCGGTCGGAACGGCTGGGGCACCGCTCCCGGTCATTCTATGACCTGAAGCACATACTGTAAAGACTATCGAGAATTGGTTTCACATAATGCGAGGAGCCGGGCACTCACGCCCGACTCCCTCCATATCGGTCCGTCCCTAGGAGATCCGCAGGATGATCTTGCCGCGGGTGCGCCCGGTCCGGCTCGCGCGCCACGCGTCGGCAGTCCGCTCGAGCGGATACGTCTCCGCCACCGGCACTGTCAGTTCGCGGTTCGCGACCAGATCGGCGAGGGTCTGGAGGTCCTCGGGCGTGACATCGATGAAGACGTACTTGCCGCCGTTCTCCCGCACGGCCGGGTCGGCGACCGAGACGACCCGCGACGGATCGGTGCCCGCCTCGATCGAAACTTCCACGGCGTCACCGCCGATCGCGTCGACCGCGGCGTCCGGGCCGTCCGGCGCGAGCCGCTTGATCTGCTCCAGCAGCCCGGGGCCGTACTCGACCGGCTCGGCCCCGAAGGCGATCAGGTAGTCGTGGTTGCGGGCGCTGGCGGTGCCGATGACGCGGGCGCCACGGGCCTTGGCGACCTGGACGGTGAGCGTGCCGACCCCGCCCGCGGCGGCGTGCACGAGCACGGTGTCCCCTTGCTTGACGCCCACGGCGTCAAGGGACTGGAGTGCGGTGAGGCCGGCGAGGGGCAGGCCGCCCGCGGAGTCCCAGTCGAGCGCGGCGGGTCTGCGGGCGATCATGTACGGTTCGGCGACCGTGTACTCGGCGCAGGTGCCCCACTTGGCGACTGGGCGGCGCACGTAGCCGAACACCTCGTCGCCCACGGCGAACTCCGTGGCCTTCGGGCCGACCTGGGTGATCACTCCGGCGGCGTCCCAACCGGGAATGAGCGGGAACTCCCCCGGGATCATCGCGTCGAGGTGCCCGGCCCCGAGCTTCCAGTCCACCGGGTTGACCGAGGAGGTCTTGAGCTTGATGAGCACCTCGCCGGGCCCGCAGCGCGGCTGCGGGACCTCGGCCACTTC
>DATABR010000128.1:0-6170 GCA_036259435.1 Glycomyces sp.
CCGGGCGCGGTACTGCGCTTATTCGTCCGTCGGCGACGGGTCGGTCGTGGGGGCTTCCGAGGTGGCCGCGGGTTCGTCGGTCGGCGACGAGTCAGTCGTGGGGGACGCCGAGGTGGCCGCGGGTTCGTCCGTCGGCGATTCGCTCGCGTCGGGCTCCGGCGTCTCGGTCGAACTCTCGCTCGGCGTCGCGCCCGCGCCGCCGCCGGGAACGCACATCGGGTACTGGTACCCGTACTCGCCACCGGAGTCGAAGGACTCGCCAGTTCCGGAGTTCCCGAAAGGCTCCTCGCTCTCGAACTCGCCGTTGGCGTCCTCAGTGGTGCTGTCGTCGAACTCCTCAGGGACGGTCTGGCCGAAGGGGTCCTCCGTGAGCACCGAGCACCGGTCCGGATCGCCGATGTACAGCGGGGTTCCGTGCTGGTCGAACAGGTAGACGCCGGTGAGCAGCTCACCGTCCGCGCTGTAGGGGTAGACGTCCTCCACGTATGAGTACGGGTCGTAGCCGGACTCGGCGTATTCGACGTACGTCGTGCCGAAGAAGACGTCGGCGAACTGCGCCGCCGCGATCCAGACGACGAGCACGCCGCCGAGCGTGAGCGCCCAGCGGGGGCCGCGCTTCCAGCCCGCCGAGCGCACGCCCAGGCGCACGGAGTACCAGGCGCCCACCGCCGCGGCGAGGATCGTGAGGACGACGATGAATTCGGGGGTCAGAATCGGGTAACTGACCGGGCCTCCGGCGAGCTGGAGCATCACGTAGACCAGGAGGCAGGCCGCGGCCGCGCCCCGCAGGACCCACCAGGCCGGCACGAGCGACTTCCGAAACTCCTGGAACGTCCCGGCCCCGGCGCTCCCGGTGACGCGGTCGGCGTACCGCTCCGCCCGGGCCAGGCCCGCCGCAAAGGTGTGGCGGGCCGACGACCCACCTTGCGGCTCTTCGACACCGGCGTCCTCGACACCGGCGGCTTCACGCAGTTCGTTCGCATAGGCCTCGGGCGTGCCGAGGCGGTCGACGAGGCTCACTCCCGGCTCCAGGTCGGCCGCGACCTCGGTCAGGTGCGTCTCCAGGTCCGCGAGGAGGTCCTCGCGGTCCGCCGACGGGAGGTCGGCGAGGTGCCGCCGGACCGCGGCCTCGTAGTCCGCGACCTCGGTGTTTCTGGGCGTGTCGGTCATGGTCTGTCCTTCTCGGAGCCGTGGAAGTCGATGGGTCGGTGTTCGGGGGAGGCCCGGTCTAGCCGCGCCGCAGCGAGAGCCGGAACGCCGTGAGGGTCTTGCCCAGGCTC
Organism: Glycomyces sp.; assembly: GCA_036259435.1. Taxonomy (GTDB): domain Bacteria; phylum Actinomycetota; class Actinomycetes; order Mycobacteriales; family Micromonosporaceae; genus Glycomyces. The sequence goes on from DATABR010000128.1 coordinate 1,281, forward strand.
TTGAGGACCCGGTCCGCGGCGCTCACGTACTGCAGTTCGACGGTCTCGCGCAGCGCCATGGCGTACCGCTCGGCGCTGCCGAGGCGGTGCTCCAGTGCCTCGTTCGGCCGCGACCCCGCGGCGACCTCGGTGAGGCGGGTCCGCAGGTCGGCGGTCAGCATGCGGCGCAGGTCGTCGGGAAGATCGGCGAGGTGCCGCTCGACGGATGCCTGGTAGTTGGAGACACGGTGGTCAGCGGCTCGGTAGTCGGAGGCCCGGTAGGGGGCGCCCCAGTGGGCGGCGGTCGGGGCCTGCTGCGTGGTGTCGGTCATGACGGGGTTCCTTACTCGGGGGTCCCGAACCTCGGGGTGTCGAACAGGGCCTGCATCTTGGCGCTCACGTCCTCCCACGCCTCTCGCATCCCGCGGAGGTGCTTCGTGCCGGATTCGGTGAGCGCGTAGTACTTGCGGTGCGGTCCCGAGTCGCTCGGCCGGACGTAGGTGGACAGGTGGCCGGCTCGGTACAGGCGGCGGAGCGTGCCGTAGACCGAGGCGTCGCCCAGTTCCTCGAAGCCCGCCGCGCGCAGGCGGTGCAGGATCTCGTAGCCGTAGCCGTCCCCGGTCTCCAGGACCCGCAGCACGATGATGTCGAGCAGGCCCTTGAGCAGTTGCGATCTATCCACGCTATCGACAGTACCATGCATTGCACAGTACTGCGCGTAGGCAACCCCGGGTGCGTGAAACCGGCCCCGCCAGAGAGCGAGGCCGGTTTCCTCTGCGCTGCTTAGAGGGTCGCGCGTGCGGCGCGCAGGCGCGCCAGGCTCACGTCCTTGCCGAGCAGTTCCATCGACTCGTACAGCGGCGGCGAGACGGTCTTGCCGCTGATCGCGACGCGCACCGGGCCGAACGCCTTGCGGGGCTTGAGGCCCAGGCCGTCCACGAGCGCGGCCTTCAGGGCCGCCTCGATCGTCTCGGTGGTCCACTCGATGCCCTCGATGGCAGCGATCGAGGCGTCGAGCACCTGCGCCGCGTCGTCTTTGAAGGTCTTCTTGACGCTGTCCTCGTCGAGCGCGACCTCGGTGCCGCAGAAGAGGAACCGGAGCATCTCGACCGCCTGCGAGAGGGTCGCGCACCGCTCCTGCACGAGCGGCACGGCCACCGCGAGCACGTGCGCCTGCTCCGACGTCACCGCCGCGCCCAGCAGCCCGGCGTCCTGGAGCCGCGGCACCAGCATCCCGGTCAGCTCCTCGGCGTCGACGCTGCGGAAGTGATCGGCGCAGATGGCGTCGAACTTCTTCTCGTCGAACCGAGCCGGGTTCGACTTCACGTCGTGCAGGTCGAAGGCCTCCAGGAACTCCGCCACGCTGAACACGTCGCGGTCGCCCGAGAGCGACCAGCCGAGGGTCGCCACGTAGTTGAGCACGCCCTCGGGCAGATAACCGGCTTCCTTGTACTGCAGGAGGTTCGAGCGCGGGTCGCGCTTGGACATCTTCTTGCCGCGCTCGTCCACGATGAGCGGCAGGTGCGCGTACTCGGGCTCGGCGTCGGCGATGCCGAGGTCCACCAGCGCGCGCCACATGACGATCTGGCGGGGCGTCGAGGGCATCAGGTCCTCGCCGCGGGTCACCATGTTGACCTTCATGATCGCGTCGTCGACCGGGTTCGTGAGCGTGTACAGCGGCGAGCCGTCCCCGCGCGCGATGACGTAGTCCGGCACCGTTCCGCCCGGGGTCGTGACCTCGCCGCGCACCGCGTCCTGGAACGTGATGTCCTCGCTGGGCATCCGCATCCGGTACACCGGCTTGCGGCCCTCGGCGCGGAAGGCCTCCTTCTGCTCCTCGGTGAGGTCGCGGTCGAAGTTGTCGTAGCCGAGCTTCGGGTCGCGCCCGGCGGCGCGGTGGCGCGCCTCGACCTCCTCATTGGTGGAGAAGGCCTCGTAGGCGTAGCCGCCTTCGAGGAGGCGCTTGATGACGTCGGCGTAGAGGTCGAGCCGCTGCGACTGCCGGTAGGGCTCGTAGGGCCCGCCGATGTCGGGGCCCTCGTCCCAGGTCATGCCCAACCACGAGAGCGCTTCGAGCAACTGCTCGTAGGAGGTCTCGGTGTCGCGCGCCGCGTCGGTGTCCTCGATGCGGAACACGAACTCCCCGCCCTTGGCCCGGGCGTAGCCCCACGAGAACAGGCAGGTGCGCACCAGGCCCACGTGCGGGGACCCGGTGGGGCTGGGGCAGAAGCGCGTGCGAACACTCTGGGATTGCGAAGCCATTCGAGTTCGGGGAAGAGCCGCTTGCGGCGGCTGGGCGGGGCGACGGGTGTGGGCATTACTCACTGGAAACCACCTTGTTCGAGAGCGTGCCGATGCCGGCGACGGATACGGATACGGTCTCGCCCGCCTGGAGCGGCCCCACGCCCGCGGGCGTGCCGGTGAGCAGCACGTCGCCGGGGATCAGCGTCATGATCTGCGAGACGTACGCGACGACGGTGGCCGGGTCGAAGACCATGTCCTTGGTCGAACCGAGCTGGCGCACTTCGCCGTTGACCTCGCAGCGCACCTCGGCGTCGGCCACGTCGGCGTCGGTCTCGATCCACGGCCCGAGAGGGCAGAAGGAGTCGAAGCCCTTGGCGCGCGTGAACTGCACGTCCTGGCGCTGGAGGTCCCTCGCGGTGACGTCGTTGGCGCAGGTGTAGCCGAAGATCGAGCCCTTCGCGGCCTCGCGGTCGAGGCCGCGGGCACCCGGCAGGCCGATCACGATCGCCAGCTCCGCTTCGTGCTCGACCTGGTCGGAAACGGCCGGGAGCCGGATGAGCTCGCCGGGGCCGATGACGGCGGTCGAGGGCTTGAGGAAGATCAGGGGCTCTTTGGGCACCTCGTTGCCGAGTTCCGCCGCGTGGTCGGCGTAGTTGCGCCCCACACAGACCACTTTGGACGGCAGGATGGGGGCGAGCATCCGCACGTCCTGCAGCGACCAGCGCTGGCCGGTGAGCGTGATCTGCGCGAACGGGTGCCCTTCGATCTCGGCGGCGGTGGCCCCGGGCCCCTCCCCCTCGAGAACTGCGAACGACATGCCGGTGGGGTGAGCGATCCGCGCGATGCGCACAGTCGGCCCCTCTCTAAGACTGGTGCGGAACCTTGCGGCCTCAGCTTAGTTCGGAGTCGGGGCACGATCGAAGCACTGTCGTATGAAGCACTGTCGCGCCATCTGCCCGGTCGCCCCGCGCCGGGGCTAGCGGAGGAGCAGGAACAGGCCGCCGATGACGACGGTGCCGACGAGCGCGCCCACGACGATGCCCATGCCGAGGCGCCGGACCTTGCCGAACAGGCCCACGAAGAACCCGAGCACGAAGGTGAGCGGCATGGCGACGGCGAGCGAGATCGTTGTCGCGCCGAGGCGGACCTTGAGGGTCTCGCCGATGTCGCCGACGAGGACGAAACCGAGAGCCAACGCGAGGACCACGACGATCACGAGGCCGAGGAAGAAGCCGGAACCGAACCGGCGGCGTCCGTACACGGCCGAATCGGCGGCCTGAGCGGCCGCGCGGGCACGATCGGTCTGGTAGGAAGTCACGCGTTCAACTCTAGTACGCGCTCACCAGCGACGCGGTGATGGCATTCACCGTTGCTCGCGGACGCCGTTCCTGCCCACATCGGAAAACGGTGCACCGCACTGACCTGGCATCCACGCGGGGGACGCGCCGCCGCGGATCCCCGGTGCGCGGCAGTGCGCGTGCAAGACTGCCGTATGCGCCGTTTGACCACACTCTTCGTACTGCTCGCGGCCCTGTTCATCGCGCAGACGCCGGCCGGAGCCGTCGACTCCCACCTGCCGCAGGCGACCGCCTCGTTCAACGACCAGGTGTACAAGGTGGCCTACGACGGCGACGTCGTCTATTCGGGCGGCCGGTTCACCCGGGCGAAGAACACCGACGGCGTCTTCGAGCGCCGCAATTACCTCGCGGCCGTGAATTCGGCCACGGGGGCGCTGCTGCCGTTCGCGCCGGCCGTCAACGGGCCGGTCCACGAGGTCAAGACCGGCGGCGGCTTTCTCTACATCGCCGGGAAGTTCACCGAGGTCGACGGGGTGACGCGCTCACGCGTAGCCCGCTTCGACCTCGGTTCCGGGCGGCTCGACACGGCCTGGAATCCGAGGCCCTCGGCCCGGGTGTACTCGATCGAACCGGTCGGCTCCACGGTCTACCTCGGCGGCTCGTTCCTGACCATGGGGGGCTTCGCGCAGCCCGCGCTCGCCGCGGTGAACGCCGCCGACGGGAAGACGATCACCGGCTTCGCGCCGAAGGTCGCCGAGGGCGCGGTCCGCGACCTCCAGTACGGGCACGGCCGCCTCTACGTGGCCGGGGCGTTCTCGATGCTCGGCGGCGACAAGAAGTACGGGAAGCTCGGAGCGGTCGACGCGACCACGGGCGCGGTCGACACCTCGTTCGTGTCCAAGGTGTACGTGCTGACCCGCGAGGTCGTGGTCGCCGGGGAGCGCGTGTACGCGGCCCTGGACGGGCGCGGCGGCGAGATCCGGGCGTTCACCACCAGCGGCGAGACCCTCTGGTACCAGGCCGTGGACGGCGGCATGCAGACCGTCGAGGTCTGGGGTTCCACGATCATCGGCGGCGGTCATTTCGACAAGGCCTGCGTCACCAACCACGCCGGGCCGCTGGGCCAGTGCGTGGACGGGGTGCGGGCCGAGCGCGGCAAGCTCTTGGCGGTCGACATGAACGGGATGCTCCTGGACTGGAACCCGGGCGCGAACGGCGTCGTCGGCGCCTGGGACGCCACGGCGCACCCGTCGGGCGCGAATCTCGCCGTGGGCGGCTCGTTCACCACCTTCGGCGGCGGCACGCAGGAGCAGAAGCGCCTCGCGGTCTTCGACTGATCCAGCGGCATCAGAAGGGGCCCGTTCTCGGA
>DATABR010000129.1:0-7200 GCA_036259435.1 Glycomyces sp.
TCCACCGGGTTCAGCCCCTACCAGTTGCCTGAAGAGTACGCCGACATCCGGTCGGCCACGCGGGAAGTCTGCGATGCGGGGGTAGCTCCGCACGCCGCCGAGGCCGATGCGACCGCGACCTTCCCCGAGCAGTCCTACGAGTCGCTCAAGTCGGCCGACCTCCACGCCCCGCACATCCCCGCCGAGTACGGCGGCGCGGGCATCGACGCGCTCGGCACCGCGATCGTCATCGAAGAGGTCGCCCGGGCCTGCGCCTCGTCCTCGCTCATCCCGGCGGTCAACAAGCTCGGCTCGCTGCCGCTGCTGCTCGACGCCACCGAGGGGCTCAAGCGCCGCTACCTGCCGCCGGTGGCCGCGGGCGAGGCGATGTTCTCGTACTGCCTCTCCGAACCCGAGGCGGGCTCCGACGCCGCGTCCATGACCACGCGGGCCGTACGCGACGGGGACGACTGGGTGCTCGACGGCGTCAAGCGCTGGATCACCAACGCGGGCGTCAGCGAGTTCTACACCGTCTTCGCCGTCACCGACCCGGGCGCGGGCGCCAAGGGCATCTCGGCGTTCGTGGTCGAGAAGGGCGACGCGGGCGTCTCCTTCGGCAAGCCGGAGAAGAAGCTCGGCGTCAAGGGCTCGCCGACCGCCGAGGTCTACTTCGACGCGGTGCGCCTGCCCGCCGACCGCCTCATCGGCGAAGCGGGCCAGGGCTTCTCGCTCGCCATGCGCACCCTCGACCACACCCGCGTCACCATCGCCGCGCAGGCCCTCGGCATCGCCCAGGGCGCGCTCGACGCGGCCACGGGCTACGCGGCCGAGCGCGAGCAGTTCGGCAGGCCGATCGCGGCGTTCCAGGGCGTGCAGTTCCTCCTCGCCGACGCGGCCATGAAGATCAGCGCTGCAAGGGAACTCACCTACGCCGCCGCCGCGAAGTCCGAGCGCACTGACGCCGACCTCACTTACTTCGGCGCCGCGGCCAAGTGCTTCGCCTCCGACGCGGCCATGCAGATCACCACCGACATGGTCCAGGTCCTGGGCGGCTACGGCTACACCCAGGACTTCCCGCTGGAGCGCATGATGCGCGACGCCAAGATCACGCAGATCTACGAAGGCACCAACCAAATTCAACGGATCGTCATCGCGCGGGAGCTTCAGCGCGGCAAGGCGTTCTAGGGCTCGCACCGGGAGCGAGAAGGCCCCGACCGATTCTCGGTCCGGGCCTTCTTCACGTTTTCAGACTTCGGCTTCAACCGGTTCGGGCTTGACCGCCGGGGTCGCGGCCTTGCGACGCGGCCCCACCAGGACCAGCGCCCAGACGGCCGCCAGGAGCAGGTAGACGGCCGTGACCGTCGGCCACGGGACGTCGGCGTTGCCCAGGAGGGTGCGCAGGTTCAGCGCCACCACGAGCATGCCGATCGTCGAACCGAGCTTCACGGTCGGGATCTTGCGTGTCAGCCACGCCGCCAGCGGGGCCGCGGCCATGCCGCCCACCGCCATGCCGACGACCAAGGGCCACAGCACGGTCAGCGTTTCAGGGATCGCAAGCCAGAACCCGATCACGGCCGCCGTCGAGGCGAAGACCTGCGCCGTCGAGACCGAGCCGACGACCCGGTGCGGTTCCAACCGCGAGGTGGTCAGCGTGATCGGCATCGTCACCGGGCCCCACCCGCCGCCGCCGACCGCCGCGAGGAACCCGCCGACCAGGCCCGTGGGGACCGCGAAGCCGGTGCGGACCGGGCCCTTCGTCGTGCCCTTGCCTTTCGCGAAGCGCCACACGATCACCGCGCCGAGGGCGATGAGGATCGCGCTCGTCACCGGCGTCGCGGCGTCCAGGCGCGTCAGCGACGCCAGTGCCCAGGCGCCCGCGAAGCCGCCGACCGCGCCGGGGATGCCGAGGCGCAAAGTGGTGGGCCAGTGGACGTTCTGCAGCCGGTGGTGCGCGACCGCGCTCACCGTGCCGGTGGCGATCGTCGCCACGTTCACCGATGCCGAAGCGACCGCGGGCGCGATGCCCAGGCCGAGGAGGAACGTCATGGTGATGGTGCCGAAGCCCATGCCGAGGCTGCCGTCGACCAGCTGCGCGGCGAAGCCCGCGGCGACGGCTGGCAGGATGGTGGTCGCGAACAGCACGCGCGGCTCCCTCAGATCCGGATGGGTCTCAGAATAGTCCACTAAAACAGTAGGACTTGTCAACATGTGCCCACGCTTCGAGACGATGCGGAGGGCGGATGTGCGACAAGCGGGTGCCCGCCCCCCCATATCATCCCCCTGACATCCAGTCCGCGCGGCTCACCGCCGGTACTCCTCGCTTTTGGAGGTCGAGCCCGCCCCGACGCACTTTTGCGAGGCCTCCGCCACGCGATCAGGGCCCGGATGCGGCCGCCGAGACGAGGGTCATAGCGTGGACGAACAGACCTGGTTACGCTCGCGTAGCCCGCCATTCACCTGGCAAACCTCGGCGGCCCACGCGCCGCCGCACAACCCGAGGGCCTGCGCACCAGACAGGCAGCTTTAATGCAGAGGAGCATTCGATGGGTAAGAAAGTCACGGTCGTCGGCGCCGGTTTCTACGGCTCCACCACCGCCCAGCGCCTGGCCGAGTACGACGTCTTCGACGAGGTCGTCCTCACCGACATCGTCGAGGGCAAGCCCGAGGGCATCGCGCTGGACATGAACCAGTCCCGCACCATCGAGGGCTTCGAGACCAAGGTCGTCGGCGCCACCACCGACAACGACGGCAACGGCTACGAGAAGACCGCCGGCTCCGACGTCATCGTCATCACCGCGGGCCTCCCGCGCAAGCCCGGCATGAGCCGTATGGACCTGCTCGAAGTCAACGCGGGGATTGTCCGCGGCGTCACCGAGAACCTCGTCAAGCACTCCCCGAACGCCGTCATCATCGTCGTCTCGAATCCGCTCGACGAGATGACCGCGCTCGCGCAGCTCGCTTCCGGCTTCCCCAAGAACCGGGTCCTCGGCCAGGCCGGCATGCTCGACACCGCCCGCTTCACCAACTTCGTGGCCGAGGAACTGCAGGTCCCTGTCAAGTCCGTCACGACCCTCACCCTCGGCTCGCACGGCGACACCATGGTGCCCGTGCCGAGCCAGTCCTCCGTGGACGGCAAGCCGCTCGCCGATCTGCTCCCGGCCGAGAAGGTCGAGGAGCTGGTGACCAAGACCCGCAACGGCGGCGCCGAGATCGTGGCCCTGCTCAAGACCGGCTCGGCGTACTACGCCCCGTCGGCCGCCGCCGCCCGCATGGCCAAGGCCGTCGCCGAAGACTCCGGCGCGGTCATGCCCGTCTGCGCGTGGGTCGACGGCGAGTACGGCATCTCCGGCGTTTACCTCGGCGTCAACGCTAAGATCGGCGCCGAAGGCGTCAAGGCGGTCGTCGAGACCCCGCTCCACGATGACGAGCTGGCGAACCTCAAGGAGGCCGCCGAGGCCGTCCGCGCCAAGCAGGCCGACATCGCCGACCTGTAACCGGTTGTTCAACTGAGCGTTCCGGGGCGTCCGCACGCGGGCGCCCCGGCTCGTTCTCCGCACTCGATGCGATATCGGATTCGCCCGGGCCGTTCCGGTCGCTAGGCTTACGCCCGTGATCGTCGCAGACCAGCGCCGCACCGAGGCCCCCGCCGAGGCCTGGCGGCCCTTCGTCCTGAGACGGCCGCGATCGTGGATTCCCGAGATCGCCATGGCCGTGGCCTTCGTGCTCCTGACGGTCCCGCTCGTCTGGCCCAGCCCCCTCGTCGAACTCGACGTCTGGATCCGCGACCTCTCCGATGCCAACCGGTCAGAGCTCGCCGAGAACATCGCCACGATCACCAACATGTTCGGCCAGGGCGGCCTGCTCGGCGCGATCGCGCTCGGCCTGGCCGCGCTCCTCAGCTTGAAGGGCCGCGACGTCAGGCCCCTCATCGCCTTCCTGACCGCCTACGGCATGGCCGGGTGCGTGCTCGTCCTCAAGGACATCCTGCCGCGCGTCTACCCGCACTGGCCGCGCCCCAACCCCGGCCCTTATGCCGACGCCGCGCAGGCCGTGCTGTTCACGTCCCTGGAACCTGCGGGGGCCTACCCGTCGGGCCACGTGCTCAACACGATCGTCTGGTACGGGTTCATCATCTTCCTGGTGGGCAAGCACTTGACCGGCTGGCAGCGGGGCCTCCTGCGCTACGCGCCGCCGGTGATCGTCACCTTCTCCACGACCTACCTCGGCTTCCACTGGTTCACCGACACCCCCGCGGGGCTGTTCATCGGCGTGGTCATCCTCCGCCTCGTCCAGCGCGTCCCATGGGACACAGTGGAACTGCCGCTCTGGCTCGATCCCGAGAGGCGCTATCGGTAGCCCGGTTCCGTAACGACCGCGCTGTATCTTCTAGGGCATGCCCACTCCGCCGCGCGAACGGCAGCCCCTCCAGCGCCGCCTCGGCCTCCCTTCCGCGATCGCGATCGGACTCGCCTCCATGCTCGGGGCGGGCGTCTTCGCCGTCTGGAGCCCCGCCGCGCGTGCCGCCGGATCAGGGCCCGGCCTGCTCGCGGCCCTCGCGATCGCCGGGTTCATCGCCTACTGCAACGCCCGATCCTCGGCCCGCCTCGCCGCCGTCCACCCGCACGCCGGCGGCGCCTACGTGTACGGGACCCGCCAACTGGGCCCCGCGGCGGGATTCGCCGCCGGGTGGGCGTTCCTGGTCGGCAAGACCGCCTCGGCCGCTGCGATGGCGCTGACCCTCGGCGCCTACCTGCTGCCCGACCATCCGCGGGCGCTCGCCGCCGCGGCCGTGGTCGCCTTCTGCGCGATCAACCTCCTGGGCGTCAAGAAGACCGCGGTGGCCTCGGCACTGCTCGCGGCCATCACACTTTTCGTGCTCGCGGCCGTGGTCATCGCCGGGCTCACCGGCCCCGTGGCGGCGCAGCCGCTGGGCGACACGCACCCTTGGGGCGTGCTGACCGCGGCCGGGTTCATCTTCTTCGCGTTCGCCGGATACGCGCGCATCGCGACGCTCGGGGAAGAAGTGGTGAATCCCGAGCGGACGATCCCGCGGGCCGTGCCGATCGCGCTCGGCATCACCTTCGCCGTGTACCTGGCCGTGGCCGTGACCGCCTTGAGCGTGCTCGGCGCCGGGACGCTCGCCGAATCGACCGCGCCCCTGGCCGACCTCGCCGGGGCGGGCGCGCCCGCGCTCAAGCCGCTCGTGGTCGTCGGCGCGGGCATCGCCGTCGCGGGGGTCCTGTTGAGCCTGCTCGCCGGCATCGGCCGGACCTCGCTCGCGATGGCGCGCGACCGGCGGCTTCCCGGCGGCCTCACGTCGGTCTCGGCCCGTTTCGGCGTCCCGTGGGCCGCCGAAGTCGCCGCGAGCGTGCTCGTGCTCGTCTTGGTGGCCACATTGGACCTGGCTGGGGCGATCGGGTTCTCCAGCTTCTGCGTGCTGGTCTACTACGCGATCGCGAACGCCTCGGCCGTGACGCTCGACCGGCGCGCTTCGATCCCGTGGCTCGGGCTCGCCGGATGCCTGCTCGTGGCCGCGAGCCTGCCAATGAGCTCAGTGCTCGGCGGCCTGGCGGTCTTCGCGGTCGGCGCGGCGTGGTTCCTCGTCACCGAACGCCGCCTCAAGGCCGAGCAGCAGTGACGGCCGCGTCCTTAAGCGACGCTGCCCTCAAATGACGGGGCCTTTGAACGCCTGCGCCCTTGCACGACAGTGCTCTCGAAGGACCTGGTCAGCGCGCCGCTCGGCGCTGATCCCGCGCTCCGCGCAATCGACGCACCACCGCGGGCTGTTCCGCGGCGGCCTCCGGGTGGTCGATGAGGCGGGCCAGATGCTGGTAGTACCGCTCGGGGGCGAGCTCCAGCTCGTCGGCGATCGCCTGCGTCTTCGCGCCCGACGCCCGCCACCAGCGCGCCTCGAACGCGAGGATCCGCGACTCCAGCGCGCTCAACTTCGTCTCAGGCTCGCGCGGCTCCCGCGCTGACCGCTGCGGAGCGAGCTGCTTCGGTGCGGCATCCCGTGCCGGACGGGAGCCTTCCTGCGGCCCGCGAGCGGGCCGTGGCGCGGGCACGAAGTCGTCACCACCTCCCTGGCGTGCGCGCGAAACCGGAATGGCGGGGCGATGGGCGGGAGGCATGGGGAACTCCTTCTACTCGATCCAGTCGATGAGGTCCGCCACCGAATCCTTGATGTGGTTCGGCCGGAAGGGGTAGCGCTCGACTGCTTCCATAGTGTCAGTGACCCCCGACAGAACGAGGACCGTCTCGAGCCCGGCTTCGAGGCCCGAGAGCACGTCGGTGTCCATACGGTCGCCGATCATGACGGTCGACTCTGAGTGGGCTCCGATGCGCCGCAACGCGTTCCGCATCATAAGCGGGTTCGGCTTCCCCACGAAGTACGGGTCCGAGCCCGTCGCCGCAGTGATCATCGCCGCAACCGCACCGCACGCCGGCAGGATGCCCTCGAGCGAGGGACCGGTCGTGTCCGGGTTCGTGCAGATGAACCGGGAGCCGGCCTTGATCAGCCGTGAAGCGGTGGTGAGCGCGCCGAAGTCGTAACGGCGGGTCTCACCGAGTACCACATAATCCGGCCGGTAATCGGTGAGCACGTAACCGATCTCGTGCAGCGCGGTGGTCAGGCCCGCCTCGCCGATGACGTACGCCGAGCCCTTCGGGCGTTGGGAGTGCAGGAAGTCGGCCGTGGCCATCGCCGAGGTGTAGATGTTCTCGGCCGGGACCTCCAGCCCCGAGTTCTTCAGGCGCGCATGCAGGTCGCGGGGCGTGTAGATCGAGTTGTTGGTGAGGACGAGGAACCGCTTCCCCGCCGACTGCAGCTTCTCGATGAGCTTGTTGGCGCCGGGAACGGGCACCCCCTCGTGGACAAGCACGCCGTCCATGTCCGAGAGCCAGCTGTCGAAGGGTCCAGGTGTAGTCATGGTCAACATCTTGCCATCGGTCGGGGAAATCAGCGAGCAGCGGACGTAAAGTGGTGGCCGTGGAGACGGCATTGACGGCCGTGCTCGTCATCGCCGCAGGCGCCATGGCGGGCGCAATCGGCTACTGGACCATTCGAACCGCGAGGAACAAATGAGCGCGCGCGACACACCGGAGGAATTCGCCTCGACCTTCCAGAAGGTCGAGCCCTATCCCTTCGAGGAGACCGACGACCTGCGCAGCGGGCCGAACCTGCACGACGACCTCCTGCCGCTGCTGCCGCTGGTCGGGCCC
>DATABR010000130.1:0-3285 GCA_036259435.1 Glycomyces sp.
GGCGGAAGGGCGTGAAGGGCCCCGAGACGGGGACGCGGACGAGGTCGAGGTGGTGGGGGAGGTCGACCAGGCGCGGGATGAGGGCGACGCCCATCTTGTGGGCGACCATGATCGCGATGACGTTCCATTCGCGGGCCTCACCGGTGACGGTGGGGCGGAACCCGGCGTTGGAGCAGGCGGTGAGGACGTGGCGTCGGTGGATGGAGCCGGGCACGCCGAGGACCCAGGGTTCGCGTTCGACTTCGCGCAGGTCGACGGTGTCGGCGCCGGCGCACCAGTGGCCGCCGGGGACGACGAGGTCGAACGGATCGTTGAAGACGGTCTGGGCGTCGAAGCGGATGTCTTCGGGGGGCGGGTTGTCAGGAGTGGCTTCGACGAGGGCGAGGTCGGCTTCGCCGGCGAAGAGCAGGTCGAAGCTCTCTGAGGCCTCGGCCTCGCGCAGGCGCACTTCGAGCGCGGGGTAGCGGTCGCGGGCGGTGTCGACGAGGGGGGCGAGGAGCGTGGCGATGGCGGTGGGGAACCCGCACAGGCGCAGCATGCCCGAGGGTTCGCCTTCGGTGGCTTGGAGTTCGGCCTCGGCCAGTCGCCACATCGCTTCGATGGCGTCGATGTGAGCGAGAAGGACCTGGGCGCCGGAGGAGAGGCGGACGCCGCGGCCGACGGGTTCGAGAAGGGGGACGCCGAGGTCCTTGGCGAGGAGCCGGATCTGCTGGGAGGCGGCGGAGGTGGACATGTGCAGGGCTTTCGCGGCTCCGGAGACGGTGCCGTGGTGGGCGATCGCCCGCAGTACGTGCAGGCGCCTGAGGTCGATCACCGTGTGGCCTCCATCCCTTTAGCGATTACTTCACGATGAGTTTCGCAAACTAGCGTCGGTGCGGTCTTGTAGGCCGAGCGAATGGGACCTTAACCTCGATACTGAGCGTGAATCCGTGCGCGAGTTTCGCCTAGGGCGGAATCGGCCGACGCTCGTCCCTGAGTTTCCCGATGCCTTTGTAAGGAGGACACGGTCATGCAGTCCTGCCCGTTTTGCGGTTGGCCCGACGACGATCCGGTGACGACCGTGTCCAAGCATAGGAGCGCCTCGGGCGTGACCGTGTGGACGCGCTGCATCTGCGGTTCGCTCCAGACCCGTGTCCTGCGTGGCGCGGTAATGGAAGTCTGCGCGCGGAGCCGGCCGGCCGGACATCCGGCAGCCACCCCCTAGCACCCCCACACCCTCTTCTTTTCTCTTCGCTTCCGCGCCATCGTCGGCGTGGGGCTCCTTCCGCCTGCCTGCTTCACGTTCTTCGAGGAACCATCATGCACGAATTCGACGCCCGGATCATGCTCCAGCTCTGCGGGGCCTTCCTGTACATCACCAACTACCTGCTCATCCAGACCCACCGGATCCAGGCGACGAAGCCGGCCTCCCTGCTGCTGGTCATCTCGGCCTGCTCGATCCTGTTGAGCGCGGCGATCATCGGGCACGACTGGGGCCTGATCCTGCTCGAGGGCACCTGGCTGTTCCTGGTGGGCACGACGTTCGCCATCCGGCAGCGAGAAGCGATGCGCAAGGCGGTGCTCGAGCGCGAGGCGGTGGCCTCGGCGGTCGCGCCGGTGCGACCGGCCCCGGCCATGGTAGTCGAGCCCGTCGTCGAGTCCGTGGTCGAACCGGTGCTCGAGCAGCCGGTGACGCGCGAGCGCGAACTGGCGGGCGCGGCTGCCTAGGCCGATCGGCCGGTTAGGCTCGGGGCGTGGTAATCCGAGTGCTGATCGCAGACGACCAGGAGATGGTCCGGGCCGGGTTCCGGGCCATCATCGACGCCCAGCCGGACATGGAAGTGGTGGCGGACGCCCCCGACGGGGTGGTGGCGGTGTCCGAGGCGCGCCGGTTGAAGCCGGACGTGTGCCTGTTCGACATTCGGATGCCGCGCCTGGACGGTCTCGCGGCCACGCGCACGCTGCTGGCCGGGGCCAACGGCACGGGCCCGCGGATCGTGGTCGTGACGACCTTCGACACCGACGAGTACGTGTACGGGGCGCTGCGATCGGGCGCCACGGGGTTCCTGCTCAAGGATTCAGGGCCCACGCTGCTGGTCGAGGCCGTGCGGGCCGCGGCCAGCGGCGAGTCGCTCATCTCGCCGTCGGTGACGGTGCGCCTGCTCGAGCGGCTCACCGACCCGATCCCCGAAGGACCCAAGGCCGCCCATGTGCTGACCGAGCGCGAGCTCGACGTCGTCGAGCTGGTGGCGCGCGGGAAGACCAACGCCGAGATCGCCGAGACGCTGTTCGTGTCGGTCTCGACGGTCAAGACGCACCTGGAGTCCGTGCGCGCCAAGGTCGGGGTCCGCAACCGCGTCGGGATCGCGGCGTGGGCCTGGGAGCACGGGGTCGTGGGCTGATCCGCCGTGCACACCATCGCCGCCGTCCAGTCGCAGACCGAGACCGTGGTCAACCGGTCCCGGTTCGTGTGCACCCTCTACCGGGTCGCGTCCGACGCCGAAGCGCGCGAACGCATCAGCGCCCACCGCAGGGCGCACTGGGACGCGACCCACAACTGCACCGCTTACGTGCTCGACGGCGGCCAGTCAGCGCGTTCGAACGACGACGGCGAACCGGCCGGGACCGCGGGCGTCCCGATGCTCGAGGTCCTGCGCGGGCGGGAACTCACCGACGTGCTCGCCGTCGTGACCCGCTACTTCGGCGGCGTGAAGCTCGGCGCGGGCGGACTCGTCCGCGCCTACGGTGCTTCGGTGTCGGCCGCGGTCGAGGAGGCGGGCACTGTCGCGCTGGCGATGTGGCCGCGCCTGTCGGTCCGCGTGGACTACGGCCTGGCCGGGAGCCTGGAGGGCCTGCTGCGCCTGCGCGAGGACGTGCGGTTGGTCGACGTGGTCTTCGGCCCGTCCGTGGTGTTCGAGCTGGCCTGCGCGGACGCGGAACTCCTGGTGGACTGGCTCGCGTCGCAGACGGCGGGGGCCGCGGAGGTGGAGCCCGCGGGGACGCTCCGGGTGGAGTTGTAGCATTCACGGCTGTGACCGATAACAAATCCGCTGCGCTACCGAACCCTTTCATTCTGGAGCGCGCCGACCCGCAGATCACGCGCCACACCGACGGCCGCTACTACTTCACCGCCACGGTTCCCGCCTACGACCGCATCGTGCTGCGCGGTGCCGACACCCTCGCGGGCCTGCGCGAGGCCGAGGAGACCACCATCTGGGTCCAGCATCCCGAGGGCGCCATGGGCTCCCACATCTGGGCGCCGGAGCTGCACTGGATCGACGGCGCCTGGTACGTCTACTTCGCCGC
>DATABR010000131.1:0-12382 GCA_036259435.1 Glycomyces sp.
CCGCCGCCGTCTGAGCGGCGGGCCCGCGGCTCAGCGCCCGTTGTGGTGCTGGTGTACGACCGCATTGCCCTTGCCGCGGCCGATGAGCCAGCGGTTGACCGGGAGAGTGAGCACGAAGGCGATCGCCATGGGGTATGAGCTAAAGCTGGTTCGACATCGGGGAACCGGAGAGTCGAATTCGTTTGTCGAACGGTGATCGACGGATGCAAGCTGGTGCCTGGGCCCGAACCACCACCGCCACCGGGCCCTCCGCTTCGATTGGACCGCCGTGACCCGTACCGTCCTGCCCGCGTTCAGCCGCACCGATCCGGTGCTCGCGCGCTGGCGCAACGCCGTGTTCGCGGTCTTCGCGCTCTCGGGGTTCGTGTTCGCCAGCTGGGCCGCCCGCGTCCCCAACGTGCGCGACATTCTGGGCGCGACCACGCAGGAGATGGGCGTGCTCATCCTCGGCCTCGCGGCCGGTGCCATGCTCGGGCTCGCCGCCTCCAGCCACATCATCGCCCACCTCGGGGCGACCGCGACGATCCGCTGGTTCCTCGGTCTCACCGCCGTGGGCAGCATCGCGGCGGGCCTCATCGTCGGCTTCTCCCCGAACTACTGGGCGCTGTTCGCGGCCCTCATGGTCCTCGGCATGGGCAACTCCGTGCTGGACGTGGCGATGAACCTCTCCGGCGCGGCCAACGAGCGGCGCATCGGCAAGACCCTCATGCCGATGTTCCACGCGGCCTTCAGCCTCGGCACCATGCTCGGCGCAGGACTGGGCGCGCTCACCGAGCAGCTCGGCGTCCCGGCCGGGGTGCATTTGACGGCCGTGGGCGTGGCGGTCGTGGTCGCGGACTTGTACGTGATCCGGTTCCTCCAGCCCGCCGAGGCGCCCCGCGCGGCTGGGGAGGCCGGGCCCGGCTGGCGCACCCGCATGGCCGCGTGGTCGGACCCGCGAGTGCTGCTCATCGGCCTGATCATCCTCGGCATGGGCTTCACCGAGGGCACCGCCAACGACTGGCTCGGCTTGGCAATGGTCGACGGCTACGGCCTCGCGAACCCCGGCGGCGCGGCGGTGTTCGCCGTGTTCGTCACCGCGATGACGGCCGGGCGGGTCTTCGGCGGCGCGTTCCTCGACCGGTTCGGGCGCGTCCCGGTCCTGGCCGGGTCCGCGTTCCTGGCGTTCGCCGGACTCCTGCTGGTGATCATCGGCCCGACCGCGCCCGTCGCGATCGCGGGCACGGTCCTGTGGGGCGTCGGCGCGTCGCTCGGCTTCCCCGTGGGCATGTCGGCCGCCGCCGACGACCCGGAGAAGGCCACCGCGAACGTCGCCGCGGTGGCCACCATCGGGTACACGGCATTCCTCATCGGGCCGCCCCTGATCGGGCTGCTCGGCGAGCACGTGGGGCTGCGGAGCGCGTTCTACGTGGTGCTCGCGCTCGTGGCGGTGGCGCTGCTGTGCTCCCCCGCCGCCCGCCCGCCGAAGACCGCCGAGCCGGTCGCAGAGGACTCGGCCGCGTTACGGCCTATCGGCCAGGTCGTGCCCGGGACGGCGTCATCCGCTGCCGAAGCGCTCGGCCGCGCGCGCCTTCGCCTTCGCCGCCTCGACTTCCCGGTCTCGCGGCGGCGCCGACGTCACCAGTGAGTCCAGCAATTCCTGGGTGGTCGCGGCGACCGCCGCAACCGCCCGATCGAAGGCTTCCTGGTTGGCCTGCGACGGCCGCGACGACCCGCTGACCTTGCGGACGTACTGGAGCGCCGCCGCGGCGACTTCGTCGCTCGTGGCGGGCGGCTCGAGGTTGAACAGGACTTGGATGCTGCGACACATACCTCTAGGGTCGCACGGCGCCGACACTGCTCCAACAGGGTCTAGACGAACCTCCAGAGGTGGTCGCCCGCGCCGTTGTCGTACCACATGACGACCTGGGCGCCTTGCGACTTCGAGGCGTTCTGCACCCCGAGGACCTTGCCGCCGTTCGCGCACTGGATGCGGAAGCTCCCGTTCGAGCCGTAGCGCAGCCGCCAGCGGTGGTCGGCGGTGCCATTGTCGTCCCACTGCACCACGCGGGCCCCGGCGGCGGTGGAGGCGTTCTCGACGCCGAGGACCTTGCCGCTGTGGCCGTTGCGCAGCCTGAAGTAGCCGCTGGTGTCCAGCACCGCGGTCCAGAAGTGGTCGGCCGTGCCGGTGTTCCCCCACTGGATCGCGAGCGCGCCGTTGCTGCTCGACATGTTCTGGACGCCGATCACCATGCCGCTGTTGAGGTTCTGGATGCGGCGGGCGCCGTCGGGCACGAAGCGCCAGAGGTTGTCGACGCTCCCGTTGTCGCGGTCCTGCACCGCGCCGGTCCCGCGGGTGGTCGAGCCGTTCAGGATCGCCAGGAGCTTTCCGGTGTGGGCGTTGCGAACCTTGTGGCGGCCGTCCCCGTTGTCGACGATGGTCCACAAGTGGTCGGCGGTGCCGTTGTCGTCCCATTGCAGGACGCGGGCGTTGTCGGCGGTGGACATGTTCTCGACGCCGAGCACCAGGCCGCTGTTGCGGTTGCGCAGCTTCACGTTCGAGCCGGAGGCCACCACTTCCCACTTGTGGTCGGCCGTGTTCGTATCGTCCCATTGCAGGGCGAGACCGCCTGCCGCCGTGGACATGTCCTGGATACCGAGCACGAGGTTCGAGTTCGCGTTGTAGAGACGGAAGGCCGGGGCCCCGCCCGATCCGCCCTCGCCGGGGGCGTTCCAGTAGACGGTGTAGTTGTGGCCGTGAGCGTCGTAGAACGGGCCCAGGTTCACCGCCCGCCCGTCGGCGTTCGCGGTGAACGCGAGCGAGGAGGTGCTGGTCCGCTCGATCGAGTCGACGTCGAGGCTCGGCAGGGTGCCGAGCGAGGTGCTGCCGTAGTTCCCCGAGAGCACCACCGGGCCGAAGACGGCCGCGGCGACGTTCGCGTCGTCGTTGGCGGCCTGCATGGTCAGGCGCATCGGGAGCTTCACGGTGACGGTGTCCCCTGAGGACCACGAACGGGTCAGCGACGCGTAGGTGCCGGGGTTCGCGGCGATGGTCTGGACCTGTCCGTTGACGCTGATCTGGGCCCCTTCGGTCCAGGCGGGGATGCGCAGGCGCATCGTCCACGAGCCGCCCGCGCTCCCGGTGACGGTGAGCGTGGTCGTGTCGCTCACCGGGTACGACGTGGACTGGACGACGGTGAGGCCGCGTTCGGTCCAGTTCAGCCGCGAGGGCGTGTACAGGTTGACGTAAAGCGTGGTGTCGTCCCGAAAGTAGATCGAGTCCATGAGTTTGGTGAAGGTCTCGATGCCGGTGCCCTGGCAGCACCAGAACGATTGGTAGTCGGTGCTCCAGGTGCCGCCGCCCCAGGCCGGGCCCACGCCGCGCCGCCCGCCGGGGCGCAGCGGCGTGAAGTAGGTGACGTGCCCGTGGCCGTCGCCGGGGTTCTGCCAGCCGATGAGGTGGTTGAGCAGAGCGCGCTCGTAGAAGTCGAAATAGGAGGCGTTCTGGGGGTTGAGCAGCCACAGCTCTCGGGTCAGTATGAGCATGTTGTAGGTGTTGCAGCCCTCGCACGTGTCGTTGGCGAGGTGTGCGGCGATGGCGTCGGGGGCGCGGAAGTGCTCGGCCTGGCTGTTGCCGCCGATGGCGTAGGTGTGGGCGTCGACCACGAAGTTCCAGAAGTTCGAGGCGATGTCGCGGTAGCGGGTGGTGCCGGTGGCCTTGTACTCGCGGGCCGCGCCGATCGCCTTGGGCACCTGGGTGTTCGCGTGGAGCCCGACGAGCCGGTCCTGGCCCGAGGCGAGCGGGTCGAAGACCGCGGCGTGGTCGAACCGCCTGGCCGCGGTGAGCCAGCGCTCGGTGCCGGTCTGCTGATAGAGGTCGGTGAGCACGGCGTTCATGCCGCCGAACTCGGTGCGCAGCACGGTCTGCATCTGGCTCGTCGACAACCGGGCGGTGCGGGCGTCGACCCAGCCGGCGAGGGCGAGGAGCACGTCGCGGGCCTGGGTGTTGTTCATGCGCCGCCACACGTCGAGCAGCCCGGCGAGGGTCTTGTGAATGACGTAGTAGGGCACGTTGCCGTTGGAGAGGTTCCCGTTCTCCATGGCGGTGAAGTCGGATTCGGGGAAGCCGCAGAGGTAACCGGCGCCGAATCCGGCGGCGGCGTTGTTCGCCTGGCATTTGGCGAGTTCGGCGACCATGGTGTTCGCCTTGTCGCGGCAGACGGTGTCGCCGAGCACGGCCCACGCGGAGGACCAGGCGGTGAGGAAGTGGCCTTGGAAGTGGGTGCGGAACGGGAAGTCCGGGGCGTCCCAGCCGCCGTTGGAGGCCGCGCCCCCGGTGGACAGCCGGTGGTTGGCGCGGAAGTTGTAGAGCAGCCGGTTGACGTCGACGAAGCGGAGGTAGGAGAGGGTGCGGTTCTGGTTGTCGAGCCAGCGCCCGGCGTTCAGGGTGACCTGGCCGGGTTCGAAGGCGTGGGCGGCGGCGCCGATGTCGGGCCTGACCGGGGCGAGCGCGGCCTGCGCGTGGGCTCCGCCGATGCCGGGGGCGGTGGAGGCCACGGCCGCGACGCCCGCGGCCTGGAGGAGTCTGCGGCGACTGAAGGGGGAGACGGCCATGGTGGTGCTCCTGTCGAGAGGAGGTCCCGGCGCCGTCTGGCGCCGGGCCGGTCGTGAATCAGGTGGTGACGCGGAACGTGGCGTCGGCCCGGTCGGTGGCGGTGCTGATGGGGTCGAGGCGCAGCACGTAGCCGTAGTGGCGGATGTAGCGGGTCGGGAAGTTGTAAGAGGAGAACGAGTTCCAGGAGCCGTCGGCGAGCCCGGCGACGCGGTTGAAGGTGGCGTCGGCGTTGAACGTGCCGCCGGATTCGCGCGGGGCGAGCACGAAGTCGTAGTTGATGTGGCGCAGGAAGTGGCCTGGGAAGTTCACCGACTCGAACGAGACGGCGCTGGAGGAGGCCAGTCCCGGCACGAGCCGGAACTGGGCGTCCTGGGCGGGGCTGACGCCCGCGTCGATGCGCACGTCAAGGTTGGCGTGGCGCACGTAGCGGTCCTGGAAGTTGTAGGACTGGAGCCGGTTGAACACCGGGTTCTGGTAGCGGCCGAGCACTCGGGAGCGTTCGGCGGCGGTGAGGTTGAGGATGAAGCCGTGGCGCTTGAGGTTGGAGCCGAGGCCGTAGCCGGAGACGGTGCGGTAGCTCGAGGTGCTGGCCGGGTTGGTGGTGAGGACGGGCCGGTAGCCGCGCCCGGTGGCGTACTGGTCAAGCCACAGCGCCCATTCGTTGCGGTCGTTGAACTTCGCCCACATCGGGCCCTCGACGCCGGTGCCGACTTGGCTGGCGAGGTCCCCGAGCCGGGTCCAGGAGCCGGTGAGCGAGTTCGCCCCCTCGATGACGATCTGGGTCTCCTTGGAGGCCCGGTAGTAGCGGTAGCCGCCGACGCTGCCCGCGACCTCGATGATCTGGGTGTCGATGAGGCCTGCGGTGCCGGACCGGTCGATGTAGACCTGCGGGGTGGAGATGGAGCGGAAGTCGGTGGTGCGGGCGGCCCAGATGCGGTGCTTCTTGATGCCGTTCAACGTGGAGTTGGTGGCCCAGTAGAGCAGGTAGTTTCCGGCGGCGGCATCCCAGATGGCCTCGGGGGCCCAGGCGTCGCCCGCGTCGCCGATGGACCCGGCGACGTTGAGCAGCCAGGGGATCGACCAGTTGACGAGGTCGCTGGACTCCCAGACGACGAGGGACCGGCTGCCGTTGTCGGCGGCGTCGCCCCAGGACGTGCCCGATCCGATGTGGAGGTCGGTGGCGACGATCCAGTAGCGGGTCCCGGCAGGGTTGCGCACGAGGATCGGGTCGCGGACGCCCTTGGTGCCGATGGGAGTGCGCAGGACGATCTGGCCGCGGTTGAGGTCGGTCCAGTTGAGACCGTTGTCGGAGTGGGCGAGGTAGATCTGCTCACCGCCGGAGCCCTCGCCGATGAAGTGCGTCATGAGATAGCTGGTGTAGGCGGTCTGGGCCGACGCGGGCGAACCCGGGAGCAGCGCTGCGGCAGGCAGTGCCGTCGCGGCGGCGAGCAGGCCGCGACGGGAGAGGCGAGACGGATGGGTCGACATTGACGCTCCAAGGTGTATGCAGCCGAAATGAATGATGTGAAGGGTAACAATTCACAGCGATGTAGTCAATATATTCGATGTTTGTGGAGTGTGCGCGGCTGCATGCGGAGCGAAGAGGGCCTCGCGATCGCACGCGGCGGCGGTCGATGGTGCGGGTGTCGGTGAGGACGTGGATGGCGTCCTGCGCCGGTGGCGAGGGCGCGCGGCAGATGCTCCGGACATTGGTCTAGCGGCGCGAATGCACGAATGCAGCAGGTCGGCGCGAGTCTGGTCCATATAGCTCGCCATCGCGTCGCGGGCAGCGAGGCGGTCGCTGCAGATCGTTCGCGAGGTCGAGCCGCTGTTCGCGCCGCGCGTCGGCCACGGCGCGGCGGCGACCGGCCGCGAGCCAGCGCCGGTACAGCGCGACGCCCGCCGCGGCCGCGGCGGGCACGAACCAGATCGACAGGCCCGTCACTATGACGGACCGGTCACCGTCGAAGTCGAAGCGGTACAGCAGCAACGGCGTCGCGATCGCCGGAACCGCCGCCGCGGTCGTCGACGCCGCGCGGTCCGCCCACAGGACCGCGAAGTACACCAGGGCCGTCAGGGCGACCGCCTCAACGATCGTCCACACTGAAGTGTCCACCACGTCTGGTGTGGAGACTCTCAGGGCGAGGGTCAGGAGCGTCGCCGCAATTGAGGCGGCGCCCGCGACGAGCGCTGTGATCAGGGCGAATCGGCGCCCCAGGGAACCGATCGCGAGCAGGCCCGCGAGCGCGAGGCCGCACGTGAGACCGCCGAAAAGGTGGACCGATGGCTGGGGCGGTGTGCCCACACCGCGCCGTACAGCAGCGCGAGCACGCCGAGCAACGCCACCGGAACGCGCGCTCTTCTCATGGAGGCAAGCCTAAGCGCTGGACGCCGTTCGCCGCCCGCACGCGATCGCGCCGTGCCGAACCGCTCCACGCGGCCGCGGCCCTCGCATCGGCCTCTTCCTCAGTGGAGGCAAAGGCAGAAGGGGTGACCCGCCGGGTCGGCGTAGACCCGCCAGTTCGCCTCCGGGCGCAGCTGGTCGGTGCGCTCCAGCACGGTCGCGCCGAGCTCCAGCACCCGCTGCTCGTCCGCCTCGAGATCGTCCACGTCGAAATCCAGGTGCACCTGCTGCGGACTGTTCTGCCCGGGCCACTCCGGCGGGCGGTAGCCCTCGACCCGCTGGAAGGCCAGTGGCGTCCCCTCGAACCCGATCACCTCCACCCATTGCAGGTCCTCCGGGTCCACCACGACCTGTCCGCCGAGCAGCGCCGCGTAGAACTCCGCGAGCCGTACCGGGTCCTGGCAGTCCAACGCGACCGCCTGAAGCCTGCGAATCATTCTCCGATGCTCCTCCCTCTCAATTTTTCACGTTCGCCGATCATAATTCCTCTCAAGAGACCCCGGGCGGGGCCGATAGGCCGTTCGGCACATCGGACCCGCTCAGAACGGCCAGAAGGTCCCGTTCGGCACATGGGCACGACGCGCTCATCGCCCAAGGATCGAGGCATGACTGAAATGCTCATGAAAACGCCACGGGCCCTATTACCAGCGCCGCCGCGGGGTCTGCCGGGCTTGCGTCCGAGGCGAGGACTAGCGGGTACGGCGAAGTTTCGGGCCCCCAGCGGAGGCGCGGGACTTCGGCGTTCAGTAGGCGAGGCCGAGGTCCTTGTGCGGGTCGCCGACCATGGTCGCGGGGTCGACGATGCTGTCGAAGTCGGCCGCGCTCACGCCGAGCGCGAGGGCGGCCTCGCGGAGGGTCGCGCCTTCGGCATCGGCCTTGTGGGCGATGGCGGTCGCCTTGTCGTAGCCCACGTGCGGGCTCAGCGCGGTCACGAGCATGAGGGAGCGGCTCACGTGCTCGGCGATCTTCTCGCGGTCGAGTTCGGTGCCTTCGACGCTGAAGACGCGGAGCATCTCGGCGGCGTCGCCGAGGATGCGGGCCGAGTGCAGCACGTTCTTGATGACGACCGGGCGCATGGTGTTGAGCTCGAAGTGCCCTTGCGCGCCGGCGGCGGCGACGATCGAGTCCTCGCCGATGACCTGGAGGCAGACCATGAGCGTGGCCTCCTGCTGGGTCGGGTTCACCTTGCCGGGCATGATCGACGAGCCCGGTTCGTTGGCGGGGAGCCGGAGTTCGGCGAGGCCGGCGCGGGGGCCGGAGGCGAGCCAGCGCATGTCGTTGGCGACCTTCATGAGCGCGACCGCGACGCCGCGCAGGCCCGCGCTGACGGCGACCATCCCGTCGAGGGAGGCCTGCGCCGCGAACTTGTTCGGGGCGGTCACCAGCGGCAGGCCGGTGAGTTCGGCGAGCTTCGCGGCGATGGCCTCGCCGAAGCCCTCGGGGGCGTTGATGCCGGTGCCGACGGCGGTGCCGCCCGCGGCGAGTCCGCAGATGCTCGACAGCGAGTCCTCAAGGCGGACACGTGCGTCGCGCAGTTGCGCGGCCCATCCGGACCATTCCTGTCCGACCGTGAGCGGCGTGGCGTCCTGGAGGTGGGTGCGGCCGATCTTCACCACGTCGACCCACTGCTCGGCCTTGGCCCGGATGGACCCGGTGAGCGCGTCGAGCTGCGGCAGCGTGCGGTCGCGCAGCGCCAGGAGCGTGGCCAGGTGCATGGCGGTGGGGAAGCTGTCGTTGGAGGACTGGCTGAGGTTGACGTGGTCGTTCGGGTGGACGGGGGTCTTGGCGCCGAGTTCGCCGCCGAGGAGCTGGTTGGCGCGGTTGGCGATGACCTCGTTGACGTTCATGTTGGTCTGCGTGCCCGAGCCGGTCTGCCAGACCGAGAGGGGGAACTCGGTGTCGAGTTCGCCGCCGATGACCTCGCTCGCGGCGACGACGACGGCCTCGGCGAGCTGCGAGTCGAGCAGGCCCTTATCGGCGTTGACCAGCGCGGCGGCCTCTTTGATGCGACCGAAGGCGCGGTAGACGGCGATGGGCATGCGGTCCTCGCCGATGGCGAAGTGGTGCAGGGAGCGCTGGGTCTGGGCGCCCCAGTAATGCTCGGCGGGCACGTCGATCGGGCCCATGGAGTCGGTCTCGACGCGCGAACCGGTCGCTCCCGTACCAATTGGCAGGGCGCGCAGCCGGTAGTCCTCAGTCGCCATACGGTTCGTCTCCCGTGTTCGATGCCGTTTCGCCCCAGGATGGCACGGTTCTCGGCTTTGCGCTAAGAGTCGGGGGGCGTGCCGCGGCCCCCGATCACCGGTTCTCGGTGGTCGGAGGCCGTTGTTTTCAATCGGTGCGAGGGAGGTGCTTGGCGGGGATCACGCCGAGGCGGCCCGCTTGGCAGTCCTCGAAGACCTGCGTGAGTCGGCGCGCGTGTTCGAGACGAACGGCCCGCAGTGGGCGACCGGTTCGCGGTCGGCTGCCCGCCCAATCCACCTCCGGACGGTTGTACATGACGCATCATTTCTTTCATCGTGAGCAGGGGTTCGCGATATATGATGTGTCAACCACCGGGGAGGACGGAAGCATCATGAACGACACGGAATGGCTCAGCCCTGAGGAGCAGCACTCCTGGCGCGCCTTCGTCCGGCTGAACCAGAAGCTCACCGCCCGCCTCGGCAGCGAACTTCAGGCGCAGTCGAAGCTCTCCGGCGCCGATTTCTCCGTCCTCGTCGCCCTCACTGACGACAGCTCCGGCCGCCTCCGATTCCAGGAGCTCGCCAAGACCGTCGACTGGGAGCAGAGCCGCCTGTCCCACCAGATCGCCCGCATGACCAAGCGCGGCCTCGTCGCCCGCGAGGAATGCGCCGAAGACGGCCGCGGCGCGTTCGTCACCATCACCGACCAGGGCCGCGAGGTCATCGAGGCCGCCGCGCCCAAGCATGTCGCCACCATCCGCCGCCTCGTGCTCGATTCCCTCCCGCCCGAGGACTTCGCCGCCCTCGGCGCCCTCGCCGCGCGCGTCCTCGACCACCTCGACAAGACCGAGTCGTAACGCCGCGCCTCGATGCGCCGCCCGGCGGGCCTCGGGCGAGACGGCCCTAGGATGTCACCATGCTCAGCACTGATGCGGACGCCGAGACCGACCAGCAGCGAAGCGACCTGGAGGACCGGGTCTTCACGCTCGAATCGATCGCGATCAGAGCGCTCGCAGCCGCCACCGTCGGACTGCTGACCCTCGGCAGCGCGCTGCCGGTGTACGCCGATCTGGAAAAGGACGCCATCCCCACGCTGCGGCTGCTGACCGCGCCGTTCGCCGCCTTCGGCGCGCTCGACGAGGTCGAGGACGCGCGGGGCTTCACCGTGACGATGGGCATCGTCTTCGCCGCGCTCCTGGCCGGTATCGTCGCCGCGATCGGCATCGGCCTCGCGCAATGGAATCGGCGCGAAGGGGCCGGCATGGTGCGGTCGGCCAAGGTCGTCGCCTGGGTGCTGCTGATCGGCATGCTGGTCCCGTTGCTGATCACGATCACCGCGATGGACGCCGATCGAGCCGGGGACCCCGGCCCGGCGATGTGGTGCTTCGTACCGGGCGTGATCCTCTTCGCGACCACGGTCTTCAGCAGAGGACTCCGGCGTCTCTGGTGCGTCGAAGCATAGCCCGACGAGACCGAATGCCTCGATGTCGAGATATCTCCATACATCTCGCCGGCCGTGATTTCGTCGGGCTCCACTGCCGGTGATCCGGTATATGGTGGCGGCGTGAGCAATCTCGAGGTGCGTCCGGTGGAGGAGCCCTGCCGCTCCTCCGGTCCCGAGGGTCCCGAAGCGGTCCTGCTCGAAGCGCGGGACGTGCCGCTCGGGGGCGTCCGCGCCATGTACGTCAGCCGCACGCTGCCCCAGCGGGAGATCCCGACGGTGGGCGCCTGGTGCTTCCTCGACCAGTTCGGGCCCGAGCGCACCGACATGGCCGTCCTCCCGCATCCGCACACCGGGCTCCAGACCGTCACCTGGCCCGTGCAAGGCGAGATCCGGCACCGCGACAGTCTCGGCTCCAACGCGGTGCTCCGGCCCGGCCAGCTCAACCTCATGACCAGCGGCCCCGGCATCGCACACTCCGAGTTCTCCCTGGGCGAGCACCCCATTGTGGAAGGCCTGCAGCTGTGGGTCGCACTCCCGAACGGCGGCACGGGGATCAGCCCCGCGTTCGAGCGGCATACGGACCTGCCGCGTTTCGACGCTAAGGGCCTGCACGGGATCGTGGTCATCGGCGAACTGGCCGGAGCCGTCTCCCCCGCGACGGCGTACACGCCGCTCGTGGGCGCCCAGATCACGGTCGAACCCGGCGCGGAGGCGATGCTCCCCGTGCGCCGCGACTTCGAGCACGCCGTCCTCGTCATCTCCGGCGAACTGAGCGTCGATGGGACGCGGCTCGATCGAGGCCCGCTGCTGTACCTGGGCACCGGCCGAGGCGAGCTGCCGTTGGCCTCGGCGTCCGGCGCGACGGTGTTCCTGCTCGGCGGCGAGCCGTTCGCCGAAGAACTGGTGATGTGGTGGAACTTCGTCGGACGCTCCCATGAGGACATCACTGCTGCGCGAGCCGATTGGGAAGACCCGGCGCAGACGAGGTTCGGCACCGTAGAAGGACACGGCGACAAGCGAATTCCCGCTCCCCCGCTGCCGGGAGGAAGACTCCGCCCTCGCGGACGCCGCTGAGGCGGATCGAACGGCATGCGGGGCGGCGTCCTTCCGGCAATGGTGTCGGCGACGGGCGACGCGTCCCTTTGACGCGGGTTCAAAGCAGGGTTCGGATGAATTCGACTGCTAGCCAGCCTGCGAAGATCAGCAGGATCGCTCCGGAGACCCGGTCGAACCAGACTCGGCGTTCCTTTGTCAGGAAGCGGCGCATCGCCGATGCCGCCGCTGCGAGTATCAGGAACCAGGTCCATGACGCGACCACCGCGCCCGCCGCGAACGGGAGGCGGGTTGCCGCGGCCTGGGCCGCAATCGCCGCCCCGAGTACGCCCACGGTGTCCAGAATGGCGTGCGGGTTCAGCAGGGAGACAGCCGCCGTCTGGCGCATCACCTGGCCTCGCGACCACACTCCGGTCTGGTCGTCGATGTCGGCAGGCTTCGCTCGCAGCGCCTTCACGCCGAGGTAGGTCAGGAACAGCGCGCCTGCCGCTAGCATCGCCGGGCGCAGTCCGGGCACCGAGTTCAGCACGGCCGAGGTTCCTGCCGCACCTAGGACGATCAGGAACGAGTCGCAGGCGGCGGCGCCCACCACGGCCCACAGCGCTCGGGGCATGCCGAGCGTGACGCCTTGGCCGAACACGAATACGTTCTGCGCCCCGATCGGGACGATGAGCGCCAGACCGAGGGCCAGTCCCGTAAGGAAC
>DATABR010000132.1:0-5726 GCA_036259435.1 Glycomyces sp.
CGGGCCCGGACGCCCTGCCGGGCAACGGAACCGCCGCAAAGCGCCGATCCGCGACCCCGGCAAGAAAGCCAAGCGCGACAAGACCCTCGCGCAACGCAAGCAACGCCTCACCAGCGCACAAGCTTAAAAATCAAGTTAGCGGCCCAACTGGTCCGACAACTCAGCGGCTGCCGCGAGCGCGCTGGCCACGGCCGTTCGTTCCGCTTCGGACAGTTCGACCGCATCGATCCGCTTGAGCAGTTCGGCGGCGCCTGCGCCGTCGCCCTCGCGCAGGGCGAGTTCGGCGCGGTAGGCAAGGGCTTCTACGAGCTCGGTCTTCGGCGCGTCGCCCCTACTGCGGGCGAGGGTTGCCGTCGAGGATCTTGGTCGCCTGCGCGGTGTCGCCTTTGGACTCGCCGAGGACGATGGCCTTGACGAGGGTCCTGCTGAGCTTGCTCTGCGGCGCTTCGCTCGGTGTCCTCCTACGGGAAGATCCGGAGGATGTCGCCGCTGGGGTCGGTGACCGAGAACCCGGCCCGGTCGCCGGTGTTGGCGCGCTTGCGCGGGCGGGTCATCCGCGGGATTCCGGAGACGAGGATCCTGCCGTGCGCCTCGCATCCCAGCGGCGAAGGCGTTCCACAGCTCACCGGTGTCGGCACGAAGACCAGGCAGGTGCCGTAGGTGTTCTCGGGGTCGAGCGTGTCGACGCCGAAGGAGACAGGTACCTCTCAATCAACGCACGGTCGCGGCCATGCGCTCGACGGCTTCGGTGAGAATCTCCGGCGAGGTGGCGTAGTTGAGGCGCACGTGGCCTGCGCCGCCGGTGCCGAACGGCAGGCCGGAATTGAGCGCGACGCGGCCGCGTTCGAGGAAGGCCGCGGCGGGGTCGTCGCCCAGACCGAGACCGCGGCAGTCCAGCCAGGCCAGATAGCACCCCGGCTGCGGCGAGTAGCGAACGGCCGGAAGGTGTTCGGCCAGCAGCGCGGCCAAGTGGCAGCGGTTGGCCTCCAAGCCGACGAGGAGCGCGTCGAGCCAGGGGCCGCCTTCGCGGAAGGCGGCGGCGTGGGCGGTGGCGTTGACGTGGCTCGCGCCGGCCATCTCCCGGGGCACGCGCGCGAGGTCGGCAGCCGCTGCGGGTCCGGCGACCGCGACGGCGGCGAGCAGGCCTGGCAGGTTCCATGCCTTGGCGGCCGAGGTGACCGCGAACGATTCCTCCGTGCCGGGCACCGTCAGGTAGGGGGTGAATTCGGTGCCAGGGGCGACGAGCGGGGCGTGGGCCTCGTCGGCGATGACGCTGACGCCGTAGTCGGCGGCGAGGCGGGCCACGCGGGCGAGCTCGGCTCGGGTGTGGACCGTCCCGGTCGGGTTGTGGGGGCTGCAGAGGAGGTAGGCGGCCCTGCCTCCGCGGCCGAGCGCGAGTTCGAAGGCGGCGGCGAGCGCGGCGAAGTCGATGCGGTGGTCGGGGCCGAGCGGCGCTTCGACCACCTTGCGGCCGTTGAGGGCGGCGAAGCGGTAGAAGGGCGGGTAGACCGGGCAGTTGATCACGACGGCGTCGTCGCGGCGGGTCACGAGCTCGAGCATCTCGACGACCCCGCGCATCATGTCGGGCATGGTCCGGATCCGGCCGGGATCGACGTTCCAGTTCCAGCGGGCGGCGGCGAAGGCGGCGACGGCCTCGGGATAGGCCGTACCGCCGGGGTAGCCGGTGTCGCCGGAGGCCAGGGCGTCGGTGACGGCCTTGGCGATCGGTTCGGCGGGGAGCACGTCCATCTCGGCGACCCACAGGGGCAGCACGTCGGCCGGGTGGTCGCGCCATTTGGCGCTGGTCCGCTGGCGGAGCTGGTCGAGGGAGAGCTGCGTGAGTGGGTTGCCCGGCAGGTCATTCGAGGCATTTGTGATGGCGCTCATACGCCACACGGTAGCGAAGTTTCACCTCCCTGTCACTTGCCGCAGAGGCGAGTTGGGCCCGTGAAAGGCGTCACGGAAACGGGCTCCGTATCCGCCTTGTAGTTCGTAATGCGAACTATTGCAGGGAGACAACACCATGACCGTCCAAGGTCGCATCAGCAAGGGAAACACGGTCGCGGTCGTCGGCGGTGGATACGGCGGAGCCGCCGTCGCTCGAACATCCCATAGGGGCGGGCCATGAGCACGCACAGCAGCTGGGCTTGGGGGACAGTGAGGTCGAAGTCGCGCACGGCGTCGGCGTAGACCGCGTCCACCAGGAACGCGGTGCGCACCAGCGCGGTGCCCATGCCCATCGGCTCGCCCGCGCACTCCTCCATGTAGCAAGCATACTGCCAGGCCAGGGGCGCTTCTGGAGGCGAGCGACCCTCGAGTGCACGCTCACGCGCCCGGGTGCGACCGTGACCGGCAGCGCCGCATGGCGATCGGCCCTATGTAAACAACCGCCGAAGCGGGGCGCCCTGCGCCTGGGAGCCCCGTTTCGCCTGCGAAAGCGCTGGACAACGGGGCCTTGGAGGGACTGAAAGGCGGCGCGCGGAAGCTCATGGCGACCGGCCCGATGGGCTAGTCTGAACCGACGTCCCCACCGGCGACCCCCTTGCGCGTTCCAGCGCAACCTGAGCCGCGATCGTCCGAGAGCGACGCCGCATCCCTGTCACTTGCCCATTCAGCGCCGATTGGAAACCCGTGAACGAAGCAGTCCCCGAATGGCCGCCGCCGGGGGTCGACCCGGCCGTCCCATCGACCGCGCGCGTCTACGACGCCGCCCTGGGCGGTAAGAACAACTTCAAGGCCGACCGCGAAGCCGTCGAAGTCTTCGAGCGGCTGATCCCGCAGGTCCGCGAGGCCACCCGACTGAACCGGTCGGCGCTCATCCGCGGTATCCAGTACATGGTGCGCCAAGGCGGGATCGACCAGATCCTCGACATCGGCTGCGGGCTGCCGACCGAGCAGAACACCCATCAGGTAGCTCAGGAGATCAACCCCGAGTCGCGCGTGGTCTATGTCGACAACGACCCGATGGTGCTCTCCCACGGCCGCGCCCTGTTGGCCGACAACCGCACCACCACTGTGGTCACCGCCGACCTGCGCGACCCCACCGCGATCCTCACCAATCCCGAGGTCCAGGCTCACTTCGACTTCGACCGGCCGGTCGCCCTCGTGATCGTCGGGATGATCATGCAGATCTCGGACGCCGAATCACCGGACGAGATCATCGCCACGCTCATGGAACCGCTCGCATCCGGCTCGCAC
This sequence comes from Glycomyces sp., assembly GCA_036259435.1. GTDB lineage: Bacteria > Actinomycetota > Actinomycetes > Mycobacteriales > Micromonosporaceae > Glycomyces. The sequence goes on from DATABR010000132.1 coordinate 3,199, forward strand.
CTGTTCCTCACCGCCTGGCCGGACACCGGCGACCCGGCCCAGAAGGGGCTGTCGCGGGCCTGCCTGGAGACGCTCGGGAACGGCTGGATCCGGCCGATCGAGCAGTTGGAGGGGCACTTCCAGGGCTTCCCGATGGTGCCGCCGGGCCTGGAGTACGTCTCGCGCTGGTACCCGGAGGAGCCCGACCGGGCGATCCCCGACGTCGCGGACTTCGAGCCGTACGAGCGGACGCAGATGGCCGGGATCGCCGTCAAGCCGTGACCGGTCCCCCCGGCGAAGCCCAGGGGCGAGCAGGCAGCGGCCGAGCCGTACATTAGTACAGCGCAGCGTGTTCGAGAAGAGAAGAGACCGCCAATGCCCATGCTCGAAATCCGCCGGCACAGCAAGCGCAACGGGGATGAGGCCGTCCACCTCTCCCAGGAGGGGGTCGAGCTCGCCCGGTGGTCCGGGACCTTGATGGGGCCCTTCGAGACCGTGGCGACCAGTGTCGCCCCGCGGGCGCGCGAGACCGCGATCGCAATGGGATTCGCGGTGACCCTGGAGCTCCCGACGCTGCCGAACGTCAACGGGTTCCTCCAGGAGTCGCAGGCGGCGTCGTACGACGTCGGCGCGCCGTTCACGCGGCTCGCGCGGCTGGTGAACCGCCGCGGCAGCGCCGCGAGCGATTACGCCTATTCGCTCGCCCGCCAGTGGTCGGAGCTGATGGCCCCGCTCGGGCCCGGCGACGCGGGCCTCGTGATCGGCCACGGCGGGCACATCGAATGCGGCCTCGTGGCACTGTTCCCGGAGGCGAGCCACGACGAGTGGGGCGCGCTCTTCGGGTACATGGAGGGCGCGCGGCTGCACTACGACAACGCCGCGGGCCGCTTCCACGACATCGAGTTCGTGCGCAACTGAGTCGGACCGAGATCGCGAGGGGTCGGCGAAAGCCGGCCCCTCGCGGCGTTCAGTCCCGGCCGACCTTGACGGCCAGGCGCGGCAGGTACCAGATCGCGGCGGCCGTCGCGGCGAGCGCGTATACGGCCAGGATCGGGCCCGGGAAGCCCAGGGCCACACCCGAATGCTCGAACTCGAGGTTCTTGAGCGCCCACGTCATAGGACCGGCCGAGAGCATGTCCTGCAAAGTCAGCTGCTGCCAGAACAGGTCCTGGACGTGGACGAGCAGCAGAACCAGTCCCATGAGGACGAGCATCGGCCAGGCCGCGTTGAGGAAGGCGAGGCGGGCGGAGCCAGGCGTCGTCCCCAGAGCGAGGGCCTCGCGCCGGCGGTTTTCGAGGCCGCGGAACAGGGCCGCGAACACGAACAGCAGCGGGATCGCGATCCACGCGCGCGGCGGGAACGACCCGACGACCACGTACTCGCCTTCGCCCGCGACCGCTTCGAGGTTCGCCGCGCCGAGCGGGCCGGAGCCGATGAACAGCCAGGGCGCGAACAGGAGCAGGAGCCAGTGAGAGGCGTCGCCGAGAGGCCGGAGCGCGCCGATCGCGTAGCCGCCGAGCGCCGCGGCGGGCAGCGCGATGAGCGTGGTGACCAGCGGCGGGCCCCAGGTGCGGCGGATGATGAACCAGAGGTTGCCGCCTTCGACCGTGCCGTCGCCGATCCGGGTGATCCAGGGCAGCAGGAAGAAACCGACCGCGGCGAGCAGTACTAGGAGCGCGGCGAGCCCGGCGAGGACCGCCAGGGGTCGGGCCGGTGCCGGGTCGGCCGGGCCGGGGATGACGTCGATCCTGGTGCGGGCGGCGGCGAACAGAGCCGCGGCGCCGAGTCCGAGGGGTACAAGGATAGCCATGAGCAGCATCGATTTCGCGGCGGCGGTGCCCGGCTCCCATCCTGAGTGGATGCCTTCGTAGATCTGGACCAGCGGGGTCGCGAGGTCGGCGGGCAGGCCGGAGACGGAGCTGTAGGCGAAGGTCTGGAGGCCTGCGGCGGTGAGCGCGAATGCGGCGAGACCGGCGGTGACCAGGACGGCGGCGAACCTGCGGGGCCTGGTGGCCCCGCGGAGGGCGGCGAGGCAGGCGACGACGCAGGTGCCGAGTACGACGCCGGCGATCAAGCCCGGCCAGTCGTAGATGCTCGCTGTGCGGCCGCTTTCGGAGACAAGGCGGTCGATGAGCCAGGAGACGGTGAGGGCCACGGGGGCGAGGCTGATCGCGGCCAGCGTCCAGACGACCGTGGCGGTGGTGCGGATGCGCCTGCCGGCGCGGTGGAGGCACCAGGCGGCGAGGGGCGCGAGGACGGCGCCGGTCAAGACCATGAGGGCGGTCGGGCCCGCGAGCTGGAGGAGGCTGTCGACGAAGCGGCCGTCGGCGAAGGCCTGGTCGTAGTTGCCGTTGCCGACGGTCTCCGTGGAGGCGAAGACGCCGAGGCCTTCGGTGCGGCTGAGCTGGAACGTGCGGATGGTGGGCAGCAAGTAGGCGAGAACGAGGGCGATTACTGGAACGACGAGCAGCGCGAGGCCGAGGACGATGCGGAAGGCGGACCTTTGCGTTTCAAGGAGCGTGGAATAAAGCACGCGGGTATCGGCCTGT
>DATABR010000133.1:0-3385 GCA_036259435.1 Glycomyces sp.
CCGAGTCACACTCCCAGCACCTAGGCCAGAAGCACCCGATCAGCCCGCACGCTGACCATCCAAACACCCTGTTGAGTTCTCAAACAACACGCCACAACCAAGTCGATCCATTTATCTGGATTCGGCCTCAGCCGGAGCAACCTCTCAACTCTAACAGTCTCGGATCACTCTGCAAACTTCAGGTCGATTAACCTGTGTCACATGCGATCGAGCCTCTAGTGAGTCTCAAAGACCCCGAGTTCAGCTTCCGGACCGCGCCATAACTCTGTGAGTCTGTCGCTGGTCTCCGGCGGCTTCCGGACCAGTCCTTCTCGGCTGTTCCGTTCCCCTCGGGCATGGACAAATATACACGGGGTTTCGAGGGCCTGAATCAGGGGGGGTCCCTTAAGCGAGCAGAGGGGGTCGCGGGTGCGGCTGATCTGCGGGAATACCGCTGCGGCGCAAGCCGACCCGGGGAAGCGGGCGTGTCTCGGTGTGTCGCGGAGGGTCTCCGCAAATCGGACTCGCGAAGGCCCCCTGATCCGAAACGTACGCCGGGGGTACGACATCGAGGCCCGATCGCTACCCCGGGCTCGGGTGTGTCGGCACGCGGTCACCCCCGGTCTCGATAGTGCCGTAGGGGTACGACAACGAGGCGTGGTCGTGAAGCGGCTTCGGGTTACGGGTGGGAGTGAGCGGTGAGCCCGTGCCGCCGGCAGTCACTCGGCGGGGTTCGGTGGTTGCGCCTGTTGCGCGGGCGAGGGGAACGGAGTCGCCTTCGGAAGAGCCGGCGCATGAGGCGGGGACGCCGCCGGGATTCTCGGAGGCGGGGCACCGTTCGGTCGGTGTCGGGGGTTTCGGTTTCGGCTTGCGCTGAGCGGGGTCCGTGATCCGGGTATGCGAAAGGGCCGGGTCGTCTTTCGACGGGCCCGGCCCTTTTCATGCTTTCGAGCGTTGCCGCTCCGGTCTTACGCCGCGACCTCGGTGGAGGCGGGGACGATGTTGACCAGCTTGCGGCCGCGCTTGCTGGAGAAGAGGACTTCCCCCTCGGCGAGCGCGAACAGGGTGTCGTCGCCGCCGCGGCCGACGAGGTCGCCCGGGTGGTATTTGGTGCCGCGCTGACGGATGAGGATCTCGCCCGCGCTCACGTGCTGACCGCCGAAGCGCTTGACGCCAAGTCGCTTGGAGTTGGAGTCACGCCCGTTGCGGGAGCTGGATGCGCCCTTCTTATGTGCCATCGTTCAACCCCTACTTGGTGATGCCAGTGACCTTGACGCGGGTCAGCGGCTGGCGGTGACCCTGGCGCTTGTGGTAGCCGGTCTTGTTCTTGTACTTGTGGATCTTGATCTTCGGGCCCTTGGTGTGCTCGAGAAGTTCACCGCTCACCGTGACGCCAGAGGCGTCGGTGACCACAGTGCCTTCGTCGACGAGCATCACCGCAGGCAGCGTAAGCGTGTCGCCGGGTGCGCCTTGAAGCTTCTCGACTTCGAGGACGTCTCCTTCGGCGACCTTGTACTGCTTTCCGCCAGTCTTGACGATTGCGTACATGTCGACGCGGTCTCCTTGGGTCCTCCCCGGTGCGGGGAAATGAGTTCCCCGCAGGGGAACGGTGTCTGTCAAATTTCGCGGTGCAACGCACCATGCCAGTTCACGGCTTGCAAGCTTCGCCGAAACTGCCAACTTCCGGCTCCGCGAACGTCGCCTTGGCTGGGCCGCCGATCGAGCTCCGCGCTCGTCTCCGCTTGTGCGGGGACGAGAAGCTGAGGGCTCTATAGGCCGCTCACTAGGGTACGTCATGTACCCGCTGGTTCCGGCATCGGGATCGGACCGGGGCCGCGAACGTCACAGTTCGCGGCCCGCGCCCGTCCTTCAGTCGGTCTCCTCGCCTTCGGCCGGGGCCTGAGCCGCGGCGCGGGGCTGGGAAGTCTCGGGTTCGGCGTCCGCACCCTCGGCCGGGGCCTGAGCCGCGGCGCGAGGCTGCTCGTCGGCCTCCGGTTCGGCCGCCTCCTCCGCCAGGACCTCGTCGGCGTCCGCCGGGACGGCCTCCTCGGTCGCGGCGGCGGTGTCGATCGGCTCGGTCTCGACCACGTAGTCGGCCTCGGCCGGCTCGGCCGTGCCGGTCGGTTCGAAGGTCGTCTCGTCGACGATCTCGACTTCGACGTCCTCGTCGTCGTGCCCGTGTTCACCGAGCGCGGCCGCGATCTTCGCGGTCTCGGCGGCGGCGGACTTCACGTGCGCGTCGGCCTTGTCCTGCTTCTTCTGCTGGCCCTGCTGCTGTTGCTGCTGCTGGCCGGACTTGGCCTTGTCCTTCTTCTTCTTGCCGCCGCCCTGCTGGTTCTGGCCCTGGTTCTGGTTCTGGCCGGCGTTGCCGCCACCGCCCCCGTTGCCCTTCTTGCGGCCGTTGCCGAGGATCTCGTCCGTGTGGATCATGACTCCGCGGCCCTTGCAGTGGTCGCACGGCTCGGAGAATGCCTCGATGAGGCCCTGACCGACCCGCTTGCGGGTCATCTGGACCAGGCCGAGCGAGGTGACCTCGGTGACCTGGTGCTTGGTCCGGTCCCGGCCCAGGCATTCGGTCAGGCGCCGCAGCACCAGGTCGCGGTTCGACTCGAGCACCATGTCGATGAAGTCGATCACGATGATGCCGCCGATGTCGCGCAGGCGCAGCTGGCGCACGATCTCCTCGGCCGCCTCCAGGTTGTTCCTGGTGACGGTCTCCTCGAGGTTGCCGCCCTCACCGGTGAAACGGCCGGTGTTGACGTCGATCACGGTCATCGCCTCGGTGCGGTCGATGACGAGCGAGCCGCCCGAAGGCAGGTAGACCTTGCGGTCCAGCGCCTTGAGGAGCTGCTCGTCGACGCGCATCTCGGCGAAGACGTCCTTCGTGCCGGTGTGGCGCTTGAGCCGCGGCAGCAGCTCGGGCGAGACCGACTCGAGGTACTTGTGGATCTCGTCGTACGCGTCGTCGCCTTCGACCAGGATCTCCTTGAAGTCCTCGTTGAAGACGTCGCGGACCACGCGGATGAGCACGTCGGGCTCGGAGTGCAGAACCGCCGGCGCGTTGGCCTTCTTCGACTTGCCCTGGATCTCCTCCCACTCCATCTGGAGGCGGGAGATGTCGCGGGCCAGCTCTTCGGGGCCGGCGCCCTCGGCGGCGGTGCGCACGATGACGCCCGCGCTCTCGGGCACGAGCTTCTTGAGCGCCGCGCGCAGGCGGGTGCGCTCGCGGTCGGGGAGCTTGCGGGAGATTCCGGAGGCGTTGCCGCCGGGGACGTAGACCAGGTGGCGGCCCGAAAGGGCGACGTGACTGGTCAGGCGGGCGCCCTTGTGGCCGACCGGGTCCTTGGTGACCTGCACGAGCACGGCGTCGCCGGGCTTGAGGGCCTGCTCGATCGAGCGGGCCTTC
>DATABR010000134.1:0-4216 GCA_036259435.1 Glycomyces sp.
CGACTCGGTGGCCGACGAACTCGGTGTCGCCCTCCCCTCGCGGTTCCAGCCGATCGACGAGATCGGCTTCGGGACCAACCGGATCGGCTGCAACACGGTGCTGACGGTCGCTGTCGAGGGCGTGCGCGGCGAAATCCTCACCCTTGCCTCGATCACCGGGTCCGACGATCTCGCCGCGAACCTCGCCCACCGCTACCCCGACGCGATCGGGGAGGCCATGGAGGGCTTCGGCGTCGCCACGGCCGCGCAGCAGGCGGGGCTGCCGTTCGCCGAGATGCGCGCCGTCTCCAACTACATCGGCGACCGCGATGTCGAGAAGTGGGACTGGGGCGCCGCCTTGAAGACGCTGACCGCCGGAATCCGGGAGCTGTAGGCCATGGACGCACCGCGACTCGGCGAGTCGGGCACCGGGCCGCTGCATTTGGCGCACTCGCCCTGCCCCAACGACACCTTCATCTACCACGCCTGGACCTCGGGCCTCATCGACGGCGCTCCGGCCACGCGGCTGACCTTCGCCGACATCGACGTCACCAATACCGCTTGCGCGCGAGGCGAGTTCGATGTCGCCAAGGTCTCCTACGCGGCGCTTCCGTATCTCGGCGACGAGTGGCGGCTGCTGCCGTCCGGCGGCGCGCTCGGGCGCGGGTGCGGTCCGCTCGTCCTCACCGCGGCAGGCGGTGACGCGGGTGATCTGGCAGGGAAGCGCGTGGCCGTGCCTTCGGACCGCAGTACCGCGTTCCTGCTGTTCAACCTGTGGCTGCGCGACCTCGGCTCGCCCGAGGTGTCGTGGGAGGTCGTGCCGTTCGACCAGATCATGCCCGCGGTGCAAGACGGCCGCTTCGACGCCGGGCTGGTGATCCACGAGGCCCGGTTCACATACGGCGAATACGGCCTCGGCTGCCTGGTCGACCTCGGCGAGTGGTGGGAGGGCAGCACCGGCTGCCCGATCCCGCTCGGCGCGATCGTCGCGAAGTTTCATCTCGACGCCGAGGCGATCACCGCGGCGATCCGGGCCTCGCTCGATCATGCGTGGGCGCACCCGGATGCCAGCCGCGCTTATGTGGCCGAGCACGCGCAGGAGATGTCGGACGAGGTGTGCCGCAAGCACATCGAGCTGTACGTCAACGAGTTCTCGCGGGACCTGGGTGATGAGGGCCGATTGGCGGTCGAGCGGCTCCTCGGCGGCGCGGCCGATCTCGATTTGGTGCCGAAGCTGACGATTCCGATGCCGTAGCCGGACGGACTTAAGCGATATTCCGGATATGTTCCAACCGAAGGGCCCCCCGGTCAACAACCCTGACTCAAGGGTGTGACAAGGCGTGCAGATGTGATTATCGTTCGCCATTGAGGCGGCGGCGGGCAACCTCGTACGGTTGCGGGCGGGCGCGAGCCGTCAGTGACCACAAAGGGCGGCGGTGCGTGGTGGGGCGGTCACCCGGGCGTACCAAGCCGTTCGCCTCGTGCCACGCTAGGCTTGACGGACTCATCAATTCCCTGTAGACGAGAAGTTCGAGGTTCAGCGGTGCCCAGTGGTCGAGTGAAATGGTTCGACGCCGAGAAGGGATTCGGATTCGTCTCCCGCGACGACGGCGGCAAGGACGTCTTCGTGCACCGCGACGCGCTTCCCGAAGGCGTCGAAGAGCTCGCCAAGGGCACGAAGGTCGAGTACAGCATCATCGACACCCGTCGCGGCGTCCAGGCAATGGGCCTGCATGTCATCGCCGCACCGCAGATCGGGGCGTCCACGGCGGCCGAGAACTCCAAGCGCTCGCCCGAGGAGCTCAACAGTCTGCTGCAGGACATGATCGGCGTGCTCGAGCAACAGATCATGCCGCCGCTCTCGCGCGGCCGACGCCCCGACCGCAAGACCGGCGCGAAGATCGCCGAGATGCTCCGGGCCGTCGCCAGCGATCTCGAATAGCCGCACCGGTTTCAGACGGAACCGGCTTCATGAGGGGATGGCGTGAAGCGCCGTCCCCGTCGCGTTCCCAGCCCCGGCGATCGCTTGGCACCTGCCTCGCAGTGCGTTCAATACCGAGGGTTCCTCGTGAAGCACGGAATGTCATACCCATAGGTCAGGGTTGTTGACCGGGGGCCCATCGTTTGGAACATATCCGGAATGTCCTTTGAAAAAGGTCGGTCTTCCTGGCGGGATAGGCTCTGTGAGGTGACCTCCCAGGCTCAGGCGACTCCCCAGGCGACCGACGCCGCCGAACTCGTCGATACTCATCCCGATCAAAGCGGCGTAGCCTCCAGCAATAGCGATGCGACCGTCGTCGCGGGCGCTACCGCGGCCGACTTCAGTACTGCCGTCGCCGACTCCGGTGGTTCGGCTGCCGGATTCGATGATGCTTCTGTCGATCCCGGCCCCTCCGCTTCGGATCTCGGCGATGCCCCCGGCGAGCGAGGCGTTGCGGTTGCCGATGCCGTTGGGGCGCTGCTCGACCGACTCGCTTCGCTGCCTTCGATCATGGTGGCCTTCTCCGGCGGGGCCGATTCAGCCTTCCTCCTCGCCGCTGCGGTGCGCGCGCTGGGCCCCGAGCGCGTCGAGGCCGCCACCGCCGTCTCGCCGTCACTACCGCGCGTCGAGCTCGACCGCGCCCGCGAGTTCGCCACCGGGCTCGGGGTCGCCCACCACGCGCCGGCCACCGACGAGCTCTCCCGCGAGGGTTACCGCGCCAACGCCGGGGACCGCTGCTTCTTCTGCAAGACCGAGCTCATGAGCGTGGTCGGCCCGCTCGCCGCCGAGCGCGGCGTCGCCGCAGTCGCCACGGGCACCAACGCCGATGACATCCGCGCCGGGTTCCGCCCGGGCATCCGGGCCGCCGCGAACGCGGGGGCACTCACGCCGTTGGCCGACGCCGGGCTCACCAAGTCCGAGATCCGCGCCGCCTCAAAAGCCTGGGGACTACCCACTTGGGACAAACCGGCCGCGGCCTGCCTGGCGAGCCGCATCGCGTACGGCGTCGAGGTCACCGCGGGCGGACTTCAACGCGTCGCCGAAGCCGAGGAGGCGCTGCGTCGCGCTCTCGCCGAGGCGGCGATCCCCGTGCGGAACCTGCGTGTACGGGACATGGGCGACGACACCGCGAAGGTCGAGATCGACACCGAACTTGTGGCGGCCGTGGCCGAGCGGCCCAACGTGCTCGCCGCGGTCGAGGGCTTCGCCGCCGTGAAACTGGACGAGCAGGGCTTCCGGTCCGGAGCCATGAACGAGCTGCTGCCGAACCCCGAGCGGTATCGGTGAGTGGAGAAGCCGGTTCTCGAGCGGTGTCGTTGAGCAAGCTCGGATCTGGAGCCGCCGACGAACGGGAGTTCGGTTCTTGAGCGGTTGCGATCGCTGATCCGCGCGGCATTGATGAGCGGCCGCAATGGGCCTGGCTCGGAAGATTTATCCGTATATTTCGGATTTGTTCCCCACGATGGGCCCCCGGTTCAACAACCCTGACATGTGGGTGTGACTTGTCATGAATGGTGAGTCACGCTCGGCAATTGCGCCGGAGGTGAGAGTGCCCGGTGAGACGGGTCAGCGGCGATCGTCAGTGGAGGATGAGTCCGAAGATCCGCCTCACCGGGTCCATAACCCCTCGGGAACCCCTCATTCCCCGAGAACCCAACCGTGGGTCATGAGCCTGAACGAGCCCTGAGCCGACCCTGGCAATTCCCTGATATAGGGGTGTTCGGCCCATAACGGGCAGTGTGTTCATTTCGGACCCCCGAGTTGTCTTCCGTCCCTCATCGACATTTGACCGACCGCAGGCGGAACCCACGGCGGGATTCGCTGGCGCTGCCTTCTTCCCCTTGATCCGCATGGGTGGTGCGCGACCGGTCGTGGTGGTGTGTAGAACGGTGCTGTGGAAGTCTCGGCCTGCTTGAGCGCTTATCAGCCGGGCTGCTCGGCCGCCTGCGGCGCTCCCCTCGCCGCCTCCTGCAATCCGGGCGAGCCTTGCAATGCCTGTTCGGCGGCCTGCGGCGGTACCAACGATCCCGGGCCGTTCCATTCACTCGCCGTGGCGCTCTTCGGCTTCGGGAAGTTGGGTCCGGAGCGATTGGCACTTGCGCAGGCGCGGAATCACTCCGGCCTCAGGCGATTCGGGCTTCGCGCCATTGCGTTCTATCGGCGTCGGTTCTCTCCTCGAGTACAGGTGCAATGCCGGTTCGTGCCCAGCTGTTCGGGCTTCGGTTACCAGGCCGTAGCGGGAGACGGCCCGGTAAC
>DATABR010000135.1:0-8748 GCA_036259435.1 Glycomyces sp.
GCCACGGCCGGGCGCTCCTCGAATCCTTCAGGACGACGCCGATTCACGCGCCGCTGCTTCATTCAGGCGTGGTATCGCGCCGTCGCGATCACGCGGCGTTCGCTGACGACAGTGCTCCCTGACAGCGATCCGACTCCACGCCGGCGCTACTTCGTGAGCCCGGCCCGGCGCAGCGCCTCGGCCATCGCGCTCTGCGGGGCCGCCTGCCTGCCGCCCTGCTGGCGCGGCTGCTGCCGCCCGCCTCCCTTGCCGCCCTTGTTGCCGCCGCCCTGCCCGCCGCCTTGGCCGCGGCGCTGGCCTTGCTGCCCCTTGTCGCCGCCCGCCTCAAGCTCGTCGTCCAGGCGCATCGTCAGTGCGATGCGCTGGCGGGCGAGGTCGACGCTGAGGACCTTCACCTTCACCACGTCGCCGGGCTTGACGATCTCGCGCGGGTCCTCCACGTACCGGTTCGCGAGCGCCGAGATGTGCACCAGGCCGTCCTGGTGGACGCCGATGTCGACGAACGCGCCGAACGCGGCTACGTTCGTCACGGCCCCTTCCAGGAGCATCCCCGGCTTGAGGTCCGAGACCTTCTCCACGCCCTCCTTGAAGGTGGCGGCCTTGAACTCCGGGCGCGGGTCGCGGCCCGGCTTCTCGAGCTCGGCGAGGATGTCGGTGACCGTGGGCACGCCGAAGCGGTCGTCGGCGAAGTCGCCCGGCTTGAGCTTGCGGAGGGTCGTCGCGTCGCCCACGAGCCCGCCGATGGGCGCGCCCGTCGCGGCGAGGATGCGCTCCACGACCGGGTAGGCCTCAGGGTGCACGGAGGAGGCGTCGAGCGGGTTCGCGCCGCCCGGCACCCGCAGGAACCCGGCGGCCTGCTCGAAGGCCTTGGGGCCCAGGCGAGGCACTTTGAGCAGGCCCTTGCGGTCGGCGAAGCGGCCGTGCTCGTCGCGATGCGCCACGATGTTCGCGGCCACGCTCTCGCTCAGGCCCGACACCTGCGACAGCAGCGGCACCGAAGCGGTGTTGAGGTCCACGCCGACAGCGTTCACGGCGTCTTCGACGACGGCCTCAAGGGATTTGGTGAGTTTGGACTCAGTGAGGTCGTGCTGGTACTGGCCGACGCCGATGTGCTTCGGCTCGATCTTCACCAGCTCGGCGAGTGGGTCCTGGAGCCGACGCGCGATCGAGACGGCCCCGCGCAGGGACACGTCCATGCCTGGGAGCTCCTTGGTGGCGTAGGCCGACGCCGAGTAGATCGAGGCCCCGGCCTCGGAGACCACGATCTTCGCCAGCTCGGCCGTGCCCGCGAACGCCTTGATGAGGTCGGCGGCGAGCCGGTCGGTCTCGCGCGAGGCGGTGCCGTTGCCGATGGCGATGAGGTGCACGCCGTGCTTCTTGACCAGCGCACCGAGTGTCGCCAGTGAAGCGTCCCACTGGTTCTGCGGCTGGTGCGGGTAGATCGCGGTGGCGTCGAGGACCTTGCCGGTGGCGTCGACCACGGCGACCTTGACGCCGGTGCGGTAGCCCGGGTCGAGGCCCATCACGGTCTTGGGCCCGGCCGGGGCGGCCAGGAGCAGGTCCTTCAGGTTCGCGGCGAAGACCTTGACGGCCCCGTCCTCGGCCTGCTGCCACAGCCGCATCCGCAGGTCCACGCCGAGCTTGACGAGGATGCGGGTGCGCCAAGCCCACGAGACGGTCTTGGCGAGCCACGCGTCGGCGGGCCGGCCCTCGTCGCGGACGCCGAACTTCGCGGCGATCATCCCCTCGCAGTCGGCCCCGTCGACTTCGGACTCACCCGGCTCCAGGGAGAGCGAGAGCGCCTCCTCCTTCTCGCCGCGCATGAGCGCGAGCACCCGGTGCGAGGGAAGCGTGGTGAAGGTCTCGGCGAAGTCGAAGTAGTCCGAGAACTTCGCGCCTTTCTCCTCCGCGCCGTCGCGCACCTTCGAAACGAGTCGGCCCCGCCTCCACATGCGTTCGCGCAGGTCGCCGATGAGGTCGGCGTCCTCACCGAAGCGTTCGGTGAGGATTGCGCGGGCCCCGGCGAGGGCCGCTGCCGCATCGTTCACGTCCGCTTCCGGGTTGAGGAACGCGGCGGCAGTGGTCTCGGGATCCTGTGAGGGATCACTCAGCAGCAGGTCCGCGAGCGGTTCGAGCCCGGCCTCGCGGGCGACCTGGGCCTTGGTGCGGCGCTTGACCTTGAAAGGCGCGTAGAGGTCCTCCAGTCGGGCCTTGGTGTCGGCGGCCTGGATCTGCGCGGCGAGCGATTCGGTGAGTTTTCCCTGCTCGGCGACCGATTCGAGCACCGCTTTGCGGCGGGCCTCCAACTCGCGCAGGTAGCCCAGCCGCTCTTCGAGCGCGCGCAGCTGCTCGTCGGAGAGGCCCCCGGTGGCCTCTTTGCGGTACCGGGCGATGAACGGGACAGTGGAGCCGTCGTCGAGAAGCGCGACGGCCGAGCGGACTTGATGCGAGCCGACCGAGAGTTCTTCGGCGATGCGTTGATCGATAGCTTGTGCCACGGGAGGATTCTGCCAGAGCGCTGCGACAACACGGGTCCGAGCCGGAAGGCTCGACCCCCGGTGGACGCTCGCCTGAGCATTGGGTAAAGTTCTATCCCGTCGCCGGGGAATGCAAAAACCCCAGGTGGACGTGCGGACGTAGCGCAGTTGGTAGCGCGACACCTTGCCAAGGTGTAGGTCGCCGGTTCGATCCCGGTCGTCCGCTCGGAGCTCGAAAGAGCGCCTTCCCGGACGATTAGCTCAGCGGGAGAGCACTCCCCTGACACGGGAGAGGTCACTGGTTCAATCCCAGTATCGTCCACCGAAGCGAGAAGGCCCAGGTTCACAAGGCTTGGGCCTTTCGCGTCAGGGTGGGTTGTCCGAGTGGTTAGGTAACGGCCTGCAAAGCCGTGCACACGGGTTCGAATCCCGTACCCACCTCCATAAAGAGCGTCTTCGTCAGAGCGGGTCCGGTTTCCGGGCCCGCTTCGACCATTTCTAGGCGGCAGCGCCCCAGTTCCAATCGGTGATCTGCGTTCGCATGAGGCTGACCGCCGCGGGAGGCCGGTCGTCGCTCACCCAGTGGAGACTGAGAGTGCGGTTGCAGTGCGGGTGATCGATGATCGCCCAGGCGACGCCGGGATCCGGGCGGGTGCTGCGGGCGAGCGTGGGGAACAGGCCGATGCCGAGGCCGGCGCTGACCAGCGCGTAGGTGGCCGCGGGTTCATCGGTGGCGCAGACGATGCGCGGCTCCAGGTTGCGGTCGGCGAACAGCCAGTCGAGGAGGCGCCGCTGCCACTGCCCGGGCTTGGTCGTGACGAATGGCTCGTCCGCGAGGTCTTCGACGCGCACAGTGCCTGCTCCATCTCGTTGGTGGAGCAGGACTTCGATGTCGGGGTGCGCGGCCTTGAAGGCGGCGAGCGGACCGGTGAGGGGCAGGAACGTCTCCGACGCGAGCCGCACGCTGCCCGGGCCGCCGGACTCGGCCTCGGCGACCGCGCGGCGGCCCGCCTCGAGTTCGCCGAGCGGAGAGCCATGAACGCCGGGAGCTCGCCGCCGGGGCCGCGGAGCTGCCCGCGGGCGAGGCCGAACCTGAACGCGTGTCGTCCGCGGATCGTATCGTCTCGCCGGTCACTGTCGCCACGCACGAGTCGCTCCGTCGGCCCGGACGCGCAGTGTTCATCGCTTCGATCCTTGGGTATACACCCAGCTCAAGCTCTGGCGGACCCCGATCGGCAGGTGGCGACATGGCAGCACGGCATCCCGGCGCCGAGGAGTGGGTGCCCGAAAGCGGCGGCATCACCCGGCTGCGGAAGGCGGCCCGATCCTGCGAGGGCTGCGACCTGTACCGCGGGGCCACGCAGACCGTGTTCGGCGATGGCCCCCGAGACGCCCGCCTCTTCCTGGTCGGCGAGCAGCCGGGCGACGTGGAGGACCGCGAAGGCGAACCGTTCGTGGGCCCCGCCGGGCGGCTGCTGGACCAGGCGCTCGAGGAGGTCGGCATCGACCGATCCCGGATCTACCTCACCAACGCGGTCAAGCACTTCAAGTTCGAAGAGTCAGAGCGGAGCGGTCGTCGCCTCCACAAGAAGCCGGCCCGCAGCGAGGTGACCGCCTGCCGTCCCTGGCTGCTCGCCGAGTTGAGCGCGGTCAAGCCCGCGCTCGTGGTCGCGCTCGGGGCCACTGCGGCCCAGTCCCTCATGGGCGCGGATTTCCGTGTCAGCACCCAGAGGGGCAAGGTCTACGACCTGGCGCTCGAAGGAGTGGACGAACGGTACGAATTCCTGGCCACCGTCCATCCGTCCGCGGTGATCCGCCTCGAGGGCGACGAACGCGACGAGGCGATCGCGCGGTTCAACGCCGACCTCCGCAAGGCCGCCAAGACAGTCGGGGCCGCACACCGCCGCTGAGGCCCGGCCGCTCATGCATCGGAGAGGCGAACGGCCCCGGGAATCCCCGGGGCCGTCGGCTTCGGCGCTCTTACTCGGCGTCTTCGGACTTCGCCTCGGACTCGATCTCGACCGGCGCGCCCTTGATCGGGATGCGTTGGGCCTGCGGGGCGGGCCTGATCGCGCCCTGGATGCGCACTGTCAGGAGCCCGTCGGCGACCTCCGCGCTCAGCTGCTCGGCGGTCGTGCCCTCCGGAAGCGTGAACTCGCGGCGGAACGAACCGGCGGACAGGCCGCGCACGAGGTAGCGGTCGCCCTCGGCGACCTCGCGCTCGCGGCGCTCGGCGGTGATCGACAGGCGACGGCCCTCGAGCTCGACGGTGACGTCCTCGGCGCTCACGCCCGGGACCGCGGCGGTGACCACGAGGTCCTCGCCCTCGGTGTGGACGTCGGCGCGCAGGGAGTTCTGGACCGCGGCGCGGCCGAAGCCGAGCCGGACCAGGCGCTCGAACTCGCGGTCGAACTGCCGGAACGCCGCGTAAGGGTGCTGGTAGCGAACGATCATGATGGCTGTCTCCTTCCTCAGGTTTAGCACTCCCAACCCGAGAGTGCTAACGCCTTATACGACAACCGCTCCCGTTCGAATATTTCTGCCGTGGCCCGGATCACTCTGCGTCACTGTTTCGCGCCTGTCGCGCGTTCACGCGACCTGGTCGCGCAGCGGCAGGTCCCACACCTGGGTCACCAGGTCGTCCTTGCCGAACAACTGCGCCGGCTGCTCGCTCGCCAACGCGAACCCGGCCTCCTCGTACAGCCGCCGCGCCGAGTCCAGGATGCTCGCAGTCCACAACGTCATCGACAGGTACCCGGCCTCGCGCGCGAAGTCGACGCACTCGCGCACCAGCAGCCCTCCCACGCCCTTGCCGCGCGCCGACGGCTCGACCCACAGCAGCCGCAGCTTCGCGACCGACTCGCCCGCCGTCGGGGGACCGCCACTGACGCACAGGACCGAGCCGACCGGCTCGCCGTCGATCTCGGCGATCCAGCCCGTCTCCCGGGTCGGGTCGTGGTCCTCGGCGAAGTCGGCGACGATCCGTGCGACGAGCGCCTCGTACTCGCCGTTCCATCCGAGCTGCTCCCAGTAGCCCTTGCCCTGGCTGTAGACGATCCAGCCGAGATCTCCGGGCCGCAGCCCGCGCAGCCGCGGTGTGTCCATGAAAGCCTCCGATGTCCGCTCGCGTTCGACCTCCCACGCTAGGTCCGAAGCGCCCGACCGGGCAAGGGCGCCACGCGTAACCCGTTGCGGCATCGCCGTCGGGACGCCAGAATGGCCCGATGGAGATCACGTGCCGTCCACGCCTCAGCCGTGCCGACGTCGAATGCCTCGTTCGCGAACGCCTGGGCGGGGACCTCGAGTTCACGGCCCACGAGGAGTTCACGGACGGCTTCTTCAACGCCGCCCACGCACTCCATCTCGCCGACGGCCGTCGACTGGTCGTCAAAGTCGCCCCGGCCGCGGACGCCGAGGTGCTGACCTACGAGGCCGAACTCATGGTCACCGAGATCGAGTGCTTCGAGCGGGCGCTCGAGGCGGGCGTGCCCATGCCGAAGGTCTGGCACGCCGATCCTGAGGCCGGAATCCTGATCATGGATCGCCTCAAAGGAGTGCCGCTGCCCAAAGTCGAGAAGGACCGCCTGCCCGAGGCCGCGCTGCTGGGGCTGCGCCGCGAGATCGGGGCGGCGAGCGCTCGCTTCAGCACCATGACCGGCGAGCGCTTCGGATACGTCCGCAAGGACGGCCGCACCGCCTCCGGCAGCTGGGCAGCGTCGTACCTGGCGTTCATCGCCGACATCCTGCGCGACGCCGACCGCCTCGGCGTCCTCCTGCCGCGCCCGACCGCCGAGATCGCCGCGTTCCTGGAGGGGGAACGGCCGCTGCTCGATGCGGTGTCCCGGCCCGCGCTGGTCCACTTCGACCTCTGGGACGGCAACATCTTCGTCGTCCACGACAAGGACGGCTTGCGCCTCGACGGCTTCATCGACGGCGAGAGAGCCTTCTACGGGGATCCGATCGCCGAGCTCGCTTCGCTCACCATGTTCGTCCCGTCCGCGGAAGCCGAGGCCACGATCCACGGATTCCTCGGACGCGCGATGGAACCGGGGGAGGAGCGGCGGCTCGTGCTCTACCGCGTCTACCTGTGGCTCATCCTCGCGACCGAGGGCGCGGTGCGCAGCCCCGGAACCAGTGAGACCGCCGAGCAGCACCAATGGGCCTGCGAGAACCTGGAGAAGGAGTTCGCGCTTCTCGAAGCGTGACCCTAGTGGACGGCCCCGGTCTCGTGGTCGTGATCGTCCGGGTCGGTGCGCGGCGCGTCCTTCTCCTTGGCGGCCTTGGCCAGCCCGTACGGCGGCATGTTGATGTACGAGGTGTCGTAGGACCCGGCCGGGACCTTGAACAGCTCGTGCCAGAGGCCGACCTCGCCGTTGCTCTTCACGTTGCGGTTGAACCACTTCCAAACCCGCGGTGCGCGTGGACCTGGGAGCGGGCGTAGCGCTCCAGGTGCTCTTCGCTGCGCCAGTACTGGACCACCATGATCACTCTGGGGCCGATTCCGCGAGTCGAGCAGTCCCAAGCCCGGGTCGTCCTCGAGTTCGCGCAGCATCTTCGGCATCGACGCGAACACCGGGAACCACTTGCCGAACTTTCAGAACTCGTTGATCCTCATGCGGACCGTCTGCGCCGCTTGAGGTTCCGAACCATCTCAATTCGGCCAGCTCCATCCGGACACGGCGGGCAGGTCCTCGCCGTGGGCGCGGGTGTGCTCGCGGGCCGCGAGCCGTGCGTCCCACATCTGTTGCCGCAGGCCCGCCGCGTTCGGGCCCAGGCCAGGCACCCGGTCGATCACGTCCATCACCAGCCGGTACCGGTCGAGGTCGTTGAGCATGACCATGTCGAACGGCGTGGTCGTGGTGCCCTCCTCCTTATAGCCGCGCACGTGGATGTTGTGGTGGTTGGTGCGCCGGTAGGTGAGGCGATGGATGAGCATCGGGTAGCCGTGGTAGGCGAACAGGACCGGCTTGTCGGTGGTGAAGATCGTGTCGAACTGCCGGTCGCCGAGGCCGTGGGGGTGCTCGGTGTCGGGTTGGAGCCGCATGAGGTCCACGACGTTGACCACGCGCACCTTGAGCCGCGGCAGCGCCCGCCGCAGCAGGTCGGCCGCGGCCAGCACCTCCAATGTGGGCACGTCCCCGGCGCACGCGAGCACCACGTCGGGCGACTGCCCGTCGTCGGTCGAGGCCCACTCCCAGATGCCCAGGCCTCGTTCGCAATGGCGCACCGCCTCGTCCATGTTCAGGTACTGGAGCGCCGGCTGCTTGCCGGCCACCACCACGTTCACGTACTGGCGCGAGCGCAAGCAGTGGTCCATCGTGGACAGCAGTGTGTTGGCGTCCGGCGGCAGGTAGACCCGCGCGACGTCAGCCTTCTTGGTCATCACGTGGTCGATGAAGCCCGGGTCCTGGTGCGAGAAGCCATTGTGGTCCTGGCGCCACACGTGGCTCGACAGCAGGTAGTTGAGCGAGGCGACCGGCTGCCGCCACGGGATGCGGTTCGTGGTCTCGAGCCACTTCGCGTGCTGGTTGAACATCGCGTCGACGATATGGATGAACGCCTCGTAACTGGTGAACAGGCCGTGCCGGCCGGTGAGCAGATAGCCCTCGAGCCAGCCCTCGCACAAATGCTCCGAGAGGGCCTCCATGACCCGCCCGTGCGGGGCCTGGTGCTCGTCGGTGGGCAGGATCTCGGCTTCCCACTGCCGGTCGGTCGTGTCGAAGGCCGCGCCGAGCCGGTTCGACGCCACCTCGTCGGGCCCGAAGAGCCGGAACCGGTCGGGGTTCTGCGCGATGACGTCCCGGATCCATGCGCCGAGCACCTTCGTCGCCTCGCCGACCGTGCGGCCGTGGCCCTCGACCGCCTGACCGTAGTCGCGGTAGTCCGGCAGCACCAGGCCGCGCAGCAGGAGCCCGCCGTTGGCGTGCGGGTTCGCGCTCATGCGCGCCGTGCCCTCCGGCGGGAGCCCGACGACCTCCGGGACGGGCTTGCCGGTCGCGTCGAACAGCTCCTCGGGCCGGTACGAGCGCATCCAATCCTCGAGCATCGCCAGGTGGTCCGGATTGGACCGCACCGCCGACAGCGGCACCTGGTGGGCGCGCCACGTGCCCTCCACGGGCACGCCGTCGACCTCGGCGGGACCGGTCCAGCCCTTGGGGGTCCGCAGCACGATCTTCGGCCAGCGCGGCCGCGGCGGCGAGGCCGGGTTCCGGCGGGCCTCGGCGCGGATCTCGGCGATCCGGTCGAAGCACAGGTCCAGCGTGGCCGCCAG
>DATABR010000136.1:0-13679 GCA_036259435.1 Glycomyces sp.
CCCTCGGCGGCGGCCTTGAGCGCGGCGTTGACCTCTTCGGCGGTGACGTCACGCGAGGCCTCGAAGGTGAGGTCGGTGATCGAGCCGGTCGCGATCGGGACGCGCAGCGAGTAGCCGTCGAGTTTGCCGTTGAGCTCGGGCAGCACCACGCCGACGGCCTTGGCGGCGCCGGTCGTGGTGGGCACGACGTTCAGGCCGGCGGCGCGGGCGCGGCGCGGGTCCTTGTGCGGGCCGTCCTGCAGGTTCTGGTCCTGCGTGTAGGCGTGGATGGTGGTCATGAGGCCCTTTTCGATGCCGACGGCTTCGTTGAGGACCTTGGCCATCGGCGCCAGGCAGTTGGTGGTGCAGGACGCGTTCGAGATGATGTGGTGCTGCGAACCGTCGTACTTGTCGTTGTTCACGCCCATGACGACGGTGAGGTCCTCGTTCTTCGCCGGAGCGGAGATGATGACCTTCTTGACGGTCTCGCCGAGGTGCGCGGCGGCCTTGGTGCCGTCGGTGAAGAAGCCGGTGGACTCGATGACGACGTCCGCGCCGACCTCGGCCCACGGGATGCTACCGGGGTCGCGCTCGCTGAAGGCCTTGATGGTCTTGCCGTTGACGGTGAGCTCGTCGGCACCGACTTTGACCTCGTAAGGCAGGCGGCCCAGGATCGAGTCGTATTTCAGGAGGTTCGCAATGGTATCGACGTCACCGAGGTCGTTGAAAGCGACGATTTCGATGTCGGCACCGGAGGCGAGAACCGCCCGGAAGAAGTTGCGCCCAATGCGGCCGAAGCCGTTGACGCCAACGCGGATGGTCACGTGCCATCTCCTCGCTAGAACAGGATCGGATATCTGTCTGAGACCGGAGGCGGTCTCGCACGCGATCCGTTCAGCCGAATAGCGACGGTGGAACAGATCGCTGTTCGGCCTCGTCGCCGAGCACTCTTTGACCCTACCGCCGCGGTTCCTGAAGGTGCTGCGGCCGGATCCCCCCGATCATGTCACACCCGGAACACGGGTGTGACATCGCGGTTAAGCCTAGCCCCTGTCCTGCGAATCCGGGGGAGGTGGAATCCGAATCCATGTGTTCGCTCCCAAGGCGGAAGGCCTTCCCGATACCGGGTTGGATCGCGAGGGCCGACAACGCGGCGAGCGGGCGAATGGGCCGGATACCGCCCGGCCGGATTCGCAGGACAGGGGCTGACTTCTTCCGACCCGTCGATGCGGTGGACCGAGCCCGGGCAGGTCGCGGGCCTTCTCAGGCGACGAGCATCTCTTCTTCGGCGACGACGTCATCCGGGCCGGGGACGCCGGCCTCTTGGGCGCGTTTGGCGGCCATGTTGATGAGGCGGCGGATGCGCCCGGCGATGGCGTCCTTGGTGAGCGGCGGGTCGGCGAGCGCGCCGAGCTCCTCGAGAGAGGCCTGGCGGTGGTCGAGACGCAGGCGCCCGGCCGACGCGAGGTGCCCGGGCACGTCCTCGCCGAGGACTTCGAGGGCGCGGGTGACCTTCGCGGCGGCGGCGACGGCGGCGCGCGCCGAGCGGCGCAGGTTGGCGTCGTCGAAGTTGGCGAGGCGGTTGGCGGTGGCGCGGACCTCCCGGCGCACGCGCCGCTCCTCCCAGGTGAGGACGGAGCTGTGAGCACCGAGCCTGGTGAGCAGTTCGCCGATGGCGTCGCCGTCGCGGATGACGACGCGGTCGACCCCGCGCACGTCACGGGATTTCGCGACGATTCCGAGGCGGCGCGCGGCGCCGACGAGGGCGAGCGCGGACTCGGGGCCGGGGCAGGAGACTTCGAGGGCCGAGGAGCGGCCGGGCTCGGTGAGCGAGCCGCGGGCGAGGAACGCCCCGCGCCAGGCGGCTTCGGAGCAGCACGGGTAGGCGCCGACGACGTGGTTGGGCAGGCCCCGGACGGGGTAGCCGCGCTGGTCGGTGAGGCCGATCTGCTTGGAGAAGCCCTGCCCGTCGGCCATGACGCGCAGCAGGTAGTGGTTGTTGCGGCGCAGCCCGGCGGCGACGAGGACGTGAATCTCGGACTCGTAGTGGTAGAGGTCGTTGATCATGCGTTTGGCGCGGCGGGCGACATTCCCGGCGTCGACCTCGGCCTCGACCACGACGTTCCCCTGGCCGACGAGGTGGAGTCCTCCGGCGAAGCGGAACAGCGCGCCCAGTTCGGCGCGCTGGCAGCAGGATTTCGTCACCTCGATGCGACTGAGTTCGTCCTTGACCTCCGAGGTCATCGCCATTCGTTAACCACCATCTTCGACGAGCAGATTTCCCAATACGGCGGCCAGCGCCGTGACATCGTGTGTCACGCCGTCGGCGGCGAGGTCCGCCGCGACCAGCTCGGCCTCCAACGATTGTGCCGCACTGTTCAACGATTCGGGATCGTCGAGGGTGCGGGGGTCGCCCGACACGACGTAGTGAAACCGGACACCTTCGGCGTAACGGCGCAGCGTGTCGACATGCCCGGCGGGGGTGAGGCCGTCGGTCTCCTTCTCCTCGGAGAGGTTGAGCACGACGATGCGGCGGGCTTTGGCGGCGCCGATGGCCTCGCGGAGGTCGGGCAGGAGCAGGTGCGGGATGACGGAGGTGTACCAGGAGCCGGGGCCGAATATGTGCCAGTCGGCATCGGCGACGGCGGCCAGGGTCTCGGGGCAGGCGGTGGCGTCGGCGGGGACGAGGCGCACGTCCTTGACGCGGCCGTCGGCGACGGCGACGTCGTGCTGGCCGACGATGGTGCGGGTGCCGGGGCCTTCGGCGAGGTCGGCCTCGATATCGAGCGGGACGCAGGCCATGGGGAGGATGTGGGCGCGGGAGCCGAGCATGTGGGCGGCCGCGTCGAGGGCGTCGACGGGGTTGTCGTGGCGTTCGAGGAGCGAGGTGAGGACGATGTTGCCGACCGGGTGCCCGGCGAGGAAGTCGTCGCCGTCGAAGCGGTGGGCGAACGTCGCGATGGCGTCGGCGCGGGCCGGGTCGGCGGTGGCGACGAGGGCCTTGCGCAGGTCGCCGGGCGGCAGTACCGGGCGGGAAGCGCGTATCTCCCCGGAGGAGCCGCCGTCGTCGGCGACGGTGACCACGGCCGTCAGGTCGATGCCGAGCCTGGTGAGGGCGCGGAGCGAGGCGGAGAGACCCCGCCCGCCGCCGAACGCGACGACTTTGAGCATCAGCGGTTACCTCGGAATCAGGGTGCTGGGGGTGCCGCTTCGCGGCCGGGAGTGGCCGGGGAGGCGGGATCGGCGCGACGCGGCGGGAGGTCGGGGGGTTCGCCCGGCGGGAGCGGCCAGGCCGGTCCCGTGCCGGCGTTGCCGGAGGGGCGGGGCCCGGCCCGGCGGGGCCGGGACGCGCTGTCGGTGCCGCGCGGCACGGGCGCCGTCACTCTTTCCCTCGGTCCCGGTGGTGCGTGTTCGCGGGGAACCCGGCGGCGTTGAGGCGCTTCGCGAGCGATTCGGCGATGGCGACGGAGCGGTGCTTGCCGCCCGTGCAGCCGATGGCGATCGTCATGTAGCGCTTGCCTTCCCGTTCGAACCCTTGCGTGGTGCCGAGCAACAGGGAGGCGTAGGCGTCGACGAATTCCTCGGCGCCGTCCTGGCCGAGGACGTAGTCGGACACGTCCTTGTCCGTCCCGGTGTACTCGCGCAGGGTGGGAACCCAGTACGGGTTGGGAAGGAATCGTACGTCAGCGACATAATCGGCATCGCGCGGGATGCCGTACTTGAACCCGAAGGACATGCAGGTGAACTGCACGCCCGGGGAGGAGGGCGCGAGGAAGGCCTCCTCGACGCGGGCGCGCAGCTGGTTCTCGTTGAGGTGCGTGGTGTCGAACAGCGTGTCGGCCGAGCCGCGGGCCGGTTCGAGGATGCGGCGCTCGGCGGCGATCCCGTCCGCGAGCAGGCCGTCCCCTTGGAGCGGGTGGGCGCGGCGGACCTTCTCGAAGCGGCGGATGATGATGTCGTCGTCGGCGTCCACGAACACCAGATGCGGTTTGAAGCCACCCTTGCGCAGGTCCTCCAGGACGCCCACGAGGTCGGTCATGAACGCGCGCGAGCGCACGTCGAGGACCATCGCGGTGCGCCGCACCTCTTCTCCCCCGGCCGCGGCCAGTTCGGCGGCCGCGCCGACCAGAGATTCGGGGAGGTTGTCGATGACGTAGTAGCCGACGTTCTCGAGTGCGCGCGCCACGGTGGAGCGGCCGCCGCCCGAAATGCCGGTGACGATGACGAGGTCCAATTCGCTGCGGTCGCTGGAACCCGCATGCTCTGCTGCCACACCCATAAGTCAAGTATCCCCGAGATCGATCCTGCCGCCGTGGTGACACGGCGTCGGCCTGTCTGCCGAACTGACAAGCGTATTACTACCTACCGCTTCTCAAGCCCCGTTGTCGTCGGGATTACGCAAATGTGTCTGTACGGCCTCGGCCAGTTTCGGCCCGATCCCCGCAACCGCTTCCAAATCGGACAGTTCGGCCTCGCGGAGGCGCTTGACGGACCCGAACTCCTTGAGGAGGGCTTTGCGCTTGGATTCGCCGAGACCGGGCACGCCGTCGAGGGCGGAGACGCTCATCTTCTTGCGACGCCGCGCGCGATGCAGGGAGATGGCGAACCGGTGAGCCTCATCCCGCACGCGCTGCATGAGGTACAGGGCCTCGGAGGTGCGCGAGAGGATAACCGGGTACTCCTCGCCGGGAAGCCAGATCTCCTCGAGGCGCTTGGCGAGACCGGCGAGGTTGATCGTGTCGATCCCGAGTTCGGCGAAGACCGCTTCGGCGGCCGCGACTTGCGGCTGGCCGCCGTCCACTACGAGGAGCTGCGGCGGGTAGTGGAAGCCGCGCTTGGGCTCCTCGCCTTCTTCGGCGGGCGAGCCGACGGGCTGGTCGGCGAGCTTGGCGAGGCGGCGGCGCAACGTCTCCTGGAGCGAGGAGAGGTCGTCCTTCTTCTCTCCCTTGATGACGAAGCGGCGGTACTCGCTCTTGCGCGGCAGGCCGTCCTCGAACACGACCATCGAGGCGACCACGTCCTCCCCTTGGGACTGGGAGACGTCGTAGCATTCGATCCGCAACGGGGCCTCAGGCAGGTCCAGGGCGTCGGCGAGTTCTTCGAGGGCTTTGGAGCGGGCGGTGAGGTCACCGGCGCGCTTGAGCTTGTGGCGCTGGAGATTCTCGACCGCGTTCTTCTCCACCGTCTCGGCCAGCGCGCGCTTGTCGCCGCGGCGCGGCACGCGCAGGTCGACCTTCGCGCCGCGTCGCTCCGAGAGCAGCTCGGCGAGCGCTTCGGCGTCGCCCGGAAGAGCTGGGACGAGCACTTCGCGCGGGACGACTTCGTTCTGCTCGCCGTAGAACTGGAGGCAGAAACTCTCGACGAGCCCGGCGACGTCCACGGGTTCGGGCTTGTCGACGACCCAGCCGCGCTGGCCGCGGATGCGTCCGCCGCGGACGTGGAAGACCTGGACGGCGGCCTGGAGCTCGTCGTCGGCCACGGCCATCACGTCGCAGTCGACGTCTTCGGCGAGGACCACGACCTGCTGTTCGAGGACCTTGTCGAGCGCGCCGATGTCGTCCCTCAATCGCGCGGCCTTCTCGAACTCTAGGGCTTCGGAGGCCTCCTGCATCTCCTTGATCAGGCGGCGGCGGACGGGGGCGTGGTCGCCGGACATGAAGGCGCAGAAGCCGTTCACGAGTTCGCGGTAATCCTCGGCGGAGATGCGGCCGACGCACGGGGCCGAGCACTTGCCGATGTCGGCCAGGAGGTTGGGGCGGCCGATGCGGTTGCAGCGCTTGAACTCGGTGTCAGTGCAGGTGCGGATGGGGAAGACCCGGGTGAGCAGGTCGAGGGTCTGGCGGATGGCCCAGGCCGAGCCGAACGGCCCGAAGTAGCGCACTCCTTTGCGGCGGGAGCCGCGCATGACCTGCGCGCGCGGGAACTCCTCCCCCACGGTGACGGCGAGCCAGGGGTAGGACTTGTCGTCCTTGAACATGACGTTGAAGCGCGGGTCGTATTCCTTGATCCAGGTCCACTCCAGCTGGAGGGCCTCGACCTCGGTGGCGACCACGGTCCACTCGACGCTGCGGGCGGTGTTGACCATGCGGCGGGTGCGCTCGTGCAGCCGCGTCTCGTCCGCGAAATAGGAGTTGAGGCGGTTGCGGAGGTTCTTCGCCTTGCCGACGTAGATGACGCGCCGGTCGCGGTCGCGAAAGCGGTAGACGCCCGGTTCGGTCGGGATGGTGCCGGGGGCGGGACGGTAATCAACTGCCACAACACAAGGCTATATCCCGCCCCCGACAATCACGCTCGGCCGTATAGGCCCGCTGACGCGGGGGAGGCGGGGCGATGTTCCCACTATGACATTCGAGCGATCGCGAACAGCTCATTTGCGAGGTCGTCGAGCTCGCATCGCGGCAAGCCTCTCGTGGTGAACCACGACCCGAGGTTCTCTACGTCCCGGGCCAGGAAGTCACGACCGAGCGGGTTGGCGTAGATGTCGACGATCTGCGGCAGGTCGAGCGCGATGAGCCGGCCCTCGTGCACGACGGTGTTGTACGCCGAGAGGTCGCCGTGGGCGAATCCGAGCTCGGTCATGCGCCGCAGCGCCTCGGCGGCCTGCTCCCACAGACTCTCGAGTTCAAGCTCGTCGGGCCGGATCTCGGCCAGTCGCGGCGCTGCGGTGCGGCCGTGCCCGATGAACTCCATGATCACCTCGCGGCCCAGGATCTGGACCGGGTACGGGACCGGGACACCGGCGGCGTAGAGGCGCTTGAGCGCGTCGAACTCGCTCGCGGCCCACCGGCCCGCGGCCTGCTCGAGGCCGAAGGTGGTGCGCTTGGCCATCGCGCGGGCGTCGCGCGAGCGTTTCGCACCGCGACCGGCGGTGTAGTCCCCGGCCCGGTTGAACTGGGTGTGCTCGGCGCTGCGATAGCGCTTCGCGGCCATGATGACGGCCCGGTCGGTCCCTGGGATGGCGCGTTCGATGAGGAAGACGTCGGCTTCCTTGCCGGTCTTGAGGACGCCGAGTTCGTAGTCGACGGCCCCGTGGTCGGTGATGACCCAGTCCGGCAGCGGCTCGGGGCCACGCTGAAGCGGCTCGGAGTCCCACCAGGTAGTCCACCGGTCTCCGGTGGGCGGGCCGTCGTCGGCTGGGGCTTCATCGAAGTCGGTGCGCATCTCCTCGAACCGGGCTTGATCGTCGGCCGAGAACACCGCGTCGTCGTCGAAATCGCGGCGGCGGCGCTTCGTGGATTGAAAGGATTCGGAAAGTTCAGACTTGCGTGCCAAGGTGGCGAGCTCCTGATGGAAAGGTCCATCCGCTCGCGACGTGGATCAGCGCGAGCCGATGGGAGGTGAACTGAGTTTCAAGGCATGATCGCGAAAGGTCACAGCCATCAGTAACACCTCCATTCCATAAGAGCCCCAAGACGATACGCCTCGGGCAACAGCGAGAACTTTAGCGGACCGCACCGGGACCTCGCAACTGTTTTTCTCGCGTGCCGTCGCTCACTTCGCTCGGCGCAGTCCACCTCGCTTCGGTCATGGAACTCCGCGAGGACATCGACTGGATGCCGGCCTACGACAAGCGTCTCCTCGAAGTCGCCGGCCTGAACGGAGTCGACGTCGCCTCACCGTCCTAGATTCAGTGGCCTGCGGATTCGTAGCGGGCGATGCCCGCCCGGGCGATGAGGGTGGTGGCGACGAGCAGGACGGCGGCCATCAAGGGCGGGAAGGCGAGCCACCAGAGCGGGAGTTCGCCGGTCAGGATGCTCACCGGGACGAAGTTCACGAACGCGAACGGGACCACCCAGGTCAGGGCCCCGCGGACGAAGCGCGGGTAGATCTGGAGCGGGAAGCGGGTGGCGTTCTCCTGGATCTGCGCGCCGAGGAACGCGAAAGTCACGCTCGGGCCCTTCATCCAGAAGGCCGTGCAGCACAGGGCCGTGATCACGGTCAACTGCACGACGACGGCACAGGCCAAGAGCAGGAGCGCCGCCGGGATCAGCGCGGCCGAGACGCCCGCACCGGTCCAGCCGACCGCGATCATGATCGAGCCCGTGGTCAGATTCGCGGCGGCCTGCATGCCGATGGCGCTGGCGCCCACTTGCATCATGACCGGCATGGGCCGGGTGATCTTGTAGTCGATGTCGCCGGTGATGATCCGCTGGCCGACGGTCCAGATGCCGTCCCAGCCGACTTCGGTGACGGCGTCGGCGATCACCATGAAGCCCATGAGCATGAGCATCGCGTGGAAGCCCCAGCCGCCGAGGCTGGTCACGTTCGCGAAGACCACGGCGATGAAGGCGATCTGCACCGCCTGCAGGATCAAGCCCGTGGCGGCCATGGTCCAGAAGTCGGCAGGGTATTCGGTGATGGCGCGGAACTGGGCCCAGATCAGCCGGGCGTAGGTGGACGCCATGTGGCGCGGTCTAACCGCCATGGACGGTCACCACCTTCACCGCTCGGCTCCACAAGACCCGGCCGAGGAGCCACAGCGCGACGCACCAGGCGACTTCGAGAGCGACCAGTCCGATCGCCTCCATGGTGTCGACGCGGCCGAGATAGATGTTCGAGGGCGTCGTGGTGATGTGGACGAAGGGGAGCCAAGCGGCGACGGCCTGGACGGCATCCGGCATGAGCGCCAAGGGGATCATGGCGCCGGAGAAGAACGCCGTGATCGTCCGGCGCGACCACAGCACGCCGTGGTAGCTGCGGGTCCAGAAGCAGAGCATGATCGACAGGAACATCAGGCCGAATGCCAGCGGGATGATCAAGAGGACGCTCGCGACCGACAATGCGCCGGCGGCGAACGAAGCGGGAGGCAGCGGGTCGAGGAACAGCGCCGAGACGGTGAGCCCGATGCCGAGTGTTGGAAGGTTCCCGAGGATGCTCCCGGTGTACTCGGCGGCGCGGGCTCGCTGGAAGTCCACGGGTTTGAGCAGGTCGATCGCGACCATGCCGTCGAGGATGCGCTGGGCGGCGATGCCTTCGGTGCCGCCGAAGGCGACCGCGGCGGTGACGAACGCGATCACGTAGTAGGTGCGCATCGCGTCCCAGTCGTAGCCGCCGACCTGACCGCGCTCGGCGAGGACGGCGGACCACAGTGCCAGGGCGGTCAGCAGCTCGGTACCGCTGACCAGCGACCCGACGAGCCACTGCGTCCGGTACGCGGCACGCCGTTTGAAGGAGATGACGAGCAGCGCGAAGTCCACGGCGAGACCGTGGCGAAGGGCGAGAGGCAAGGTGGTCACATGAGTTCCCAGCGAATTCGTGGACATCGAGGCCGGAGTGGGTCAGTGGCCCGAGGAGTCGTAGGCCTTCACCCCCATCTTGAAGATCCAGACCGCGAGGGCGGCCGTTGCCGCTGCGGCGATCGGCGGGGCCGCCAGCCAGGCCGGGTCGAGTCGCCCGGTGAGGATCTGGACCGGGACGAAGCTTGCGAAGGCGAGCGGCAGGCCGAAGGTCAGGGTGATCCTCACGGCGGTCGGGAAGACCGTCAGCGGGAAGCGCATGGCCTCGTTCTGGAGTTCGGTGAGCATGAACGCGATCACGGGCGTGCGGCCCTTGATCCAGAAGTTCGTCGCGTTCGCGATCGTGAGCAGCGAGGCCTGGATGACGGCCGCGCAGAGGAGCAGGTAGAGCCCGATCGGCACGGCCGCGAGGCCGAGTCCCGCACCGGTCCAGCCGATCGTGATCATGACCAAGCCGACGGCCACATCGCCGAAGACCTGGAACCCGACGTGGTTGGACCCCACCTGGATCAGCACCGGGGCCGGCCTGGTGAGGCGATAGTCCATGTCGCCCTGAACGATCATCCTGCCCGTCTCCCAGATGCCGTCCCACAGCAGCGCCGTGGAGGACCAGGAGACGGCGAGGAACCCCGCCAGCACGAGCATCTCGTGGTAGTCCCATCCGGCGATCGCCGTAACGTTCGCGAACAGGATGCTGAGGAACGAGAACAGCACTATCTGCCAGAAACTCCCGGCGATGGCCATGACCCAGAAGTCGGCCGGGTACTCGGCGATGGAGCGGAGGTACGCGCCGATCGAGCGGCGGTAGACGCCCGCGGCATGAGTCGCGCTAGCCGCCATGGATGGTCACCTTCTTTACGAGATGCCGCCAGAGGAGGCGGGCGATCACCCACAGGCCCAGGGCCCAGGCCGCCTCGGCCGCGATGAGGCCGAACGCGCCCGCGGTGTCGACGCGGCCCAGGTAGATCGCGGCGGGTGTGGTGGTGAAGTGGACGAACGGCATCGCCCAGGCGAGCCCTTCGAGCCATGTCGGCATGAGCGCGATCGGGATCATCATGCCGGAGAAGAACGCCACCATGGAGTCCTTGGCCCACTGGATGCCCAGGAACCGCTGGGTGAAGAAGCAGGTCAGGACCGCCAGGTAGCTGATGCCGAAGGCCAGTGGGAAGATGAACAGCAGGCTGAACGCCGTCAAGAGCCCCGCGAACGCCGAGGCCGGCGGCGCGGGCTGGAAGATCAGCACTGCGGCGGCGGTACCGAGGACCGCGGCAGGTACTGACGCGATCATGCCGCCGATGTACTCCCCCGCCCGGGCACGCTGGAAGTCGACGGGCTTGGTCAAATCGATCGCGACCAGCCCGTCGAGGATCCGGTTGGCCATGTCCCATTCGGAACCGGCCCAGGCGAGGGTCGAGGTGAGGAAGCCGATGATCAGGTAGGCCTTCATGGCCTGCCAGTCGTAGCCGCCCACCTCGCCGTCGCCGATGAGGTGGTTCCACACCGCCAGGCCCGCAAGCAGCGCCCACCCTCCGAAGAGGATGGAGAACAGCCAGGTGGTCTTGTACGCGATCTTGCGTTTGAACGCGATGGTCGCCAGTGCGACGTCGACGCTCGCCATATCAGTGTCCCGCCGAATCGTAGGAGCGCAGGCCGAGGCGGTAGACGCCGACGGCTGCCAGGATCGCGGCCAGCGCGGCCGGCGGCAGGCCGATCAGCCACCACTCCGAGAGGTGTCCGGTCAGGACGGCCACGGGCACGAAGTTGACGAAGGCCACCGGCACGAGGAACTGCGTCACGATCCGCACGCCGACCGGGAAGATGCCCAGCGGCAGCTTCATCGCGTTGCGCTGCAGGTCGATCATGAGGAACGCGAAGATCGGCATGGGTCCCTTGATCCAGAAGCTCACCGCGCACAGGGCCGTCACGAGCCCCGATTGGATGACGGCCGCGCACACCAGCGCCAGGAGCCCGATCGGGAGTACTGCGAGGCCGAGCCCGGTGCCGATCCACCCGTAGACGAACATCGCCGACCCGAAGACCACCTCGCCGATGGACTGCATGCCGATGTGCGCGCTGCCGACTTGGAGCACGACCGGCGCGGGCCTGGTGATCCGGTAGTCGATGTCGCCCTTGATGACCATGCTGCCGGTGCTCCAGACGCCGTCCCACAGCAGCGCGTTGGAACCTCCCGCGACGCTGAGGAGCCCCGAGAGCAGCAACATCTCGTGGTAACCCCACCCGGCCACCTCGGGGACGTTGGCGAACAGGACGGACAGGAACGCGAACTGGAGGATGTTCCACATCGCTCCGGCGGAGGTCATGACCCACAGGTCGGCCGGGTACTCGACGATCGAGCGGATCTGGGCGAACCAGGTCCGCCAGTAGATGCCGACGACGTGCCGCACCGGTGCGGATCGGTTGAGGGGCAAAGCGTCAGCCACCGTGCACCGTCACCTTTCTTACCGCGCGGCGGAAGATCAGCCTGGCCCCGAACCACAGACCGACGGCCCAGGCGGCCTCGGCCGCGATGAGGCCGAACGCGCCCTCGGTGTCGACCCGGCCCAGGTAGATCGCGGACGGGGTGGCCGTGAAGTGCGCGAACGGCAGCGCCCAGGAGAGGGTCTGGAGCCACCCGGGCATGAACGCCAGCGGGATCATGAGCCCGGAGAAGAAGCCGAGCAGCGCTTCTCGCAGCCACATGATGCCCAGGTAGCGCTTCGTCCAGAAGCACACCAGGATCGAGAGGTACGTGATGCCGAAGGCCAGCGGGAACATGAGCGCGAAGCTCAGCGCGGTGAGCACGCCGGCCAGGGGCGTGGCCGGTCCCGGCGGGTCGAACAGCAGCCAGGCGCCGATGACGCCCGCCAGCACGGTGGGCATCGTCGAGAGCATCGATCCGATGTACTCGGCGGCGCGGGCGCGCTGGAAGTCGACCGGTTTGGTCAGGTCGACCGCGATGTGGCCGTCGAGGATGCGGTCGGCGATGTGCCAGTCGGCACCACCGAAGACCATGGTGGCGGCGATGAACCCGATGATGACGTAGGCCCGCATCGAGTCCCAGTCGTACCCCGAGAGGGTGCCGTTGCCGATCAGGTTCTGCCACATCGTCATCGAGATGAGCATCGCGCCGCCGCCGAGGGCGAGCGCGAACAGCCACTGGGTCCTGTAGGCGAGCCGCCGTCTGAGCGCGATGACCACGAGCGCGCGATCGACCACGAGCGCATGACTCATCGGCGTTCACCCCGATCTGTGGCGAACGCGCATGGAAATCGAGTCACTTCGTGAGCTCCCCGGCGTACAGGCGGCGGATGACGTCCTCGATGGACGGTTCGGACAGGGAGAGGTCGCGCGGCTGGAGGTGGCCCGTCACGTCGGCGAGCACCTCGGCGGTGGTGAAGCGCGCCGACTCATAGGTCACGACGACTTCGCTCGCCGCTTCGCCCGCGGCCCATGCGTACTCGGGGAACTTCTCGCTCAACGCCGGCACGTCGGCCGGGCCCTCCAGGACCAGGTGCACGGCCTTGGTGGTGATGTAGTGGGCCTTGAGTTCGACGATGGGGCCGTCGTAGGCGATGACGCCCTTGTCGATCACGACGATCCGTTCGCAGACCTCTTCGATGTCGGCGAGGTCGTGGCTGGTCAGCAGCAGCGTGGTGCCGTCGTTGACCAGCTCGCGCAGGAACGCCCGCAGGCGGTCCTTGACGGAGATGTCCAGGCCGATGGTCGGCTCGTCGAGATAGACCATCTTCGGATCGTGGATGAGCGCGCACGCCAGGTCCGCGCGCATCCGCTGCCCCAGAGAGAGGGTGCGGGCGAGGGCGGGCATGAACTCGCCCAGATCCAGCAGCTCGTCGAACCGCTCGATGCGGGCTTTGTAGTCGGCGTCCGAGACGCCGTACATGTGCTTGAGGAGCTTCAGCGACTCTTCGACCGGCAGATCCCACCACAGTTGGGTGCGCTGGCCGAAGAGGACGCCGATGTCATAGGCGTTGGCGATCCGCTCGACGTGCGGGTCGCGGCCCATCACCCGTACGGTGCCCTCGCTCGGCTTGAGGATCCCGGTGAGGAGCTTGACGGTGGTGGACTTGCCCGCGCCGTTGGGCCCGACGTAGGCGACCGATTCCCCCGCCTCGATCTTGAGGTCGATGCCGTCGACCGCGGTGTAGTTCTTGTACTTGCGCTGCGCCAGGTGCTTGACGGCGCCCTTGAACCCCGAGGCCTTGTCAGGCCTGCGGAAGTTCTTGGTGAGGGATCGGGCTTCGAGAATCGGCATGTGTACACCGTAGGAAAACGCGGTGCCGATATTCCACTCGTTTTCCGCCGCTCAGGACGCGGGTTCGGCTTCCCGTACCGGCTCGTCCGGCTTCGATGGGACGGGTACCGCCTTGCGGGCCTGGAGCTTTCGGCGGATGAGGCCGGGCAGCCGGGGCGCCGTGCGAATCAGGTCACGCGGCTGGATCCGTT
>DATABR010000137.1:0-11301 GCA_036259435.1 Glycomyces sp.
GGAGCGGCGGCATCACGGCTGCCGCAAGGCCGCGCCCGACGAATTCCCATGCGGCAAGCGAGGATCTCGTACCGGCGACCGCGTGAGCGTCTGAAGGCTGGCCCGAGTGCATCGCCGTCAGGCCCTGCGCGCTACGCCGGACGGCTTACGGCGGCGCGAGACTGCGCCTCCGGTGGCAGCCGCAGCGGCCTCCGCCGGGTCGACGTCGTGGACCGATTCGCAAGCCACGCTTGGCATCGCAGCATCGACCACTCGATAGGAGCCGCGCCATGTACCTCATCACCGGAGCCACGGGAACGATCGGACGACCGCTGGTGGCGGCCCTCGCCGCACGCGGCGAGCCGGTACGGGCCGTCACGCGCGACCGCGACCTCGCGGCGTTCCCCCACGGCGTCGAAGTCGTGGCCGCCGACCCGTCCCGCCCGGCCTCGCTCGCCCCGCACCTCGACGGCGTGCGCGCGGTGTTCCTCAACTCGACGGCGATCCGCGACGCCACCGCCGACCTGGTCGACCTGGCGCGGCGCTCCGGCGTGACCCGCCTGGTCGCGCTGGCCGCGTACAACGTGGAGCAGGACCTCGCGCTCCAGCCCTCCCGGTATATCGGCGACCGCAACCGCGAATGCGAAGCCGCCGCCGAAACGAGCGGCCTGGAGTGGACGAGCCTGCGACCCCACGTCTACGCCAGCATGGCCGTCCCCTTGTGGGCCGAGCAGCTGCGCCGCGGCGACGATGTGGCATGGCCCTACCCTGATTTCGCCGAGGCCCCGATCGACCCCCGGGACGTGGCCGAAGTGGCCGCTCACGCATTGCTGACCGACGACCTGCTGGGCCGCAAGCCGGTCCTGACGGGGCCAGAGGCGATCTCCCAGGCGGACATGGTCGCCGTGATCGCCGAGGTGACCGGCAGGCCGCTGCGCTATCGCGAGCTCCCGGTCCTGGACTTCGCCGATCTGATCCGGACCATGGGCCTGCCACCGGAACTGACGGCCTCGTTCATCGCCCGCTATGCCGCGTTCGCAGCCCACGAGCCGGTGGTGACCGACGAGGTGCCGCAGATCCTCGACCGCCCGGCCCGCTCCTACCGGGACTGGATCACCGACCATGCCGCCGCCTTCACCAGGTGATCGAGGCGTGATCAAGAGCAGGGCCGGTCCCGCATGCAGGAACAGTGTGGCGGGACCGGGTACGACGAAGATGTGCCGATGCCTGCGGCCGGCGCTCATTGAGCGGCATCGCTGCTCGACCGGCGGCGACGCGGCCGCCGGACCGGACTAGGCCTGGTGCTGAGGGAGGACGGCGATCAGGCGGGCCAGTTCCTCGCGGTTCATGCCGGTCATGCCGACCTTGCGCTGCGTGCCGTTCGGCAGCGCTCGCATGACCTTGGCCGTCACCGGATTGAAGTAGATCCGCTCGTTCTTGGGCGCGCCGTAGGTGCGCGCCTTGAAGCCGAGCGGCGAGTACAGGAAGAGGGCCCCGGTGGCACTGTCATAGCGGCAGTAGGGATTGACGAACGAGAGAATCCCCATGAGCACGAACAGCGGCCCCAGGATGATGAAGAGGCTGAAGCTGCCGGTGAGGATCGCGAGTACGCCGATGAGGGAGAAGAGGCTTCCCGCGACGAGGTACAGGACCGAGAAGCCGGTGCCCATCTTGATCTGGACGATGGAGGGGTGCTGTTGGGCGTTCACTTGTGTTCCTTGACGTCAGAGGGCGAATGCGGGGGGTGGGGAAGCGCCATGATATCTCAGTAGTTCCGCCATTCGGACTGGACCAGGTCGAGGATCACCGGGTCGATGAGCGTCGAGGGCGTCATGTCCGTTTCAGCCCGGTCAGGCGGGAAGACCTGGGCCGCCACCATGAGTTCGGGCGTGAGCGACCGGAACGGGCCGACCGAGGTGTCCAGGCCGAGCGAGGGAGCTTCGCCGTTCGCCTGCACCAGGTGATAGCCCCAGTCGCCGAAGCTCGGCACGCTCACCCAGTACGGGCTCGGCTCGTAGCCGGCCCCCCGGAGCGTTGCCGCGATGGTCCAGTACGTCTTCGGGGCGAAGTACGGCGAGCCGCTCTGGACGACCATGCGTCCGGCCTCGGTCAAGCGGCCGGTGGCCAGCGCGTAGAACTCGAGCGAATACAGCTTCGCGGTCTCGGTCGCGTCCGGGTCGGGCATGTCCACGATGATGGTGTCCCACGCCCCGGTCTGCTGCCGCAGCCAGGTGAAGGCGTCCTCGTTGATGACCTCGACCTTCGGGTCGTTCATCGCGCCTTCGTTGAGCGCCACCAGTTCGTCGAAGGTGCGGGCCAGTTCGGTGACGGCGCCGTCGAGGTCGACTAGCGTGACCGACTCGACGTCGCTGTAGCGCAGGATCTCGCGCACGGCGAGCCCGTCGCCGCCGCCGAGGACCAGGACGTTCTCATGCGGGCCGTTCATGGCCGGGTGCACGAGCGCCTCGTGGTACCGGTATTCGTCCACTGAGGAGAACTGGAGGTCGCCGTTGAGATACAGGCGCAAGTCCTGTTCACCGAACGGCGAGCCCGCCTCGGTCATGACGATCTGCTGGTACTGGCTGTCCTCGCTGTAGACGATCGGGGCGGCGTACAGCGCCTGCCGCGCGGCCGTCTCGAAGCGGTCGGTGTAGACGAACGCGGCCACCAGCAGCACCGCCGTCAGCGCGGCCGACAGCGTCAGCAGCTGCGTCGCCTTTTTCGACAGGTCGTTGTGGAAGAGGATGTAGACCAGGAGCACTCCGGCGACCGCGTTCACCGCGCCCACCAGCAGTGCGCCCTGGATCTGCCCGAAGATCGGCAGCAGTATGAACGGGAACGCCAGGCCCCCGATGAGCCCGCCCAGGTAGTCGGCGGCGTTCAAGTCCGCGACCGCTGCGCCCGCCGCCTGCTCCCGGATGCGTTGCAGCAGTTCCATGAGCAGCGGGATCTCCGCGCCGATGAGCAGCCCGATCGCGGCCGCGACCACGATGAGCGGCAGGTTGTACAGGTCGGTCCAGGCGAACGCCGAGTACAAGAGCAGCACGCTGAACCCGCCGAGCAGCGCCAGCGCCAGCTCGACGGCGGCGAACGCGAGCGCGGGCCAGCGGCGCAGCGGCTTGGCCGCCAGCGCCCCCAGGCCCATCGCGAACACCATGATCGCCAGGACGATCGAGGCCTGCCTGGCGGTGTTCCCGACCAGGTAAGCGCCCAAGGTGATGAGCGCCAGTTCGTACACGAGGCCGCACGCCGAGACCGCGAAGGCGGTGGCGAGCAAGCCGAAGCGCGCCAGGCGGACCCGGCGCGCCGACATCACTTCTTGAGGGGCGGCCTCAATGCTCAAGACAGCGCCATCGCGATGACCCCGCCCAGGGCGAGGTGCATCGCGGCGTTGACCCATACGGCCGGCTGCGGCTCGTCGGCGGCGATGATGTCGCCGAGCTTGCCGGGGGTGAGCCAGTCGACGAGGAGGAACGCGAACGCCATCGCGCCCAGGCCGATCACGCCGTACACGAACGTCGAGACGACCCCGCGCAGGACGTCGCCCTCGGAGGCCCAGATCGCGCCGACCACGATCAGGCCGACGCCGAGTACGTTGGAGGCCAAGAGGATCGCGGCGTTCTT
This sequence comes from Glycomyces sp., assembly GCA_036259435.1. Lineage (GTDB taxonomy): Bacteria > Actinomycetota > Actinomycetes > Mycobacteriales > Micromonosporaceae > Glycomyces. The sequence continues at coordinate 3,604 of DATABR010000137.1, forward strand.
GTTGCGCCGCGTCCAGATCAGCTCGCCGAGCTTGCCGGGGGTGAGCCAGTCGGTCACGAGGTAGCCGAGCGCCATGAGGGCGATCCCGACGACGCTGTAGGCGACGGCGCCGATCACGGCGACGGTGAAGTCTTCGATCATCTGGTTGTGCCTTTCGGAATTTCGGGCCTGGAACAAACGCCGGGAAGTGGGCTACTTGCCGCTGCCGGGGCCGCCGCCGCGGAACGGCGACGGGGGCGAGGACGACCAGCCCCACAGGATGAACACCGACGAGTAGTGGTTGTAGCCGCTGCGGTAGTCGTGCAGCAGGATCTTCGAACCGCCGTTGTAGGGCGAGACGGCGACGATGTGCTTGGAGTACTGGAGGTAGTAGACGCCGCCCGAGTTCCGCTCCGAGCGGGCGTCGGCCTCGTCGTCGATCTGCTCGGCCACCGTTGCCGGGGACGCGCTGGAGGTGTAGGCCCTACCGCCGCCCTCGTCCAGATTCGCGGCCCGCGTGTAGTGGTCGCGGACCGCGTCGCTCGGGTTCGAGAAGTCCGTGTTCATCAGGAACACGCCGCCGCAGCAGAGCGAGAGCACGACGGCGATCGCCGTCCAGTGCTTCCAGTTCAGGCCCCGCGAGGGGGGCTTCGGGGCGGGTTGCTGCTGGTCACTCATCGGTGGTCCTCGGGTCGTCCGTCGGGGGTTCGGGCTTCAGCTTACGACCGCAGCGCTCTTCAGCGGGTACGGCCGCGCTGCGGGGGTGGCGGCGCGGCCTCGACCGTGCTGCGGGTCGTCACGATCTCGCCGTGCTGCGGGTAGGTGTGGACGGTCCGCCAGGACAGGGGCGCCGTCCCGGTGACCTCCAGGGCGGTGAGCGCGTCGGAATCCTCGCCGAACACGCCGACCAGGAGGTCCGGTTCGGTCGTGCGCATCATGGCGCGGTCGCGCAGCGCTCTGACCTGCTCGCGCAGCCGGGCAATCGTGAGCGTCTCGACCGCGCACTCGTAGCGGTGCCGCCACGAGCCGACGCGTTGGCTGAACGCCTCGGGCAGGTCCGGGCCGAGGTCGGAGCGGTAGGCGAGGGTCTCCGAAATGAGGCCGTCGGGGGTGGCGACGACGGCCTGGTGGCTGGCGCCGAGCAGCCGCAGCGACAGCCGCAGCGGCCCGGCGTCGCGCTCCATTCGGTCCAGGACCGGCATCGAGGGGGCGTCGGGGCGGAAGGTGAGCGAGGCGGCCGAGACATCGACGAACGGCACCTCGATATGCGCGATCAGCGTGGGCTCCGTAGGGGGGATCGGGGAACAGGGGCGTTCAGGCCTCGTTCTGGTGGTAGATCGTGACCTGGTTGCGGTCCAGGGTAAGCCCCTTCGCCACTTCCCACTTGGCGTCGTCGCCGAACGCCTCGAAGGAGAGCTTCTGGCCGTCGGGGCCCGCATAGTCGTGATAGCGCACCGTACCGGTGGGGGCCAGGCCCGTGGTCGCCTCGGAGACGTACCGCGCGGTGCCCTTTTCGTCGGACTTGAACGACACGCCCTCGTGACTGAGTTCACGCGGACCGGGCCGGAGGTCGGTATCGGTGACCTCCTCCCACAGCACCATCTCCACGTCCGGGTCGGCCTCGACCGACAGCCAGCGCCTGACGCCGGTGCCGGTGTCGAGGAAGTGCTCGGCCCAGTGGTAGTCGCCCTCGGAGAGGCGCAGCGTGCCGCGTACGGCGAGGGTCTTGCCGTACAGCTCCACGAGGTCGGCGGCCTTGAGGCGCTTGGGGTCGCCGCGCAGCACGTCCGTGTCGGCGTCGGCGAACGGGTCGACCGGTGGCGGCGGGGGGACCGATGCCTTCTCCCGGGTGTTCTTGCGCCACAGCCACCAGCCGACGACTGCGGCGGCGACGATGAGGAGGATGATGGCCAGGGTCATGGCGATGCCTTCGCGTCGGTGAACTCTTCGAACGGGATGGTTCCTGGTGACTCACTCTACCGCCGAGACGGCAACGATGGTGTAACCGATGCGTCGCCTGTGAACCCTAGGATCTAGCCTGTAGGCGGCTCACGATGAGGTGAGCCGAGGCGATTCGGACTGGAGATCGAGACGTGTTGGCGTTCATCGGCGACGAAGAGTTCCGCGAGACCCTCCCGGACCGGGAGGAACTGCTGGCCGAGGCGGCCGAACTGGCCGGATCCGACGAATCACTGGCGAGACTGGTCGAGCTCTACTGGAGTCTCGTCGCCGACGACGACCTCGTCGGCCGCAGCGCCCAGCAGCTTTTGGAGACCACCGCCCACCACCGCCGCATGGCCGAGGTGCGCCGGTCCGGTGAAGTGGCCCTCGAGCTCGACTGCCCTGAGGACGCCGAGGGACCCGACGCGGCCGCCTCGACCCGTGTCGATATCGTCTGCGACGACTCGCCGTTCCTCGTCGACTCGCTCACGGGCTTGTTCAACAAGCACGGCATCGACATCTCCGTGTTCGTGCACCCGATCATGCCGGTCCGCCGCGACGACGACGGGAACCTGATCGAGGCCCCCTCTGAGGCCGGGCACGCCGAATCCTGGATGCACATCGAGACCCAGCGCGTCGCCGACACCGAGTTCCTCGCCAAGCTCGAAGCGGAGATCCTCGCGGTCCTGGCGGACGTGAGCGCGTGCGTCGTCGACTGGCAGGCCATGCGCACCAAGGCCCTCGCCATCGCCGAGGACCTGGACGGCACGCCGCTGCCAGTGCCGCCCAAGGACATCGACGACACCGTGGAGCTGCTGCGCTGGCTCGCCGACGACAAGTTCACGTTCCTCGGGTTCCGCCAGTACAGGCTCACCGGCGCAGGCGAGGACCAGGCGCTCACGCCCATGGCCGAGACCGGCCTGGGCCTGCTGCGCAAGGCTCCGGCGACGCCGCGGCCGATCAACTCGTTCAACGCCGACGCGCGCTCGCAGATCGGCGCGAAGCGCCTGCTGGTGATCACCAAGTCGAACGCTCGCTCCACGGTTCACCGCACGTCGTTCATGGACTACATCGGGGTGAAGACCTTCGACGCGAGCGGCGAACCCGATGGGGAGCTGCGCTTCCTCGGCCTGTTCACCTCCGCCGCGTACCTCTCCAGCGTCACCGAGCTGCCGGTCGTGCGGCGCAAGGTGCAGGACGTGCTCGCCCACTCGGGCGTGACGCTCTCCTCCCATTCGGGGAAGGACCTCGTCACCGCCCTGGAGACCTACCCGCGCGACGAGCTGTTCCAGGCCCGCACCGACGACCTGTACTCGACCGCGATGGGCGTGCTGCGCCTGGCCGGGCGCCGCCGCCTGCGCCTGTTCGCGCGCCGCGACGTCTACGGCCGCTTCTACTCCTGCCTGATCTACCTGCCTCGGGACCGCTACAACACCGAGAACCGCAAGAAGATCGAGGACATCCTGCTGCGCCGCCTCCACGGCAAGGCCGTCGACTACGACGCCCGCGTCACCGAATCGGTGCTCGCCCGCCTCCACTTCGTCGTCCGGATCGACCCGTTCGCCGATCACCCGCCGATCGACGTCGACTCGATCCAGGCCGAGCTCGCCGACGCGACCCGCTCCTGGGACGCCGACCTCGCCCTCCAGCTCGACCATCATGTGGGCGAGGGCCAGGCCCGCCACCTCTACCAGACGTACGCGCCCGCGTACCCGACCGCGTACAAGGCCGAGCACTCGCCGATCGACGCCGCGAAGGACATCGCGAAGCTCGAGATGCTGCGCGAGCAGGGCGACATGGAACTCCAGCTGTTCCGCCGCGGCGGCGACGACGCCGACGTCCACTTCAAGATCTACGCCTTCGACCAGCCCGTGGGGCTCTCCGAGGCACTGCCGGTGCTGCGCGACCTCGGCGTCAGAGTCGCCGAAGAGCGCCCCTACCACATCAAACGCGCCGACGGCACGATCCACCTGCACGACTTCCGGCTCGGGCTGCCCGGCAAGGCCGCCGAATCGGTGCCGCAGCTGCGCATCCGCTTCGAGAACGCCTTCCGCGCCGCCTGGACCGGCGAGGCCGAATCGGACCGGTTCAACGAGCTCGTGATCACCGCCGAACTCACCTGGCGGCAGGTCGTGGTCCTCCGCAGCCTCGCGAAGTACCTGCGCCAGTGCGGGTTCGTCTTCTCTCAGGACTTCATCGCCTCCACCCTCGGCGCCTACCCCGAGATCGCGGCGAACCTGGTGCGGCTCTTCGAGGCCCGCTTCGACCCGCGCGTCGGCGCCGACCGCGACGCCGCCGTCGCCCGCATCGACGAGACGCTCGCGGACGGGCTCGCCGACGTGCCGAGCCTCGACGCCGACCGGATCCTCCGCGCCTTCCTCACCCTCATCCGCTCCACGCTGCGCACCTCGTACTTCCAGCGCGGCACCGGCGGACGCCCCAAGGAGTACGTGGCGTTCAAGTTCGACGCCCGCGCCATCGACTTTTTGCCCAAGCCCCGTCCCATGGTCGAGGTCTTCGTGTACTCCCCGAACTTCGAGGGCGTCCACATGCGTTACGGGCGCGTCGCGCGCGGCGGCCTGCGCTGGTCGGACCGCAAGGAGGACTTCCGCACCGAGATCCTCGGCCTCGTCAAGGCCCAGGAGGTCAAGAACACCGTGATCACGCCCGTCGGCGCCAAGGGCGGGTTCGTGCTCAAACGCGGCGGCTTCGCCGACCGCGCCGCCTTCCAGGCCGAAGGCGTCGCCCGATACCGCGAGTTCATCTCCGCGCTGCTCGACATCACCGACAACCGCGACGCCGACAACACCGTGGTGCCCCCGCCGAACGTGGTCCGCCACGACGGCGACGACCCCTACCTCGTGGTCGCCGCCGACAAAGGCACCGCGACGTTCTCCGACATCGCCAACGCCGTCGGTGCCGCATACGGCTTCTGGCTCGGCGACGCCTTCGCCTCCGGCGGCTCGGTCGGATACGACCACAAGAAGATGGGCATCACCGCAAGAGGCGCATGGGAATCGGTGAAGCGCCACTTCCGCGCCGAAGGGCTCGACACGCAGACGCAGGACTTCACCGTGGTCGGCATCGGCGACATGGGCGGCGACGTCTTCGGCAACGGGATGCTCCTGTCCGAGCACATCCGCCTCGTGGCCGCGTTCAACCACATGCACATCTTCATCGACCCGAACCCGGTCGCCGCCGCGTCCTTCACCGAGCGCCGCCGCCTGTTCGCGATGCCGCGCTCGACCTGGGCCGACTACGACCCGTCGCTCATCTCCGCCGGCGGCGGCGTGTGGGAACGCTCGGCGAAGTCGATCCCGGTCGCCGACGAGGTGCGCGCCGCCCTCGGCATCGACGCCGACGTCAAGGACCTCACCCCGCTCGAACTCATCCGCGCCATCCTCACCGCCCCGGTCGACCTGTTGTGGAACGGCGGCATCGGCACCTACGTCAAGGCCGGGATCGAGACCCACGCCGACGCGGGGGACAAGGCCAACGACGCCGTCCGCGTCGACGGCGGGCGGCTGCGCTGCCGGGTCGTGGGCGAAGGCGGCAACCTCGGGCTCACGCAGCTCGGCCGCATCGAGTACGCGCAGGTCGGCGGGCCCGGCAGCGCCGGCGGGCGCTGCAACACCGACTTCATCGACAACTCCGCCGGCGTCGACACCTCCGACCACGAGGTGAACATCAAGATCCTGCTGCGGTCGGCCACCCTCACCGGCCGGATCGACCCGGCCAGCCGCGACCGGCTGTTCATGGACATGGCCGAGGGCGTCGCCGAAGCGGTGCTCGCCGACAATTACGGCCAGAACATGGCCCTGGCCAACGCGAGGCGGCTCAACGTCCGGCTCCTGCCCGTCCACATCAGACTCATGAAACACCTCGAGAAGACCGTCGGCCTCGACCGCGAGATCGAAGGTCTTCCCAGCGACAAGCAGCTCAAGGAGCGCATCGCCGCCCGTGCCGGGCTCACCGAGCCCGAGCTGTCGGTGCTGCTGTCGTACGTGAAGATCTGGGCCAAGCGCGCCGTGCTCGACTCCGGGCTTCCCGACGAGGACTGGACCGCGCCGGTGCTGCGCGAGTACTTCCCGGTGCCGCTGCGCGAGCCGTACGCCGACCTCATGGCCGAGCACCCGCTGCGCCGCGAGATCGTCACGACCGCGGTCGTGGGCGAGGCGGTCAACCGCGGCGGCACCACGTTCCTGTTCCGGATCGCCGACGAGACCGGCGCCGAGGTGGCGGACGTGATTCGCGCGTACGTGATCATCCGCGACGCCTTCGGCCTGCCGAGCCTGTGGCGGCGCATCGAGGCCCTCGACAACCAGGTGCCGCAGGAGGCGCAGGTCGCGGGGCTGCTGGTGATCCGGCGGCTGCTCGACCGGGGCGTGCGCTGGCTGGTGCAGCACCGGCGCGGCCAGCTCGACGTGGCCGCCGAGATCGAGCGGCTGCGGCCGGGCCTGGCGGTGCTGCAGCCGCGCCTGCCGGAGCTGCTCACCGACTCCGAGGCGGTCGGGTTCGAGGAGTTCTGCGACCAGCTGGAGGAGCGGGGCATGCCGGCCGAGATCGCGCGGGACGCCTCCGCGCCGATCTTCGGGTTCGGCCTGGTCGACGTGGTCGAATGCGCGCGGCTGCTGGAGAGCGACTTGGGGCTGACCGCGGAGGTCTACTACGGGATCGCGGCGCGGGTGCACCTCGACGAGATCCTCAACCAGATCTCGGCGCTGCCGCGCACGAACCGGTGGCAGTCGCTGGCGCGGTCGGCGCTGCGGTACGACCTGTACGGCGCGATGGCGGGACTCACGGGCAGTGTGCTGCAGGCGAAGCCGGGCACGGATCCGACCGAGGCGGTCGAATCGTGGGCCGAACGGAACGCCGCCGAGATCGCGCGCATACACGAGGCGACGGCCGAGGCCGAACGCTCCGACGAGAAGCTCGCGGTCCTATCGGTCTCCTTGCGCCAGATCAGGAGCCTGGTCGAAACCGACGGCGGCTGATCGGTCGGTCGGGCGAGCCGTCCGGGCCGGTCGGCCGGTTCGCTGGCACGGGCAGAGGCCCTGAGGGCCGTATCGCAGGCCCCTGATCAATACCGTGACATGGGGGTACGACAATTCGGCTCAGGCTGTGGCCCACGCCATGAACGGGGGCCCGGAAGAGGGCAGGGGTCGAGGCCTTGAGGGCGGTTTTGCGGACCCCCGGTCAAAACCCTGGCACGGGAGTACGACAATGCAGCTCGGACTGTGTGCCGCGCCATAGCGAGATGCCCGGGCGCTCACCGGTCGTTCGCGCGGCTGTCGCGCGCTAGCTGGGGCATGGCCCGTTGGCCCCCGTGGATAATGTGGGCTCGGACGAGAAGGAAGTACGAATGCCGAAGAGCCACACCCCCGGAGTGCCCAAGCTGCTGCGCGTGCTCAACGACCAGGCCGCGTTGAAGCTCCTGCTTGAAGACGGTCCCCAGACGCGCGCCCAGCTCGCCGAGCGCACCTCGATGTCCAAGGTCACCGCCTCCCAGATGATGGAGCGCCTGCAGACCCGCGGTCTGGTCGAGGTCGTCGGCTCCAAGTCCGGCGGGCGCGGACCCAACGCCTCCCTGTACGCGGCCGTGCCCACGTTCACGTACGTCGTCGGCGTCGAGGTCGGCCCCGTGACCACCAAGGGCGCCTGCGCCGACTTCACCGGCCGCATCGTCGGGCGCGCCGAGATCGACGTCGAGAACTCGACCGACCCCGTGGCCGTGGTTCGCCGCGTCGTGACCGACGCCGTGACCGACGCCGGCGTCGA
>DATABR010000138.1:0-29082 GCA_036259435.1 Glycomyces sp.
GGCCATCTCGATGGTCATCGGCACCAACACGTCGCCGATGGTCGGCAGGGTCAAGGGCGCCAAGGTCACCGCGCGCATGGTCAAGGACCGCCTCGACAAGGAGCTCATCGGCAACGTGTCGCTGCGCGTCCTGCCGACCGACCGCCCCGACGCGTGGGAGGTGCAGGGCCGCGGCGAGCTGGCGCTGGCCATCCTGGTCGAGCAGATGCGCCGCGAGGGCTTCGAACTGACCGTGGGCAAGCCCGAGGTCGTCACCAAGAACATCGACGGCAAGGTCCACGAGCCGGTCGAGCGCATGACCATCGACTCCCCCGAGGAGCACCTGGGCGCGATCACTCAACTCATGGCGACCCGCAAGGGACGCATGGAGACCATGACGAACCACGGTTCGGGCTGGATCCGCATGGAGTGGCTCGTGCCCTCGCGCGGCCTCATCGGCTTCCGCACCGAGTTCCTCACCCAGACCCGCGGCACCGGCATCGCGCACTCGATCTACGAGAAGCACGAGCCGTGGTTCGGCGAGCTGCGCACCCGCAACAACGGCTCGCTCGTGGCCGACCGGGCCGGAGCGGTCACCGCGTTCGCGATGATCAACCTGCAGGAGCGCGGCGTGCTCTTCGTGGGTCCGACCACCGAGGTGTACGAGGGCATGATCGTCGGCGAGAACTCGCGCGCCGACGACATGGACGTGAACATCACCAAGGAGAAGAAGCTCACGAACATGCGGGCCGCCGCGGCCGACTCGACCGAGAACGTCGTGCCGCCGCGCGCGCTGTCGCTCGAGCAGTCGCTCGAGTTCTGCCGTGAGGACGAGTGCGTCGAGGTCACTCCGGAGACCGTGCGCATCCGCAAGGTCGTGCTGGACCAGAAGGAGCGCGGCCGCAGCGCTTCGAAGGCCAAGCACGCCAAGTAATCCGAAACCGCGAAGCGGGCCCGACCTTTCGGTCGGGCCCGCTTTTCGCTTGCGGCTGAACGCTACTTGTCGTCGTCGCCTCGCTGGCGTTCGGCCAGGAAGGTCTCGAAGGCCGCGCCGAGTTCGTCGGCGGTGGGCATGCGGCCGTCTTGGAGCAGCTCGTCGGCCTCGGCGGCCTCGGTGAACGAGTCGTACTGCTCTTCAAGGGTCTTCACGACATCGGCGACCTCGTCGGACTCGGCCACCTGCTCGGCGATGTCCGAATCCACTTGGGAGCGTTCGAGTTCGAGCTCTTCGTCGGCGGGCAGATCGAGACCGGTGGCCTCGCGGATCCCTTCGAGCAGGCGCATCGTGGCGGCGGGGTAGGTCATCTGCATGACGTAGTGCGGCACGTGCACCGACAGTCCGATCGCGTCCCGGCCCGACTCGCCGAGGCGGTACTCGAGGAGCCCGGCGGCGTTCCCGGGGACGGTGACCTCGTTGAAGACCGGGCGGTTGTCGAAGACCAGTTCGGGCCGGGTGGCGTGCACGGTCATGCCGAGCGCGCGGGTGTGCGGGACTCCCATCGGGATCCCCTGGAAGCCCAGTGTGAGCGGCACGTGCCAGTGCTCGACCAGGTCCTCCACCGAGTCGACGAACCGTTCCCAGGCGAAATCCGGCTCCGGGCCGCTCATCAGCAGGAACGGCCGGTCCGAGGCGTCGCGCATCAGGTAGACGACCAGCTGCGGTGCCTCGAAGTCCGACCAGCGGTCGATCGAGAAGGTGAGGTTCGGGCGGCGGGACCGGTAGTCGATCAGCTGGTCCACGTCGAAGGACGCGACCGGGGTGTGCTCGCAGGTCTTGAACAGGTGGTCCACGACCCCGCGCCCCGCCTGCCCCGCATCCATGAACCCGTCGAGGAAGTGCAGCAGGACGGCGCCCTGCGCATCGGCGGGCTCGGCGAGGACTTCACACAGTGCCCAAGGGTCAACGTTCAAAACAATCGGCTCCTTCTTCCTTGACGCCTTCGATGCTAACGCCAGGGACCGACCCCGGATTCCCCCTCGGGGAGAACTTCGGAGGAGCGTCACCCCCACGTCCTTACACGCCCTCCCGTCGCCCACCACCGCCCGACGACGAGGGCGCTTCGCACCCGCTGCGCTCGCTACCCCGAACCGGAGCCGCATCGCCGCGCCTCATCCCCAGACGTCGAATACCGGGGCCGGCTCGGTCGCGGGGCGAACCCCGAAGTTGGCCAGGGCGAACTCGTTGATCTCCTTGAACGCCTCGCCGGTGGTCGAACCGCCCCCGCCCCCGTCGGGCACGTAGACGCTCACGGCCACCACGTACTGCGGGTCCTCGGCCGGCGCGAATCCCACGAACGAGGTCACGTTGCCCGGGGCGTACTCCCCGTCGACCACCAGGCTGCCCGTGCCGGTCTTCCCGGCCAGGTGGTAGTTCTCCAGCTTGGCGTTGCGGCCCGTGCCCGTCTCGGCCGCGATCGGCGCCTGCAGCAGGTACTGCAGGCTCTGGGCGGTCTCCTGCGTGACCACCCGGTGGGTCGAGGGCGGGTCCGGTTCGACGGTGTCGCCGTCGGCGTCGATCAGCTGATCCACCAGTGTGGGCTGCACGTACACGCCGTCGTTGGCGATCGCGGCGTAGACCGCGGCCATCTGCATGATCGTCGCGGTGCCCTCGTGGCCGATCGGCACCGAGCCGTACGAGGTGCCCGACCAGTTCTCGGGCTCCTGAAGGATGCCCGGGGCCTCGCCCGCGACGCCCACGCCCGTGGGCGCGCCGAGCCCGAAGGCCAGCTGGTACTCGTAGAGCTTCTCCTTGCCGATGCAGTCGGCGAGCTTGATGGTGCCGACGTTCGAGGACTGCGCGATGATCCCGGCCAGGCTCAGCACCGCGTCACCGTGCTGGTAGCCGTCGGTGTAGTCCACGCCGCCCTTGTCGATCGACTGGGTCACCGGCATGGTCCCGTCGGGCGCGATGCAGCCCTCCTCCAGGGCCGCGGCGAACACGATCGCCTTGTGGATCGAACCGGGGTCCACAGTGGCCTGAGTGGCGTAGTCGCGGTAGGCATCCTCGTCGTCCACCGCGAGCGGGTTGGCCGCATCGTAGGTGGGAGTCGAGGCCATTGCCAGCATCTCGCCGGAGCCGACCTCCATCACCAGGGCCGAACCGAACTCCGCGTCGTGCTCCTCCACTGTGGCTTGCAGGATGTTCTGCACGTTGAACTGGAGGTCGGCGTCGAGGGTCAGCTGGATGTCGTTGCCCGGCACCGCCGGCTCCTCGCGGTAGAACGCGCCGGGGATCGGCTGACCGGACTGGCTGCGCTCGTAGGAGACCTCGCCGTCGGTGCCCGAGAGCCATTCGCTGTAGGCGGCCTCCAACCCGGTCAGTCCATAGCCTTCTTCACCGGTGAAGCCGATGACGTTGGCCGCCAAGTCGTGTCCGGGCACCACGCGGCGCTCGTCGTCGCCGATGACCAGGCCCGGGTCTTCCAGTTCCCCGATCTCGTCGCCGATCTTGAGGTCCACGCCGCGCTGCAGGTAGGCGAAGCGGATCGGATCGCCCTGTGGGGTCGCCTTCGTAGCGATGATCGGCTCCAGCTCCGAGGCCGGGCGTCCCAGCAGCGGCGCGAGGTGCGCGGCGAGCTCGGCCGGGTCGCTCTCGACCATCACCGGGTCGACGGCGATGTAGTTCGCCTCGATCGAGTAGGCGAGCCGGTTCCCGTTGCGGTCCATGATCGCACCGCGCTCCGCCGGCAGCGGCTCGGTCGTCAGGCGCTGGTTGTGCGCCTCGGCCGCGTACGCGGCTGAGTCGGTCACCTGAAGCTGCACGAGCCGCGTGCCGGAGAGGACCAGCAGGATCATCACGAACGCCGCGGCCATGCGCAGACGCCGCCTCGGATTGCCCAGCCGCGGCAGGCGCGACAGCGGCCGGACCGGCACGGGCCCGGTGGGGCGATTCGTGCTGCGCGCGGAGCGGCGCTGCGCGTGCACCGCATCGGCGCGCCGCGACGGGCCCGAACGGACGGTCCCGGTGCGGCGCACCGGCTCCGACTTCACCGCGCCCGTGGCACGCGAAGCCTTCTGCTGGGGACGCGGGGCGTGGGGCTCGGCGGGGATCGTGCCGGTCTCGCGCTGGCGGCGCTCGCGCGAACGGGCCGCGGCCTCGCGGCGCCGCCGCGCCGCGAGGTCCTCGGTCTCATGCTCTTGTGACGTGCGGCTGCGTTCGCGGCGCGCGGCCTCGCGGTCGCGCGCCCCGTTCTCCCTGGCCCGGTTGTCCTCGGACCCCTCCGCCGCCTCGCGGACGGTCCGCCCGCGAGGCGTGTAGCGACGGGCCCGGCTGATCGAGGAGGGGTCGCGCCGTCGGCTGGGGTCGGATTCGGTCATCGACGTCCTTAATCTTCGTTCCAGGGCACCTCGACGGTGTCGCCGCCGGGCAGGTACAGGAAGGTCACCTTCTCCGGGTGGACCATGCCGTACAGGTGCGCCCGAGACTGCAGGTAGTTGGGCGAGTCCATGCGCGACAGCTCATCGGCCAGCGTCTGCTCGGTCTGGTCCAGCTCGCCCGCCTGGGTCCGCAGTTCCTGGAGCCGGTAGGCGTCTTCGTTGATGACCGTGTTGAGCAGCAGCAGGCCGACTATCCCTGCGACGACGATCGCCAGGATGCCGCCGACGAACGCCGGACGCGGTACTTCGACCGGCTCGGGGGCCGGCTTGGCGCGCTCGGCGGTACGGGTGCGCGGAAGCACCACGGTCTCGCGCTGCGGCGCAGCGGGTGCTTCGACCGGGGGCGCGTCGACCGGGATGGTCTCGGGCTGGACGGCGAGATTGCCTTCGAACGCAGGGGCGGCATCAGCGGCTTCGCCGACGAGGGACCGGCGCCGCGAAGACGCGGCGCGGGCCCGGCGGCGGGCGGCCTTGATGATCTCCTCGGGGTCGGCCTGCGCGCGACGGTACTGGTCGCTCATGATGCGCCTCCTGCTTCTGTCAACGGTGCGATGCGTTCCGCCGCACGGAGCCGGGCAGGCGCCGCGCGCGGATTGCGGTCGAGTTCGGTCTGGGTCGGTTGCTGGGCCTTCTTCGTAAGGAGTCGAAAGGTGGGCTCGGTGCCGGGGAGGTCGACCGGGAGGCCGGCCGGGCTGGTGGAACTGGCGCGGCGGGCCAGTTCCTGCTTGGTGATGCGGTCTTCGAGTGAGTGGTAGGAGAGGACGACGACGCGGCCGCCGGGGGCCATCACATCGAGCGCGGCGGGCAGGGCTCGCTCCCACGTCTCGAGTTCGCCGTTGACCTCGATGCGCAGAGCCTGGAAGGTGCGCTTGGCGGGGTTGCCGCCGGTGCGGCGGGCCGCGGCCGGGATGGCGTCCCGGACCAGGTCCGCAAGTGCGCTGCTCGAGGTGATCGGCGCCTTGGCGCGGGCCTTGACGATGGCACTGACGACACGAGTGGCGAACTTCTCCTCGCCGTATTCGCGCAGGATGCGCACGAGAGCCCCGGGCTCGTAGGTGTTGACGACCTTCTCCGCGGTGAGGTCGTCGTCGGGGTTCATGCGCATGTCAAGGCGCGCGTCCCGGGCGTACGCGAAGCCGCGGTCGGCCTGGTCGAGCTGCATCGAGGAGACGCCGAGGTCGAACAGGACCGCGTCGAGCTTCTCGAAGCCGTTGTCCTCCAGCACTTCCGGGATCGCGTCGTAGACGGCGCGGGCCGGGATGAAGCGCGTCCCGAAGTCGGCGAGGCGCTTCGTGGCGAGTTCGAGGGCGGTCGGGTCGCGGTCGACGCCGATGACCGTGAGGCCGGGGTGGGCGGTGAGCAGCGCCTCGGTGTGCCCGCCGGCGCCGAGGGTCGCGTCGACAGCCAGCGCGCCGGGCCGGGATGCGGCGGGCGCGAGGTAGTCGAGCACCTCGTCGAGCATGACGGGGATATGCGGTGCGTTGTTCATTTCGCTCACCTCCTTCTCTACAGTCCTTCGGGCAGGTCGCCCTCTTCGATGTCGGCGAAGGCCTCCTCGGAGGCCTCCAGGTAGTCGTCCCAGGTCTGGGTGTTCCAGATCTCCACGCGGTTCGAGGCGCCGATGACCGCGAGGTCGCGGTCGAGGCCGGCGTACTCGCGCAGTCGCGGGGGGATGGTGACGCGGCCCTGCTTGTCGGGGACCTCGTCGTGGGCCGAGGCGAAGAACACCCGGCTGTAGGCGCGGGCGGTCTTGCTCGACATGGGGGCCTGCTGGAGCGCTTCCGCCATGCGCGTGAACTCCGCTTCGGGGAACACGTACAGGCAGCGTTCCTGGCCCTTGGTGATGACGACTCCTTCCGACAGTCCTTCCCTGAACTTCGCGGGGAGGATGACGCGGCCCTTGTCGTCCAGGCGCGGGTTGTGGGTACCGAGGAACATCGGCGCCACCCCCCGTGACTCTCAGGCTGCGCGGCCGCTCCGACCGCGTCAGTGGAGCCAGAGCCCCACCATTGCGCCCCACCTTACTCCACCCTCCCCCACCTCTGGGGGTTGTTTCGACTCGGCATTCGTGGTGGGTGTGGCGTAAAGGCAGGTCAGGGTTGGTGGAGGACAGTGGAGTGACGAGTGCGCAACACGGGCCTTGGAAGGTGAGATTCATTCGTTCTTCACTCGTGCGGGTGGCAAGGGGCCCAAGCACATCAACTGAAGCGCGACGGTGCGGGCACGGTGAGAGACTAAGGCGGCCACGGTGCGCGCGCGTTCGATCACTGTGGAGTGAGCGGTGGTGCGAAGTGGTGGGGCCCGGCGGGACGGAGCCGCTGCCCGGCGCGGCGGCGCATCGGCGTTCGTCGCTGCCCCGGGTGGCGGGCGCTGAACGGGGTCACGCTCGGCAGCCGCTCATCACGGGTTCCGGTGCGCATGTGACAAACTCTTCTGCATAGCCGTTGCGTCCGATCAAGCCGAAAGCGAGCCCGCATGAGCGCGAATCTGACCCCCCGCGCGAAATTCGCCACCACGCTCCTGAGGACCGCTGCCGCGCTCTCGCGTGCCACCGGCCGGGGCGACGGTTCGGTGATCGGCGGCCGCGTCGGGTTGATCGTCGAACCGCGGCTCCTCGAGCTCCTGGCCGAGGGCCGCCACGTGGTGCTCGTCTCCGGCACCAACGGCAAGACCACGACCACCCGGTTCACCACGGCCGCTTTGGAGGCCATCGGGAAGGTCGCCACGAACTCGTTCGGCGCGAACATGCCCACCGGGCACACGACCGCGCTCGCGAAGGCGCCCAGGGCCGAGTACGCCACGCTCGAATGCGACGAGCACTACCTGGGACAGCTGCTCGACGCGGCGAACCCGAAGGTCGTGGCCCTGCTCAACCTCTCGCGCGACCAGCTCGACCGGGCCATGGAGGTCACCTCGCTCGCCGCGAAATGGCGCCAGACCCTGGAGACCTCCGCGGGACAGACCACGGTCGTCGCCAACGCCGACGACCCGCTCATCGTGTGGGCCGCATCCGTCTGCCAGCGCGTGGTGTGGGTCGCGGCGGGCCAGAGCTGGACGGCCGACTCGGCGATCTGCCCCAACTGCGGCTCCCACCTCGACCGCTTCGGCGAGTTCTGGCGCTGCACCAACTGCGGCCTCAACCGGCCGAGCCCGCAGTGGTCGGTGGCGCAGGCCGGCGAGGCCGTGGTGGGCCCCGACGGGCGCCGCTACGACCTGAATCTGCAACTGCCCGGCCGCGTCAACCGCGCCAACGCCGCGACGGCGCTGGCCATCGCGAGCCTGTTCGGCGTCGATCCGGCCCAGGCCGCGCCGCGTTTGTCCGAGGTCGCCTCCGTGGCGGGCCGGTACGCGAAGGTCGAGCGCGAGGGCCGACAGTTGCGCCTGCTGCTGGCGAAGAACCCGGCCGGGTGGCTCGAGTCGTTCGACATGATCGAGCCGCAGCCGCCGGTCGTCCTGTCGCTCAACGCACGCGAGGTCGACGGCTTCGACACCTCCTGGATCTACGACGTGGACTTCACCTCGCTGGTGGGGCGCAAGGTGGTCGTCACCGGTGACCGCCGCACCGACCTGGCCGTGCGCCTCGAGGTCGACGGGGTCGACTTCCTGGTCGTCGACGACATCCGCGCCGCGATCGCGGCCGTGCCGCCCGGGCGGGTGGAGGTCGTGGCGAACTACACGGCCTTCCAGGACATCCGCGCCGAATTCAACCGGGTCAACTAGAGAGCGAGCTTCCGACCGTGGCCATGAGCACCCTGCGCATCGTCTGGCTCTACCCCGACCTTTTGTCGACCTACGGCGACCGGGGCAACCTGCTGGTGCTGGCCCACCGGGCCCGCATCCGCGGCATCGACGTGGAGCCGATGCAGGTCCGCAGCGACCAGCACATCCCCCACACCGCCGACATGTACCTCATCGGTGGCGGCGAGGACGGCCCGCAGGCCGTCGCGGGAGACCGGCTCCTCCAGGACGGCGCGCTCAACCGCGCCGCCGATGCCGGGAAGCCGATCCTCGCGGTCTGCGCGGGCTACCAACTGCTCGGCGCGTCGTTCTACGCGAACGGCCGCGCCTACGAGGGCCTGAACATCCTCGACCTGCGCTCGGACCGGGGCCCCTCGCGGGCCGTGGGCGAGATCGCCGGGGACGCCCACCCGCAGCTGGGGATCGGTCCGATCACCGGGTTCGAGAACCACGGCGGGCGCACGCACCTGGGCGAGGCGGTCCAGCCGCTCGCGCGCGTCACGGCGGGGGTCGGCAACGACGGGGCGACCGAGGGCGCGTGGGCGGGGCACGTCGTCGGCACGTACATGCACGGCCCTGGACTCGCGCGCAACCCGAAGCTCGCGGACCTGCTGCTGGCCTGGGCGGTCGGCGTCGACCCCGCGCAGCTGGCGCCGGTGGACGACACCTGGCCTGAGCGGCTGCGCGCCGAGCGCTTCCAGGCGCTGTCGACGGTCCAGTAGACCGACCATCTTGAGCGAAGGTCACATTAAGCTGGCGTAACCACCCTCAACCAGTTAGTTTTGTCAGACAACTAACTAATCCCCCCGGCATCGCTCTCGAGCCATGCCCCGGTACCGTGCGCGAGGAGATCCCCATGGACTGGCCCAAAGGCATCGACGGCTTGAGCTACGGCGGCGACTACAACCCCGAGCAGTGGCCCGAGGAGATCTGGGACGACGACGTCATGCTCATGCGCGAGGCGGGCGTCAACCTCGTCAGCGTCGGCGTCTTCTCCTGGGCCAGGCTCGAACCGCGCGAAGGCGAGTACGACTTCGACTGGCTCGACCGGGTGCTCGACAAGCTCCACGCCGGGGGCATCGGCGTCAACCTCGCCACCCCCACCGCTTCACCGCCGCCGTGGTTCACCTTGGCCTACCCGGACGCGCTCAACACCCGGCCCGACGGGGTGCGCCAGGTCCACGGCTCGCGCGACACCTACGACATCTGCGCGCCCGCCTACCGCGAGGCCTCCCGGCGCGTCGCCGCCAAGCTCGCCGAGCGGTACGCCGAGCACCCGGCGCTCGCCATGTGGCACGTGCACAACGAGTACGGCTCGGCCACCCACTCGGCCCACGCCGAAGCGGCCTTCCGCCTCTGGCTGCAAGCGAAGTACGAGACGCTCGACGCTTTGAACGCGGCCTGGTGGGGCTCGTTCTGGAGCCAGCACTACGGCGACTGGGAGCAGATCCTCGCGCCGCGCGCGACGCAGTACCTCGCCAATCCCGCGCACGAACTCGACTTCAAGCGCTTCACCTCCGACGCGATGCTCGAGCACTACAAGGAGCAGCGCGAGATCCTCCGCGCGGCTAATCCCCAGATCCCGATCACCACGAACTTCGTGTTCGGGCAGTGGGTCCCGGTCGACCACTGGAAGTGGTCCTCAGAAGTGGACCTGGTGGCGTTCGACTCCTACCCGTCCGCGCCCGACGAGCGGGCCGAGCAGCAGAGCGCCCTCCACGCCGACCTCTCCCGCTCCTGGGCCGGCGGCGGCGACTGGCTCCTCATGGAGCAGGCCGCCGCGACCATCCACTCCAAGCACGGCTCGATCGCCAAGACCCCCGGCCGCATGGCCCGCCACTCGATGATCCACATCAGCCGCGGCTCCAAGGGCGCCATGTTCTTCCAGTGGCGCGCCGGGCGCGGCGGCTCCGAGCAGTGGCACTCCGCATTGGTCCCCCACGCGGGCAAGAACACCCGCATGTTCCGCGAGGTCGCCGAATTCGGCAACACCCTCCCGGGCATCGCGCGCACCACCGAGTCCCCCGTCGAAGCCGAGGTCGCGATCCTGTGGAGCCCCGACTCCTGGTGGGCCACCGCCAACACGCACCTGCCCGGGCCGATCGACTACCTCGAGAACGTCGCCCAGATCCACAGGGTCCTGCGCGACCGGGGCGTCGTCGCCGACTTCGTCGCCCCCGAAGGCGACCTCTCCAAGTACAAGACCGTGATCGCACCGACCACGTACGTGCTCAGCGAGGTCGCCGCTGAGAACCTCCGCTGGTTCACCGCCGGAGGCGGCAGGCTCGTCGCCTCGTATCTCACCGGAGCCGTGGACGACAACTGCCAGGTGTGGCTCGACGGCTATCTCGGCGGGCTCACCGACCTGTTCGGCATCCGCGTCACCGAGCACCTCCCCCAGCCCGCGGGCGAACCGCGCGCGCTGTGGAACTTCGGCGCCGCCGAACGCTTCTGCGAACTCGTCGAACTTCGCGGCGCCCAGTGCGTCACCCAGTACGCCTCCGGCAGCGTCCTGGAGAACCAGCCCGCCGTCACCGTCAACCCCTTCGGCGAGGGCGAGGCCTGGTACGTCTCATGCAAGCTCGTCGACGAGGCCTGGGACCGCCTGTTCGAGGAGCTCCAACTGACCGGCCCGGGCCGACCGGGAGTCGACGTCGTCGACCGCGGCCCGTGGCGGTTCATCATCAACCACACCGAGACCGAGGCCCAGATCGGGCACGTCATCGTGCCCGCCGGGTCCTGGGCGGTCGACAAGCGGCAGTGACAGAAGAGGCAGTGACGACCGAGACAGGAATAGGCTGTTTGGGCTGATCGCCGCTCAGGCGAGTCATACGCTCGCCTCTATGAGTGAACGCGCCGCGCCGACCATGAGTCGCAAAGAGCTGTACACCCTCTTCGGCGCGCTCATGCTCACCATGCTCCTGGCCTCCCTCGACCAGACCATCGTGGGCACCGCCCTGCCCACGATCGTGGGCGACCTCAACGGCATGGGCGATTACACGTGGGTCGTCACCGCCTACCTCATCGCCACCACCGCTTCGACCCCCTTGTACGGAAAACTCTCGGACATGTACGGGCGGCGGCCGGTGATCCTCACGGCGATCGTGATCTTCCTGGTCGCCTCCGCGCTCGCCGGCCTCTCCCAGACCATGCTGCAACTCATCCTCTTCCGAGGACTCCAAGGACTCGGCGGCGGCGGGCTCATCTCGCTCGCGTTCACCGTCGTCTCCGACGTCGTCTCACCGCGAGAAAGGGGCAAGTACCAGGGGTTCTTCGGCGCGGTCTTCGGCATCTCCTCAGTGGCCGGACCGGTGCTCGGCGGCTGGCTCGCCGAAGTGGACTGGCGATGGATCTTCTACATCAACCTGCCGCTGGGCCTCGCGGCCCTGTTCGCCGTCAACCACATCCTGCGCCGCCACAAGTTCCCCACCCGACACCGCAGGATCGACTACTTGGGCGCGATGTGCCTCGTCCCGGCCGTGGTCTGCCTGCTGCTCGCCGTCACCTGGGGCGGCAACGAATACGCGTGGAGCTCAGGGGTGATCATCGGACTGTTCGGCGCCGCCGCGGTACTCGCGGCCACGTTCATCTACGTCGAGACCCGGGCGGAGGAGCCGATCCTGCCGCTGCGGATGTTCAAACAGGGTACGTTCGCCCTCGCCTCGGTCATCGCGCTCATCTTCGGCATCGCGATGTTCTCCGGCATCGTCTACATCCCCCTGTTCTTCCAGATGGTGCGCGGCTACACCCCCACCCACTCGGGGCTGCTCATGATCCCGATGATGGCCGGGCTGGTGCTCACCTCGGTGTCCTCGGGATTCGTGATCTCCAAGGTCGGGCGCTACAAGTGGTTCCTCGTCGCCGGATCGATCGTGATCACCTCCGGGCTCGCGCTGTTCACCCAACTGCACGTCGACACGCCGCTGTGGACCAGCGGGGGCTTCCTGCTGGTGCTCGGCATCGGCATGGGCATGTTCATGCAGCCTCTGGTGCTCGCGATGCAGAACATCGTCAGGCCCGAGGACCTCGGCGCGGGCACGAGCACGAACAACTTCTCCCGATCGCTCGGCGGCGCGATCGGCACCGCCGTGCTCGGCGCGGTCATGACCTCCAGGCTGAACGACGAGCTCGCCGCGAACCTGCCCGGCGCGGTCGCGCAGCTCTCCCCCGACCAGGCCGCGGGCTTCGGCGACATCGATCTTTCCTCGGTCATCGAGTCCCCCACCGTCGTCGCGCATCTGCCCGAGCCGGTGCGGCTCGTGGTCCAGCAGGCCTTCACCGGCGGGCTCGACCTCGTGTTCACGGTCGCCGCGTCGATCGCGGCCGTCACCATCGCGCTGGCGCTGTTCATGCCGAACCTGACGCTGCGGGGCCCGAGCCCGGCCGCGCCCGACGACCCCGACGCCAAGGCCGCCGAGATCAAGGCCGAGACCTCCCCCTGACACCCCGTCCAGCCCAAGGCGGCGAGCCTCCGGACAGGGCTACACAGTGGAGTCGACTACGAAATCGCGGCCGAGGCCGAGCAGGACGCTGTCGGCCGTCAGCAGCGACAAGCGATGCTGGTTCGCCCGGGAGATGATCAGCGTCGTCTTCCGCCGCTCGAGGCCCGCTGTTCAGGCGGGTAGGGCGATGCGGAAGCCGATGGCGCGGTAGGCCGTCTCAGGCAGCAAGGCCTGCTTGGGCTCGGCGATGTCGCCGAAGTGGACCGTGGGGCGAAGCGCCGCGAGGCGGGGGTCTTCGAGGATGCCTTCGACCGGGCCTGCGGTGACCAGGGCGTCGAACTCGGCGTTGCCGAGGACGGCGAACACGGCGTCCCGCGCGCGTTTCTCCGCGGCTTTGGCCTGGCCTTCGCGGCGGCGTGCGAAGCGCTGCTGCGACTGGCCGCCCGCCTTGGTCTTGCCTTGGACGTAAGCGGTGTCGGTCTTGGAGGCGATCACGCGGCCGTCGGCGATGACGCCGACCGAGTACGCGCTCTTGCGGCCCAAGAGGACCGCGATACGGCGCGGTTCGAGGGCGTAAGCGCGCAGGTGCTCAGCGGCCTTGACCGGGTCGTCGTCGAGGAGCCAGTCGGCGGGGAGGCCGTCGGCCAGTGTCCAGATGACATTGGCCGACGGTCCCTCGTTCGATTCGATCGTCCAGGCGTCGCCTTCGGCGTGGTGGTTCGCGATCCCGCCGTTGCGCGTCGAGAAGTTCGCGACCCATTTCGGGAGCCGTTCGGGCTCGACCTCAACGATCCGGCCGCCGCCGGAGGCGGGGCGGATTCTCACCATCTAGACGTTCCTGTGCTTCATCGTTCAAGTCCGACTTCGTCAGACGTTGAAGCCCAGGGCGCGAAGCTGGTCGCGGCCCTCGTCGGTGATCTTGTCCGGGCCCCACGGCGGGATCCACACCCAGTTGATCTTCAGGTCGGCGGCGAGGCCGCCTTCGGCGCCGCTGCACAGCGCGGAGCGGGACTGGTCCTCGATGACGTCCGTCAGCGGACAGGCCGCCGAGGTCAGCGTCATGTCGAGGGTGACCACGTTCTCCTCGTCCACATGGACCCCGTAGATGAGGCCCAGGTCGACGACGTTGATGCCCAGCTCGGGGTCCACCACGTCTTTCATGGCCTCGAGGACGTCGTCCTCTTTGGCCTTCACGGTGTCGCTCATGCGTCGGTCCTTCCGGGGATCGAGGCTTCGGCTCGGACCAGGGCGTCCTTGAACGCCATCCAGCCCAGCAGCGCGCATTTGACGCGCATCGGGTATTTCGAGACGCCCGCGAAGGCGATGGCGTCCTCCAGGGACTCCTCGTCGCCTTCGCCCTGGCCCTTGGAGTTCATCAGCTCGGTGAACTCCGCCATTTTGGCCAGCGCGTCGTCGACCTTCGCGCCGTTGACCAGTTCGTACAGCACGGAGGCGGAGGCCTTGGAGATCGAGCAGCCGACGTTGTCGTAGGAGACGTCGGCGACACGGTCGCCCTCCACGTGGACCCGGAGGGTGATCTCGTCGCCGCAGGTCGGGTTGACCTGGTGCGACTCGCCCTCGTAGGGTTCGCGCAGGCCCGCGCCGCGGGGGCGCTTGTAGTGGTCCAGGATGACTTCCTGGTAGAGCTCGTCGAGATTCATCAGCCGAACACCTTTCGCACCTGGCCCAACGCGTCCACGAGCCGGTCTATTTCCTCGGGGGTGTTGTAGACGTACCCGGAGGCGCGCGTGGTGGCGTTGACGCCGAAGCGCTCGCACGTGGGTTTGGCGCAGTGGTGGCCGACCCGGACGGCGATGCCCTCGGCGTCGAGGATCTGGCCCACGTCGTGCGGGTGGATGTCCCCGAACGTGAAGGACACCGTCGCGCCGCGCCCGATGGGCACGCGCGGGCCGACGATCTCGAGGCCGTCGACGGTCTCGAGCTTGTCGAGCATGTAGGCGACGAACTCCTTCTCGTGGGCGCGCACGTTCGCCATGCCGAGTTTGTCGAGGTAGTCGACGGCGGCGGCGAGGCCCACGGCCTCGGCGATCGGCGGCGTGCCGGCCTCGAACTTGGCGGGCGCCTCGGCGAAGGTGGTGCGCTCCATGGAGACGGTCTTGATCATCGAGCCGCCCGTGAGGAACGGGGGCATGGCGTCGAGCAGTTCGGCCTTCGCCCACAGGGCGCCGATGCCGGTGGGTCCGAGCATCTTGTGGCCGGTGAAGGCGATGAAGTCGACGCCGAGTTCGGCCACGTCCACGGGAATGTGCGGCACGGACTGGGAGGCGTCGAGGCCGACCAGGGCGCCGACCTCGCGGGCGCGGGCGGTGATCTGCGAGGTCGGGTTGACCGTGCCGAGCAGGTTGGCCACGTGGACGAACGAGACGACCTTGCAGCGCTCGGTGACGACCTCGTTCACGCTTTCGACGTCGAGGCGGCCGGCGTCGGTGATGCCGATCCACTTCAGCGTCGCCCCGGTGCGCAGGGCGAGCTGCTGCCACGGGATGAGGTTGGCGTGATGCTCCATCTCGGTCACGACGATCTCGTCGCCGGGGCCGAGCTTGAAGCGCGGGTCGGCGGCGGCGTCGATCGAGGCGTTCTGGAAGGCGTAGGCCACCAGGTTGATCGCCTCGGTGGAGTTCTTGGTGAACACCACCTCGTTCGGGCTGGCGGCGCCGATGAAGGCGGCGACCTTGGCGCGAGCGCCCTCGTAGGCCTCGGTGGCCTCGGAACCGAGCGTGTGGACCGAGCGCGAGATGTTCGCGTTCGAGTGGTCGGTGAAGCGGCGCATCGCCTCGAAGACCTGGACCGGTTTCTGCGAGGTCGCGGCCGAGTCGAGGTAGGCCAGCGGCTTGTCCCCGATCCTGCGCCGCAGGATCGGGAAGTCGGCGCGGATGGCCTCGACGTCGAGCTTGCTTGCAGCCTCCACGGGCTCCTTCTTCCTGTTGGCTAGGCGGCCTTCGCGCCGACGTAGGACTCGTAGCCCTCGGCTTCGAGCTTGTCGGCGAGTTCGGGCCCGCCCTCTTCGGCGATCTTGCCGTCGACGAAGACGTGGACGAAGTCGGGCTTCACGTACCGCAGGATGCGCGTGTAGTGGGTGATGAGCAAAACGCCGGGGTTGCTCGTGGCCTTGGCGTGGTTGATGCCCTCGGAGACGACGCGCAGGGCGTCCACGTCGAGGCCGGAGTCGGTCTCGTCGAGGATCGCGATCTTGGGCTTGAGCAGCTCCATCTGGAGGATCTCGTGGCGCTTCTTCTCGCCGCCGGAGAATCCCTCGTTGACGTTGCGGTTGACGAACGCCTCGTCCATCTTCAGTTCGGCCATGGCGCTCTTGAGGTCCTTCATCCAGGTGCGGATCTTCGGAGCCTCGCCGTCGACGGCGGTCTTGGCGGTGCGCAGGAAGTTGGAGACCGAGACGCCGGGGACCTCGACCGGGTACTGCATGGCGAGGAAGAGGCCGGCGCGGGCGCGCTCGTCGACGCTCATCGCGAGGACGTCCTCGCCGTCGAGGAGGACCTCGCCGGAGGTGATCTCGTACTTCGGGTGCCCGGCCAGCGAGTAGGCCAGGGTCGACTTGCCGGAGCCGTTGGGGCCCATGACGGCGTGGGTCTCGCCGGAGTTGATCGTCAGGTCGACGCCGTGCAGGATCGGCTTGGCGCCCTCGTCGGTGTTGACCGAGACGTGCAGGTCGCGGATCTCGAGCTTGCTCATTACAGGTTTCCTTAGGCTGCTTCGGTGGTCTTGGGCTTCAGGCTGAGGTAGACGTCGCCGTCGCGGACCTCGATCGGGTAGGTCGGGACCGCCACGGTGGCGGGCGGTCCGGACGGTTTGCCGGTGCGCAGGTCGAAGCTCGACCCGTGGAGCCAGCACTCGATCTGGCAGTCCTCGACGTCGCCCTCGGAGAGCGCCACGGCAGCGTGGGAGCACTCGTCGGAGAGGGCGAACGCCTCGTCGCCTTTGCGCACGAGCACGATCGACGTGCCGTGGATGTCGGCCGCGATGGGCTCGGACTCCGGCAGTTCGTCGAGCGCGCACACGCGCAGGAAATCATTGTCGGTCATCTAAGCACCCGCCTCGATGTCCGCCGGCGCGATGAACTCGCCTGCGTCGAGGCGGGCGACGACGAGCTCGGTGAGCTCCTCGCGCAGGTCTGAGTCCGGGATCTTCTGGACGATCTCGTTGAAGAAGCCCTTGACGACCAGTCGGCGGGCCTCCGGCTCGGGGATGCCCCTCGACTGGAGGTAGAACAGGTGCTCCTCGTCGAAGCGGCCGGTCGTGGAGGCGTGGCCGGCTCCGACGATCTCGCCGGTCTCGATCTCGAGGTTGGGCACCGAGTCGGCGCGGGCGCCGTCGGAGAGCACCAGGTTCCGGTTGATCTCGTACGTGTCGGTGCCGGTGGCCTTGTCCTGGATGAGCACATCACCGACCCACACGGTGTGCGCGGTCTCGCCTTGGAGGGCGCCGCGGTAGTTCACGTTCGAGCGGCAGTCGGGGACGCCGTGGTCGACGAGCTGGCGCTGCTCGAGGTGCTGCCCGGCGTCGGCGAAGTAGAGGCCGTAGGCGTCCACGGAGCCGCCGCGGCCGGCGTAGTCGAACGACAGGTACTGGCGCACCAGGTCGCCGCCGAGCGTGACCGCGATGTGGTCGAGCTTGGCGTCGGTGCCGATGCGGGCCTTCTGGTGCTCGACGTGCGTGGACTCGCGGTCCCATTCCGCTACGACGACCAGGCGCAGGTGCGCGCCGTCGCCCACGGAGATCTCGACGTTGTCGCCGAGGCGGGCCAGGCCGGTGTGCCGCACGATCAAGGTGACATCGGCGTGGCGGCCGACCTCGATGTAGGTGTGGGCCCAGGTGGCGCCGTCGAGGCCGCCGCCGGTGACGTCGATCCAGACCGGCTCGGCGACCTGCGCCTCGGGTGCGACCGCGACGAGCAGGGCCTTCTCGCTCTTGGCCCAGGCGACGGCGCTGGGCCGGTCGAAGGGCTTGAGGATGGAGCCCAGTCGCTCGTCGTCCTTGCCGACGGCTTCGGCGCTGACCCCTGCCGGCAGGCTGCGGATCGCGTACTCGGCGGCCTTGGCCGCCGGAGCGGTCTCGGTGCTGTCGAGCCCGGCGAGACGCTTGACGGGCGTGAAGCGCCAGTCTTCTTCCCGGCCGGTGAGGGCCGGGAAGTCGGCGGGCTCGAACGAGCGCAGCAGCTGCGACTTCGTCTTCGGGGGCACGGTGTCAGAAGGCTCTGTGCCCGGGCCGTGGGTGTGCGGCTTGGCGGCTGCCAATTCGATGCTCATGAAATCTCTGGTTCCTAGTCCTAGCCGGGTCGCTTAACCGACCGCGCCTTCCATCTGCAGCTCGATCAGGCGGTTGAGCTCGAGGGCGTATTCCATCGGCAGTTCCTTCGCGATGGGCTCGATGAAGCCGCGCACGATCATGGCCGCCGCCTCGTCCTCGGTGAGGCCTCGGCTCATGAGGTAGAACATCTGGTCCTCGCCGATCTTGGAGACCGTGGCCTCGTGGCCCATGTCGACGTCGTCCTCGCGGATGTCGACGTACGGGTACGTGTCCGAGCGCGAGATGGTGTCGACCAGCAGCGCGTCGCACTTGACCGTGGACTTCGAGTGGTGCGAGCCCTCGTCGACCTTCACGAGGCCGCGGTAGGAGGTGCGGCCGCCGCCCCGGGAGATCGACTTGGAGACGATCGTCGAGGAGGTGTGCGGCGCGGCGTGGGTCATCTTCGCGCCGGTGTCCTGGTGCTGGCCCTCGCCCGCCATGGCGACGGACAGGACCTCGCCCTTGGCGTGCTCGCCGACCATGACCACGGCCGGGTACTTCATGGTGACCTTGGAGCCGAGGTTGCCGTCGACCCATTCCATGGTCGCGCCCTGCTCGGCGATGGCGCGCTTGGTGACCAGGTTGTAGACGTTGTTCGACCAGTTCTGGATGGTCGTGTACCGGACGCGGGCGTCCTTCTTGACGATGATCTCCACGACCGCGGAGTGCAGCGAGTCCGAGGAGTACACCGGGGCGGTGCAGCCCTCGATGTAGTGCACGAACGAGCCCTCGTCGGCGATGATGAGCGTGCGCTCGAACTGGCCCATGTTCTCGGTGTTGATCCGGAAGTAGGCCTGGAGCGGGATGTCGACGTGGACGCCCTTTGGCACGTAGATGAACGAGCCGCCGGACCACACGGAGGTGTTCAGCGCGGCGAACTTGTTGTCGCCCACCGGGATCACGGTGCCGAAGTACTCCTTGAAGAGCTCGGGGTGCTCCTTCAGGCCGGTGTCGGTGACCATGAAGATGACGCCCTGCTGCTCCAGGTCCTCGCGGATGGAGTGGTAGAGCACAGTGGACTCGTACTGGGCGGCGACGCCGGAGACGAGCTGCTGGCGCTCGGCCTCGGGGATGCCCAGCTTGTCGTAGGTCTTCTTGATGTCCTCGGGCAGGTCCTCCCAGGACTCGGCCTGCTTCTCGGACGCCTCGACGTAATACTTGATGTTGTCGAAGTCGATGCCGGACAGGTCGGCGCCCCAGTTGGGCATGGGCTTGCGGCCGAAGAGCTTGAGGCCCTTCAGGCGCAGGTCGAGCATCCACTCGGGTTCGCCCTTGCGCGCGGAGATGTCGCGGACGACCTCTTCGGTCAGTCCGCGCCGCGCGTTCGCGCCGGCGGCGTCGGAGTCGGCCCAGCCGTACTCGTACCGCTCCAAGGAGGCGAGGGCCTCTTCCTGGCTCAGCGGTTCGCTCTTCTGCGTGTCGGTCATCTCAAGTCTCACCTTTGACCTGTCGGGTTATCGGTCTGCGCGTTCGGGATCGGGCAGCGGCACCGGGCCGCTCTCCCTGCTCGCGCCCGCGACCTTGCGGCCCCGGTTCGTGCCGGGCACGTGGGTGGTGCACACCCCGTCCCCGTTGGCGATCGTCGCCAGGCGCTGGACGTGGACGCCCAGCAGGCGGCTGATCACCCGCGTCTCCGCCTCGCACAGCTGCGGGAACTCCGCGGCCACGCCCGCCACCGGGCAGTGGTGCTGACAGATCTGCCCGCCCGAGGCGATGACCGACGCCGTGGCGGCGTAGCCCTCCCCGGACATGGCGGTCGCCAGCGCTTGAGCGCGGGCCATCGGATCGTCCGAGTCGACCGCGTCCATGGCGGCCCGGCATCGGGCCTCCAAGCGCGCGACCTGCTCGGCGGCGAATCCGCCGACGGCGTCATCGCCTTCGAAGCGGCGGATCCAGCGCAGCGCCTCGGTCGCGAGGTCGTCGTAGGTGTGGCCGAAGGAGGTTCGCGCGGCGGGCGTGAGCTGGTAGCTCTTAGCGGGCCTGCCGCGACCGTGAGTCTTGACCACGCGGGTCTCGACCTGGCCTTCGGCCTCCATCGCGTCCAGATGGCGGCGGGTGGCGGTGGCGGTGATGCCGAGGTCCTGCGCGAGGTCGGAGGCCGTGGCGTGGCCCCGTTCGAGCAGCAACCTGGTCACTCGGCGGCGGGTGTCCCCGTCCGTCGAGTGACTGGTAGCCCTCGTCACCATTTCCACAAGGTAAATGTTACCTAATTCGCTGAAGGGCGTCGAGATGGCTTGTGGTGAGACCGGGCACGCAGGTATGCCTAACCTCACCTGGGGGGGTGCATTCAGGCTGGCCCACATTCCGAGACCCGGCCTGAGACGGCACTCGCGTTGAAGGTTAGATTCGCGCGGTGAACCTGTTGCAGCGGTGGTTTGGCAGGCCGGGCGCGGTGCGCCGGTGGGCGTTCGCGGCCGTGGTCGCCAACGTCGGCATCATCGTGACCGGCGGCGCGGTGCGGCTGACCGAGTCGGGCCTGGGCTGCCCCGAATGGCCCCAGTGCACGAGCGATTCGCTGGTGGCGACCCCTGAGATGGGGATCTACGGGGCGATCGAGTTCGGGAACCGGGTGCTGACGTTCTTGCTCGTGGCGGTCGCGGTGGGCGCGCTGCTCGCGGCGTGGCTGCGGGTGCCGCGGCGGATGTCGCTAGTGAAGCTCGCCATGGCGGGCCTGCTGTATGTGCCCGCGCAGGCGATCATCGGCGGGATCACGGTGTGGACGAACCTGAACCCGTGGGTCGTCGGGCTGCACTTCCTGGCGTCGATTCCGCTGGTGGCGCTGTCGGTGGCGCTGTACCACCGCGCGGGCGAACCGGACGGCGCGGTCGTGCCGCTGGTGCCGCGCGCGGTGACGCTGCTGAGCCGCGGCCTGGTGGCCGTGGCGGGCGCGGTGATCGTGCTCGGCGTGATCGTCACCGGTTCGGGCCCGCACGCAGGCGACGCGGACACCCCGCGCAACGGCATGGATCCGGCGCTGATGTCGCAATTCCACGCGGATCTGGTGTGGCTGCTGCTGGGGATGACCGTGGCGCTGATCGCGGCGCTGCACGCGGTGAGGGCCCCGGAATCGGCGAAGCGGGTGGCGTACGCGCTGGTGGCGGTCGAGCTCCTGCAAGGGGTCATCGGCTACACCCAGTACTACTTGGATCTGCCCGAACTCCTCGTCGGCCTGCACATGCTGGGCGCGGGCGTCCTGTGGGTCGCGGCGGTGGCGGTCCCCTTCAGCCTCCGCAAACGCGAGCCGCAAGTCGAGGGCGTGCACGTGCTCCACTACGAAATCCACGGCGACCGAGAAGACGACCACATCATCGAACCCGAAGAAGCCACCGCCGGCAGTTGAGCCTAACCGGGGATGACCTCGAAGTCGTCGGGGATGTCGCGGACAAGCGGATTGTCTCTGGGCGGCGACACGCGGCCCGAAGCGATGTCGGGCCGCCTGTCGACCGGGTTAGCTTCCGCCCTTCGGCTTCAGGGTTATGAAGGTGACCGAATACGGCTGGAATTCGTAGGTGAATTCGTTGCCGAGGTGGTTGACGTTCTCCGTGACCGGGTACACGACCTGGTCTTCGCCGAGCAAGTTGTCGCAGCCCGGGTCGCAGGCGATCGTGGTGACCTCGCCTCGCTGCTTCAGGCGCCGGCCATCGAGGTTCACGTCGGTGGTGATGGCCTGGTCCTGCGCGTTGACGACCTTGAGGGTGATCTCGCCGGTGTCCTCGTCGCGGGTGACGACCTGGTAGAGCGGTTCGATCTGCTCCTTGTCCTCGAAGGTGAAAGCCTGCTCGCCGTCCACGTAGCCGGTGACGGTGCGGCCCTCGACCTCGATCTTGAGGTCGTAGGTGCGGCCGGTCTCGATCACCGTGTCGTGGTTGAGCAGCGTGGACTTCGCGCCGTTCGAGGCCTTCTCGACCGCGGAGGTCGTGTTGCCCCAGCCGCCGAGGTTCCACCAGTAGTAGTCGCCGGTTCCTTTGACGCCGAACATGACGAGGAAGCCCTCGCTGCCCTCGGTCTTGGTGGCCTTGAGTTCCATCGTGTAGTTCGACCAGTCGGCCGAGCCGGCCGTAGAGCGGGCGTCCTCGACGAGCGCCGTCTGGTTGTAGGCGCCGTCGGCGACTTCCCAAGCGCCCGCGGCATTGCCGCCGACGGTCCAGCCGTCCGCGCCGGTGGAGAAGTCGTCCTCGAAGAGGGTCGCGCCGTCGGCTCCGGTCACCTTCACGTCGTCGTAGGACGCCGCGGTGTTCCAGGTGGCCAGGCCGATGCCGCCCGCGATGTCCGGGGAGGCGATCGGCGAGGCGTCCAGGGTCGAAGCGAAGACCTCGTCGCCCGCGTGGGTGCTGAACAGCTGCTGCACTTCGTAACTGGCGGACTTGACGGTCTGGTGGTTGTCGAACCAGATCATGTCCGGCGCCCAGTCGACATAGTCGATATTGGACAGCAGCGGGGCGTACGAGGCCATGTCGACCACGTCGCCGTTGCGTTCGATGCCCGTCAGGTACGAGGCCTCGGAGAGGGCGCTCCACCAGGTGTTCGAGCGGGAGGCGTACTCGCCGACGAACACGTGCGGGCCCTCGCGGTCATAGGAGTCGTAGCGCTCGTTGTTGGCGAAGAACCACTCCGGCGAGTTGTAGTAGTGCTCGTCCACCAGGTCGGCGCCCTGCTCGCGGGCGAATTCCCAGCTGCGGTCGAAGACCGCGCCGGAGTCGTCCACACCCGAGTTCGCCACGATCTCGATCTCCGGGTAGGCCTCGCGCACGGCGTCGTGGAACGCCGGGTAGTTGGCGTAGTACTGCTCCTTGTACTCCTCGTTGCCGAGGCCGATCTTCTCCATGCCGAACGGCTCGGGGTGGCCCATCGCGGCGCGCACCGAACCCCACACGGAGTCGGCCGGGCCGTTGGCGAACTCGATGAGGTCGAGGGTGTCCTGCACCCACAGGTCGAGCTCGGCCGGGTCGGTGATCTCGGGCGAGTCGCCGCAGCCGGTCACGCCCACCGGGACGACCGGCAGGGGCTCGGCCCCGATGTCCTCGGCGAACTGGAAGTACTCGAAGTAGCCGAGGCCGTAAGTCTGGTTGTAGCCCCAGAAGTTGTGGTTCGTCAGGCGCTCCTCGACGGGGCCGACGGTGTCCTTCCAGTTGTAGGCGCGCTCGCGGCTGCCGGGGTCGTACGAGCCGGTGTTGACGATGCAGCCGCCCGGGAAGCGCAGGAAGCTCGGCTCGAGGTCGGCGATGGTCTGGGCGAGGTCGACGCGCAGGCCGTTCTCGCGGCCCTTGAAGGTGTCCTGCGGGAACAGGGAGACCATGTCGAGGTCGGCCGCGGCGTCGGTTGTCACCGCGAGTCGGCCGTTGACAGTGGACGCGGCGGCGTTGAGCACGGTCGAGAGCTCGACCCACTCGCCGGCGCCGGTGTTGACGGTGGCCGTGCCGCTGACAGGAGTGCCGTCGGCATCGAGGAGTTGCGCGGTGACGTTCGCTTTCTGCTCGGCCCGCGCCCAGATGCTGAAGTCGTAGGACTCGCCGGCCGCGAAGGCCATGCCGCTGTTGTAGCCGGCGTTGACGATCGTGGCGCCGGCCGCGGCGCTGAGGTACTGGACGTTGTTCTCATGCAGGCCGCCCGAGTCGGCCACGGCGGCCTCGCCGTCGACGGTCCACGAGGACAGGGCGTGGTAGGAGGATTCGTCGGCGGGACTGAATTCGAACGAGCGGTTCTGCACCAGCTCGGCGTAGAGGCCGCCGTCGGCGGCGTGGTTGATGTCCTCGTAGAACAGTCCGTACAGCTCGTCGGAGATGGCCGTGGCGTCGCGGAGGTCGACTTCGATGCTCGCGTCGGCCTCTTCGGCGGACGCATGGGACGCGGTGAGGGAGGAGAGCACGATGGCCGCCGCTGCTGCGACGGTCACCGCTCTCGTTCTTGTCGGAGGCTTCATCGTCTCCCGTCCTGAAGGGGGTTTAAAGTTGTCGATGTATTGTGCATGTTATCGGTCACTCAGTCAAGGGGCCGGCTCCCGCATCGAACGGATGAGGCCCGAGCGGCATGGAGGACTTAGAATCCCGGCGTGACAGAAGCAATCACGCGGCACGACCGCGTCCTCGGATGCATGATCGGCGGAGCGGTCGGCGACGCCCTCGGCTACCAGGTCGAGTTCGACCACTTGGATCAGATCAAGGCCGCGTGGGGGCCGGAGGGCGTGACGGCCCTCCGCTCCAACCAGGTCTCCGACGACACGCAAATGACGCTGTTCACCGCGGAGGGACTGCTCCAAGCGCGCTCCGGCGAGGAGTTCGCCTCGGTGCGCGAGGCCTACCTGCGCTGGTACACCACGCAGAAGGAGTACATGCCTCCGATCCACGCGCGCGGCCTCGCCGCCGAGCCGTGGCTGTACGTGCGCCGCGCGCCAGGGAACGCCTGCCTCTCAGGGCTCGCCGGCGGCGGCGCCCCGGGGGTGAACCCCGACTCGAAGGGCTGCGGCACGGTCATGCGATCGGCCCCCTTCGGCATTTGGGCACCGTCGCGCGAGGCCGCGTTCAACCTGGCCCGGCAGTGCTCGGCGCTGACTCACGGACACCCGACCGCCGGCGCGGCCGCAGGTGCATTCGCCATGATCATCGCGGCCCTCCTCGACGGTGTGTCCCCGCAGCGGTCCGTGTCCGACGCCATGCTCCATTTGAGCGGGCAGTCCGGTGGCGGGGAGACCCTCGCCGCGCTCCAGCGGGCATATGAGCTGGCGGGCAACGTCGCCCCCTCGCCTGGTTCCACCGAGGTCCTCGGCGGCGGCTGGATCGCCGAGGAGGCCTTGGCGATCGCGGTCTACTGCTTCCTGGGGACCGGCGACGTGCGGGCCGGTCTCGTGGCCTCGGTCAGCCACAGCGGCGACTCGGACTCCACCGGCGCGATCCTCGGGAACCTCTACGGCGCCGCGTACGGCCACGCAGCCCTCCCGAGGGAATGGTCCTCGCAAGTGGAGGGACGCGGTGTGATCGTGGCTTTGTCGGACCTGCTCGCAGCCCAGTGAGCGAAACGAGCGACCGGATCGTGGATCCTATAGGAAATAGGACGTACGATCCGGCCGCCCGCTCGGTGTCAGTCAGACTCGACCGTCCGTCCCGTGGAGGCCCTGTTCTCCCGCCAAGCGGCGGATCTCGCGGTCGAATCCCTCATCGTGCTGCCCCTCGGCGCGGCGGGCGGTGAAGACGAGCGCGTGGCCGTCGGGGTCGACGGTCTTCACGTCACGGGTGTTCCAAGGGGTGTCGTACGGACCTTCGACGCTGCCGCCGCCGTGGGCGCGGGCGCGTTCGGCCAGCGCGTCGAGTTCGTCGGCCTCGGCCATCATGCTCAGCTCGGGGCCCGAAGCTCCAGATGCGGGTGCGCCGCCCGGTTTGACCAGGAGGTCCTGGTAGCGCCAGCGCCGCAGGTGCACGACGACGGGAGTGCCGTCGGGGCCGGGCATGACGAAGAGGCTGAGGAAACCCAGGCCTTCGGTGTACCAGTCGACGGTGGCGTCGATGTCGGCGGCGGCGATCGTGGCGAAGGCGGGCATCGGGTAGATGTCCTTGGTGATCTCGGGCGCGATGTGCTCCATGCGGCCCAGGCTAGCGGCTGACCCTGCGTCAGCCGCAAGGGTTTTCAGGGATACGGCGAGCGACCGGCGCGGCCGGATCGTACAACCTGTTTCCTATACGGTCCGGCCGTGCGGTGCTCGTCAGGCGGCGGCTCGCACCGCGGCGGCCACGGCCGGGGCGACTCGAGGGTCGAGCGGCGAGGGCACGATGCGGTCGGCGGCCAGGTCTTCGGCGGCGATGTCGGCGATCGCCCGGGCGGCGGCGAGTTTCATCGCCTCGGTGATCTGCGGAGCCGCGGCGTCGAGCGCGCCGCGGAAGATCCCGGGGAACGCGAGCACGTTGTTGATTTGGTTCGGGTAGTCGCTGCGGCCGGTCGCCACGATCGCGGCGTGGCGGGCGGCGACTTCGGGTTCGACTTCCGGGGTCGGGTTGGCGAGGGCGAAGACGATCGCCTTGTCCGCCATGCCTTCGAGCGCGGATTCGGGGACCGCGCCGCCGGAGACGCCGACGAGCACGTCCGAATTCTTGAGCGCTTCGGCGACGCCGCCTGAGCGCCCGTCCCGGTTCGTGGCGGCGGCGAGCCGCTCCTTGACGGGGTTGAGGCGGTCGCGGCCCTCGTGGATGATCCCGGTGGAGTCGCAGACGATGATGTCGCCGACGCCGGCCTCATTGAGGATCTTGGTGATGGCGACTCCTGCGGCGCCCGCGCCGACGATGGTGACGGTGAGGTCTGCGGCGCGGCGGTCCTGGAGCCGGAGCGCGTTGGTGAGCGCGGCGAGCACGACGACGGCGGTGCCGTGCTGGTCGTCGTGGAAGACCGGGATGTCGAGCAGGTCTTTGAGCCGGTCTTCGATGTCGAAGCAGCGCGGGGCCGAGATGTCCTCGAGGTTGATCCCGCCGAAGGACGGCGCGATGGCCGCGACGGCGGCGACGATCGCGTCGGGGTCCTTGGTGTCGAGGCAGATCGGGACCGCGTCCACGCCCGCGAACTGGCGGAAGAGGGCGGCCTTGCCCTCCATGACCGGGAGCGAGGCGGCGGGGCCGATGTCGCCGAGGCCGAGCACCGCGGTGCCGTCGGTGACCACGGCGACCACGTTCGAGCGCCAGGTGTGGGTCCGCGCCAGTGCCTCGTCGGCGGCGATGGCCTCGCAGACGCGGGCCACGCCGGGCGTGTAGGCGACCGAGAGGTCTTCGCGGCTCTCGAGGGGCACGGTGGTGGCGGTGCGCAGTTTGCCGCCGCGGTGGGCGAGGAAGATCGGGTCTTGAAGGTCGATCGCAGATTGAGATGGCACAGAAAGCCCCATTGCTTCATTGCTTTGTTGATGATCGCCGACTCTGCGAACGCGGAATGATGGTCCCGGCTGAGATACGAGTGGCTGGAGATTCGACTGGGGATTACCCAGGAGAGTCAGTGTAGCTCAGCGGTGACCAGGATCCGGACGGCGGCGGCGGTCCAGGTGGCGCATTTCGCGGCGTCGTCCTCGTCGCCCAACGCTTTAGATAGTCGCGCGAAATCGCTTGCGGCCCTTCGGAGCCCGACTCGGTGCAGCTCGGCTGCGGCGGCTTCGGCGCGGGCGCGGGACGGCTCGCGGGAGCGGCGCAGGCCTTGGTGCGCGAGGTCGGCGCAGACGGTGAGCGCGCCTTCGATCGCGGTGGCGACCGGGTCGGTCGCGGCGTCCGCTTCGGCGGCGGCGAGTTCGGCCGCGTCGTCGCCTGGCACGAGGTCGGGGACCACCGGCCCGTCAGGCGTGAGTAGGGCGGTCGGTTCGACGATGAGCTCACCGCGGTGCCGCCGCACGTGTCCGGCGACGGCGAGCGCGTGCGGGATCGCGCGTTCGACGGCTTCGAGAGCTCCGGGCGCGGCGGCGCGGTGCGGGACGCGCAGGCGCGCGGTGCCGCCCTCCGGGGCGGTGACGCGGGCTTCGAGGCATTGCGAGGCGGGGTCGTAGCCGAGGAGTTCGGCGGATTTGACGGCGATCACGCGCAGGGATTCGGCGGCGACGCGAGGCCGCACGAGTGCGGGCGGGCGAGCCGCGAGCTCGTCGGCGAGTGCGCCGAGGTCGGTGGCGCGCAGGGAG
Organism: Glycomyces sp.; assembly: GCA_036259435.1. Lineage (GTDB taxonomy): Bacteria > Actinomycetota > Actinomycetes > Mycobacteriales > Micromonosporaceae > Glycomyces. Next base: position 27,493 of record DATABR010000138.1, read on the forward strand.
TCCGGGAGGTCGTTCCAGGCCATGCCGAGCGGCAGGACCTGCGTCTTGGCGAGGCGGCCGGTGCCGAGTTTGAGGGCGCGGGCGGCGGTGCGCGAGGCGGCCTCGGTGACGGTGTTCCCCGAGGCCAGCGCGCCGATCTTGCATCCGGCGAGGCGGCGGCCTGCGAGTTCGGCACCGGTCAGAGTTTCGCCCTCAGGGATCGGCCAGTCGCGTTGTACGGCGAGGACCATGCCGGTCTCGGGCAGGGCGAGGTAGATCTCGAGGGTGCGGGTGTCGCCTTCGGTACCGACGCGCGCGCCGAGCGCGGTGAGGCGCACGAGCGAGAGCGGGGTGGCGTCGGCTTCCTCGCTGCCGAGAACTTGCGCGGCGGGGGTGCCGTCCGCGTGCGCGGCGGCGCTGGCGCGGGCGGGCAGTTCGGCGAGGAGGGCGGCGAGACGCTGCGGGTCGTACGCGGCGGAGCGGCCCTCGTAGCGCTGGAGCTGGTCGAACAGGTCGTCGACGGCTCCTGCGGGCCAGTGGGCGCGGCGGCGGGTGAGGGCCTTGGACTCGCGTTGGAGGGCGGCGCGCAGCACGCCGTCGGCGCCGACCGCGCCGTCGAGGAGCACGCGTTCGGCGAGTGCGAGGGCTTCGGCGAGGCCGTCGGAGGCGGCGTTGCCGCCGACGCTCACCGTTGTCGCGCTCTCGCTTTCGGCTTCGCGGAAGGCCCATACGGCGAGGACGATCGCGGCGCCCCGGGCGGGGCCGGTGGCGTCGGTGTGGACGTAGCCGAGGCCCGGGACGAGGAAGCTGACGGTGGCGGCGGGCAGCTCGGCGACGGCGGGCCGGTCGGGGCCGGGCCAGACGAGGCGGGCGGTGTAACCGGCGCGGCGGGTCGCTTCGGCCGCCTTGAGCGCGTGGTGGCCCAAGGCTTCTCGCAGTTCGTCGTCGGTGATGGCGGCCGGGGTCGGCACGGGTTCGGCGGGTTCCATTGCGGCGCCGACTGAGGAGCTATCGTCCGTTGTGGACTCGTTTGGTTCCTGCCGCTGGTAGGCGAGGATCGCGCCCACGCGGTGACGGCATTTGCCCGGTGCGCCGCAGGTGCAGGTGGCCGCTTCGAGGCCGCCCGCCGCGGGCAGGGCGGCCCTCGCGCCGTCGGGGAAGACCGCGGCGAGCGCACCGTCGGCGGCTAGCGCGATCTCGGGGACGGCACCGGCGTCAAGGTCCTTGGCGGCGCGCTTGACGAGCCCGCGGTTGGCAAGGGCCGCAAGGGCGTCCGAGGAAAGGGCGAGGAGGTCATGCCGTGGCTGCGGGTTCATGAGCCGAGCCTTTCCGCTACGAAGTCGACCAGATTGTTGGGGGTCATGGCGCCGACGTGGGCGCCGACGGTGGTAAGGCGGGCGGCCATGTCGCGGTCGTAGTCGGGGTTGGCGTCCTCGTCGAGCGCGGCCAAGCCGAGCACGTGGGTGCCCTGCTCGCACAACTGCTTGACGGTGTGCACGAGCCGGTTCGCGTTGCCGCCCTCGTAGAAGTCGCTGATGATGGCCACGATCGAGCGGCGGGGGTTCTCGATGAGCCCGGCCCCGTAGTCGACGGCGCGAGAGATGTCGGTGC
>DATABR010000139.1:0-10015 GCA_036259435.1 Glycomyces sp.
CCCCGCGGCCCTAGTCCCCGCCGGGTTCGTGACCCTCGCCGCGAGTCCCGCGCACGCCGACGACCTGCTGCTCGCCACCGACTTCGCCTCGGGCACCACCGAAGGCTGGGCCGGCCGCGGCGCCGCGACGGACGCCATCGACCCCGAACAGCGGCTTTTGATCACCGGCCGCACCGCCACATGGAACGGCGCCGCCATCGACATCACCGCCCACATCGAAGTCGGCGTCCGCTACGAGCTCAAGGTCTTCCTGCGCCTGCCCGCGGGCGAGGCCGCGGCGGACCTGCGCACCACCGTCCAGCGCGACACGGCCGGGACCTCCAACTACGACGGGGTCAAGTGGAACACCGCCGTCACCGATGCCGCCTGGGTCGAGTTCACCGGCACGTACTCGATCACGCAGGCCGCCGACCAGCTGCAGTTCTATGTGGAGTCGGACTCGAGCCTCACCCCGATCCTGCTCGACACCTTCACGCTCACCCGCATCGCCGAACCGGAGATCCAAGACTTGGTACCGCTCAAGGACTTCCTCGCCGACTACTTCACGACGGGCTGCGCCGTCCTGCCGGCCGAGACCGTCGGCAAACCCGCCGAACTCCTCACCAAGCACTTCGCGCAACTCACCGTGGGCAACCACCTGAAGCCCGACGCGATCCAGCCCACCGAAGGGGTCTTCGACTTCTCCGAGGCCGACCAGATCGTGGCCTTCGCCGAGGCCCACGGCATGAAGATCTGGGGCCATACTCTGGTGTGGCACAACCAGACCCCGGACTGGTGGTTCCTCGACCAGAACGGCGAGCCGCTCCAGAACACGCGCGCCCATCAGCGTTTCCTGCTGCGCCGCCTGGAGACCCACGTCAACGCCATCGCCGATCACTACGGCAAGCGCCTGTGGGCGTGGGACGTGGTGAACGAGGTGGTCGACCCCGAGCAACCCGATGGGCTGCGCCGTTCGCGCTGGTACGAGGTCTTCGGCGGCGGGCGCTACATCGGCGAGGCCTTCAAGATCGCGCGAAGGGCGTTCCCGCGCCAGGTGAAGCTTTTCATCAACGACTACAACACCGAATTCCCCGACAAGCGCGAGGCGATGTACAACCTGGTGCAGGACCTCAAGTGCGACCGGATCCCCGTCGACGGAATCGGGCACCAGGCGCATGTGGACTACAAGCGGCCGGTGGCGCTGCTCGGCGAGTCGATCGACCTGTTCAAGAAGCTCGGGGTGCTGCAGGCGGTGACCGAGCTCGACGTGTCGGTCTCCGACCACATGGAGGAGAGCCTGCCCGCGACGCCGCCGGGGCGCCTGGTCGCGCAGGGCTGGTATTACAAAGAGCTCTTCGAGGTACTGCGCGAACGCGCCGACGACCTGGAGTCGGTGACCATGTGGGGCCTGTACGACGCGATCTCGTGGCTGCGGACCTGGCCGGTCTCGCGCCCGCACGAGGCGCCGCTGTTCTTCGACGACCGGCTACAGGCCAAGTCGGCCTACTGGGGCGTGGTCGACCCGACCAAGCTCGAGCCGATGCCCGAAGCGGAGGCTTAGGAGGGGACCAGGCGTGCGGGAGCGGGATGCATAGACCCGGGATCCCGCCCCCGGACTTTTCGGCTCCGGCCAGGCGCGCCGGAGCGGGATGCAGGATGTCGTTCAAAAGTGCGGCCGGGATCCCGCTCCCGAGTTCCTATTCACCCGTTCGAGTGAATGCAGAGGCACGGAAAGTGTCGTATCCGAAACGTAGGGTTAAACCAAGGGGTCCCCTTGGCCGGACATTTCGGTTATATCGGTTATGCGGCTTTCGCTCCGATGCGGCGCATAGGGACGTGCATGATGCCGTCCTCCAGGTACTCCTCGCCGTGCTCCGCGAAACCGAACTTGCGGTAGAAACCGGCCGCGTACGTTTGCGCTCCGAGCGTCACGTCCGCCTCCGGGCCCAGTGACTCCATCGCCGCCGCCATCAGCCTCGCGCTCAATCCCGTGCCGCGCACGGACAGCGCAGCGCAGACGCGCCCGATGATCCAGCCGTCGCCGTCCGCGAGGACCCGCAGGCACGCGACCGCCTCCGTCGCCTCCGCGCCCTCGACCCAGAAGTGCACCGTGGCCGGATCCGTGTCGAAGTGGTCGAGGTCCGGGTACAGGCACTCCTGCTCGACCACGAACACCGACTGCCGCAGCCTCGCGATCGCGAACACCGCCGCACCTTCGAGCTCGGCGAACGCTCCCCGCTTGATGTCGCTCATACCCGCCATTAGAGCAGCGCCCGCAATGCCGTGCCCCGAACCTTCCGCGTCTGTGCCGCCCGACGCTCACGCCCCAGCTCCGCCAGAAGCTTCCGCGGCCATACCGCCCGACGCGCTACGAGCCAGGGCCACCTGCCGCTACGAGGTACCGCCCGATGCTTACGCGTATTCTTCCGCGATCTCGCGCGCCCGGTCCCGCGCCGCCTCGATCGCGTCCGTCACCGCCGACCTCGCCCGATGGTTCTCCAACTGCCGCACCGCGCTGATCGTGGTCCCCGCCGGGGACTCCACCGCCTCGCGCAGCTCCACCGGCGAGCCGCCGCTCTCGCGCAGCATCCGCGACGCGCCCACCGCCGTCTGCGTCACCAGCTCCCGCGCGATCGCCCGCGGCAGGCCCATGAGGACGCCGGCCTCGGTCATCGCCTCGGCCATGTAGTAGAAGTACGCCGGGCCCGAACCCGAGAGCGCGGTCACCGCGTCCTGGTGCTTCTCGTCCACCACCAGCGTGCGCCCGAGAGGCTTGAACAGCTCCTCGACCGCCTTCAGATGCGACTGGCTCGCGTGGGTCCCGGGCGAGAGCACCGTCATCGCCTCGTCCACGAGCGCCGGCGTGTTGGGCATCGCCCGGATGACCGGAGTTTCGTCGGGCAACCGCTTCTCGAAGAACGCCACGGGAAGACCCGCGCAGATGCTCACCACCGGCGCGCCGCCGTCGAAGACGCCGCTCAACTCCTCCAGCAGCGCCCCGGCGTCCTGCGGCTTCACCGCGACCACCACGACGTCGGCCGACCGGGCCGCCTCGGCGTTCGTCTGCACCCGCACGCCGTAGGTCTCCCGCAGCTCCGCGGCCCGCTCGGCGCTGCGCGCCGTGGCGACCACTGAATCCTGCGGCCAGCCCGCCCGCAGCAAGCCCGACACGATCGCCTGCCCCATCTTCCCCGCACCCAGCACCGCGACTGTCCGCATCGCCACTCCTCACTCGATCGATTGCCCCGGCAATCATCCCTCGTAACGGGGATAGCTGAAAACCCGTCCCCATCGCGCGTTTCATCCCCTGCAGACCGGCCGGACTGCCACGATAATCACACTCAGGCACTCAATACACGATTGGGGAGATATGGACGTTCTCGACTTGACCCGAATGCAGTTCGGTGTCACGACCGTCTACCACTTCCTCTTCGTGCCCGTCACCATCGGACTCTCGCTGCTCGTCGCCGTCCTCCAGTCGCTGTGGCGCGCCACCGGCACGACCGCGTACCTGCGCGCCACCAAGTTCTGGGGCAAGCTCTTCCTTATCAACATCGCCATGGGAGCGGTGACCGGGATCGTCCAGGAGTTCCAATTCGGCATGAACTGGTCGGCCTACTCGCGCTTCGTCGGCGACGTCTTCGGTGCCCCGCTCGCCTTCGAGGCCCTGATCGCTTTCTTCCTGGAATCCATGTTCATCGGCGTGTGGATCTTCGGCTGGGACAGCCTGGCGCCCGCCCTGCACCTGGCCGCGATCTGGCTGGTCGCCCTGGGCGCCATGGCCAGCGCTTATTTCATCCTCGCCGCCAACGCCTTCATGCAGAACCCGGTCGGCTACCAGCTCGACGAGACCGCCGGGCGCGCCGAGCTCACCGACTTCGGCGCGGTGCTGTCCAACCCTGTCGCGCTGGCCGCTTTTCCTCACACGGTCTTCGCGGCCTGGCTCACGGCCGGGACGGTGGTCATCGCCGTCTCCGGCTACCACTTCATGCACCGCCGGGACTTGGACGTGCACCGCCCGGCGATGCGCTTGGGCATCCTCACCACGCTGGTCGGCGGCCTCGGCCTGGTCCTGTCGGGCGACGCCTTCGGCAAGGTCATGACCGCGACGCAGCCGATGAAGACGGCCGCCGCCGAAGCGCTGCACCAGACCACGTTCAACGCGCCGTTCTCCGTGCTCGGGCGCACCGGCACCCCGATCATCGAGATCCCCGGGCTGCACTCGTCCCTCGGCACCGGCTCGTTCAACGGCCAGGTCCAAGGCATCAGCGCCGTCTACGGGCCGGGGGACTACGTGCCGTACCTCCCGGCCACCTACTGGTCCTTCCGCCTGATGATCGGCTTCGGGATGCTCGCGGTCGCCATGGCGGTCATCGTCTGGTGGTGCACGCGCCGCGGCCGCCTGCCCGAGCACCGCCTGTTCTGGCCGATCGCGATGTGGATGGCCGTGACGCCGTTCCTCGCCAACACCGCCGGGTGGCTCTTCACCGAGATGGGCCGCCAGCCGTGGGTCGTGTTCAGCCTCTACCAGACCAGCGAGGCCGTCTCGCCGCGCGTCGGCGCGCCCACGGTCGCGGCCTCCTTCATCGGCTTCACGCTCGTCTACCTCATGCTCGCCGTCGTCGCCCTCAAGCTGTTTTTCAAATTCGCCAAGGCGGGGCCGCCGGACGAGGAGAGCGCGCTCGCGACCTCGAGTCCCACCGGCGACCCCGAGACGCCGACGGCCTTCGCCTACTGACCACTCACTGAGGACATTCCATGGAATCGACGACGATCGGGTTCATCGCCATCGCGGTCTCGTTCACCGGGTACTTCATCCTGGAGGGCTTCGACTTCGGCGTGGGCGTCCTCCTGCCGGAACGGATTCCTGTCGCATGACGCAGCTCGCTCCGAAGGCGACCAATGGCGCGTTCGACCGCCGCCTGCTCCACCGCGCCCAGGGCGCGACCGTCTTCATCGGCGTGTGCGCCACGCTCGGCCTCGCCCGCACCGCGTGCGTGATCGCCGGCGCCTGGTTCACCGCGAGTCTTATCGCAGGCGCGTTCGCCGGAGGCGACGACCTCGCCGCCCTGATGCCGCAACTGACCGCTCTTGCGGCGGTGCTCGCCGCCCGCGCGCTCCTGGCCTCGGTGCAGGAGGCCGCCGCGCACCGCGCGAGCGCGGGCGTCAAGTCCGCGCTGCGCCGCCAGGCACTCGAACAGCTCATGCGCCTGCCATCGGGGAAGTACCACTCCGGCGAGACGGCCGCGCTGCTGGTGCGGGGCATCGACGCCCTCGACGGGTACTTCGCGCGCTACCTGCCGCAGCTCGTGCTCGCTGCGATCGTCCCGGTCGGCGTCCTCGTCGTCATGCTCCTCGCCTACCCGCCCGCGGCGCTCATCGTGCTGATCACACTGCCGCTGATCCCGCTGTTCGGCGTCCTCATCGGTCAGTACACGCGCACTCGTGCACAGCGCCAATGGGAGTCGACCTCCCACCTCGCGCACCACTTCGCCGATCTCGTGGCCGGGTTGCCGACGCTCAAGGCCTTCGGGCGCGCCGACAGGCAGGTCGGGGCCATCAAGGTCACCACCGACCAGTACCGCCGCCGATCGATGGCGCTGCTGCGCGTCGCATTCTGCTCCGCGCTCGTACTCGAACTGGCCGCGAGCCTCTCGGTCGCGCTCGTGGCGGTCACGGTCGGCGTCAAGCTGGTCGAAGGCGGCCTCACCGGCGAAGCCGGACTCCAGACCGCGCTCCTCGTCCTGATCCTCGCGCCCGAGGCGTACCTGCCGCTGCGCAACGTCGGCGCCCAGTTCCACGCCAGCGCCGAGGGTGTGGCTGCTGCGAAGAAGGTCTTCGCGATCCTGGGGGAGCGGCCCGAGAACGCTGAGCTCGACGCACCTGTCACCGCTGAAGAGCGCACTGGTGAGCACCGCTCCGCCGCGCTCACCAGTGCGCCGCTCTGCCGCACGCCGCTCGGCCGCGCCCCCACGATCATGTTCCGCCGCACGGTCTTCGCCTACCCTGGCCGCGATCCGCTTCCAGAATTGAGCCTCACCGTCCCGGCCGGGCAGACCACCGTGCTCACCGCCCGCTCGGGGGCCGGGAAGTCGACGCTCATGGCCTCGCTGGTCGGCTTCCGCGAGCCGGTGTCGGGCTCGATCGCGTTCGACGACACCGACCTGTCCGATCTCGACCTCGCTGCCGTGCGCCGCTCGATCGCGTGGCTGCCGCAGCGGCCGGTCCTCATCGACGGCACGGTCGCCGAGAACGTGCGCCTCGCCGTCCCCGACAGCGCCTCCGATCCCGCTGTGGCCAAAGCGATCGCGGTCTCGCACGCGCCCGCCGCGACCCGCCGCGTCACCGCCGACGGCTCCGGCCTCTCCGCCGGTGAAGCGGCCCGCGTAAGCCTGGCCCGACTCCTACTGCGCGTCGACCTGCTGGACCCGCCGATCCTGCTCCTCGACGAGCCGACCGCGCACCTCGACGCCGACACCGAGCAGGCCGTACTCGACGCGTTCGCGCCCTACCGCGAACAGCGGACCGTCCTGATCGCCTCCCACCGCCCCGCGTTGCGGGCGATCGCCGACCGAGAGGTGGACTGGTGACATCGAACCCTTTCAGGCAGTGGCGCAACACGATCGCCCTCCGGCTCGGCCTCGGCGCGACCCTCGGGGCCCTCGCCCAATTGAGCGCCCTCGCACTGCTGGCCGTCTCGGGGTACCTCGTCTCTCGCGCCTGGGAGCAGCCGCCGATCCTGTACCTGATGATCGCCATCACCTCCGTGCGGCTGTTCGGGATCAGCCGCGGCGTGCTCCGTTACGCCGAACGGCTCGTCTCGCACGATGCGGCCTTCCACGGCCTCGAACGCCTCCGCATCGCCGTGTGGCGCAAGCTCGTTCGCCTCGCGCCCGCCGGCGTCTCCGTGTGGCGCAGCGGCGACCTCCAATCGCGCCTCGTCGACGACGTCGACGGCGTGGGCGACCGCTGGCTGCGCGGCGCGCTCCCGCTCATCAGCGCGGTGATCGTCGCCGTCAGCGCCGTCGCCCTCCAGGCCGTGCTGCTGCCCGCCGCCGGGTTCATCCTCGCCCTCGCCCTGCTCGCCGCCGCGCTCCTGGGTCCCGCGCTGGCCACGTGGTCCTCGGGGTACGCCGTGCGCGCCACCGCGTCCGCCCGCGGCGACCTCACCGAGGGCGTGCGCGCCTGCCTGCACGGCCGCGAAGAGCTCGTGGCCGCCGGGACCGACGCCGTCGCACTCGAACGCGTCCTGGAAGACGACGAACGCCTGCACGACGCCCACGCCCGCATCGCCTGGACCGCCGGGCTCGGCGAGGCGGCCGGGCTTGCCGCGATGGCCGCCGCGGTCGTCGGCGCACTGTGGACCGGCATCCCGGCCGTCGCCGCCGGGACGCTGGACGGCGTGATGCTCGCCGTCGTCGCGCTCGTGCCGCTCGCCGCGTTCGAGCCCGTGCTCGCCCTGCCCGCCGCCGCCCAGCAGACCGCCGTCGCCAAGGCCTGCGGTCGCCGCCTCCTCGCGATCACGCAGGCTCCCAAACCCCGCCCCGATCCCATGGAACCGGTGGAGTACGTGCCCGACCCGCTCGGCGGGCCGCACCTCGCCGGAGGCGAGAAGAAGCAATCCGGCATCGAGATCAAGGGGCTCTCGGTCACCTGGCCCGGCGCCGAGACGCCCGCACTGCACGGCTTCGACCTGACCGTCCAACCCGGCGAGCGCGTCGCGATCATGGGCCCCTCCGGCTCGGGCAAGTCCACGCTCGCCGCCGCCCTCATGGGCTTCCTGCCCTACGAAGGCAGCCTGTCCTTCCGCGGCGTCGAACTCGCCGACTACGACGGCGACGACATCCGCCGCTTCGTCGGCCTGTGCTCCCAGGACGCCCACGTCTTCGACACCACCCTCGCCGAGAACCTGCGCCTCGCCCGGCCCTCCGCCACCGACGACGACCTCGTCCGCGCCCTGCGCTGGGCGGGCCTGCGCGACTGGCTCGACGGCCTCGAACGCACCGGCGACGGCCTGGCGACCCGCCTGGGCGAGCACGGCCGCGCCGTCTCCGGCGGTGAAAGGGGCCGCATCGCCCTCGCCCGCTGCCTCCTCGCCGACCGCGAAGTACTCGTCCTCGACGAACCCGACGCCCACCTCGACGCCGGCACCGCCGCACGCGTGCTCCGCACGGCCGCCGCCGCGCTCGAAGGCAAGACCGTCATCGTCATCACCCACCGTCCGCTCCCCGAAGGCGTCGTGGACCGAACGATCCACCTGCGCCCGCCCGCCCCGACGCCCCAACGTGACGCGCCGAACAACCGACTTTTGGGCGTGGCTCCAGGTGGGTAGACTCCCGAAACGGTGCTTCCAAGAGCATGCTCTTGAAAGCCCTTGCGGTGGAAACGACCAATGGCGGCCCCCGCCCGGGCGGCCGTCACACCTGAATCGCGCTAAGGCATTGATGCAGCAGTGAACACATCTGCGCCCACATCGGGACCGAAGGCCCCGGGTTCCGGGCAGCGCTGGCCCGAGGGCTGGACCAAACTCCACGTCTACCTGACCGACCTCAACCAGGTCAAGGCCGTCGCGGAGTCCTACCGCGACGTCATCGACCTGGCCGACGGCGACCGCCACGTCCCGCTCGAATGGCTGCACGCCACCGTCGCCTCCGTCGAATGCGACGCCGCGTCGATCGACGAGCCGACCCGCCTGAAGCTCATCGACAGCCTCCGCGAGAGGGCTGCCGAGATCAAGGCCTTCCCGCTCACGATCGGCCCGGCCCTGGCCGCCACCGGCGCGATCATGCTCGACACCTTCCCCGACAACGCGTTCGGCCGGCTCAAATCAGCCTGCGTCGAGGCCATCGACGCGACGGTCGAAGGCGAGGTCGGCCGCCCCGGCGGCGGGCCAGGCCACGTCTCGCTCTCCTACCGCTCCGCCGACATCGCCGTCCACCCCCGACGCGGCGCCATCCAGAACAAGCTCCGCGACGTCCGCCCAGGTAGGACCGAAATCACCGTCACCGGCGTGGACCTCGTCCGCGTCATCCAATCGGAGGACGCCTCCACCTACACCTGGGAGCAGATCGCACGAATCCCCTTGGGGGAGTAGAGAGATCACGTTCTGTAAGGGCGTCGCCGACAGGCGGCGCCCGTTGCGGTTGACGGCTCAGTCACGGATCTGACACCATTTCGTCATCGCCCCGTGGCCTACTGTTGGGACATGAGTCAGTGCGTCGCCACGTGACGTTCAGGTGCGGTCATCGAAGACCCGCCGCCACCCTGTCGGAAAGTCCCCGGTGCACCCCGGACGGCGAACAGCCGTGAGTGTCAGGAGGTGTCGATTTGTACGCAGCCAATGACCGTCGCATCGCAACCCGAGCGACCGAATTCGTTCCCCCGCTTGACGAAGCGGTGGATCTGACCGAACCCCGTCCCATCGAGCCTCCCAGTTCGCTCCGCGAGCACCGCGCCTTCGACGAACCCGCCCTCAAGGCCCGCACCGAGGTCACCGAACCCTACGGCTACTTCACCGACCTCGCCGCCGCCCACCTCCTCTACGAAGGCGAGATTCGCCCCGCGTACACCCTCGCCGACCCCACGCCGCTCGAAGTGTGGCGGCGCAACCTCGAGATCGTCACCGCGATCCTCACCGCCGCCGGCGTCGACTGCTTCGCCGTACCCGGCTTCAGCCTCACCCGGCCGGTGCTCGCCGCCGACGCCGCCGACCGCCAGCGGATCTTGACCGCGCTGGCGATGCTGTGCGAATCCACCGGCGGGCGCCTCTCGGTGCCCGAACCGGCGTTCCGCGAATCCGAGCTCGGCCTGGACCGTCCCCAGTGGGCGCGCCGCGCCGACATGGCGGACGTGCCGATGGTGCGCGCCTCGTGGCTGTGGTCCGACGCCGGACGCGACCTCGTCTTCGGCGCCGAGTACGGCTGCGACGTCGAGTTCTGGACCGACACCGGCGACGGGCGCCTGCTCGCGCCCCGCCACAACCGGATCAGTCCCGTCGTCCGTCAGGGCGGCGCCCGGGGGCGAAGACCCGGGCGCC
>DATABR010000140.1:0-6806 GCA_036259435.1 Glycomyces sp.
GCCCTGAACTGACGGCAGACTCCCGATTTCACCCGACCAGGCTGCCGCGGCAAGGCGAAGAACGCCGCGCCAGCCTGGTCGGGCAGGATGCGTTTTCACAGTTCAGGGCTTCGCGGTGAGCACGATCTTGCCGAAGTGGCCTCCGGCGCCCAGGAGCCGGTGCGCTTCGGCGGCCTCGCTCAGCGGGAGCCGGGTGCTGACGACCGGTTCGATCTCGCCCGAATCCAATGCGGGCCAGACGTGTTCGAAGACCTCGGCGAGGATCTGGCGGCGCTGTTCGATCGGGCGGGCGCGAAGCGTGCTGCCGGTGATGGTGGCGCGCTTGGCGAGCAGGCCGCCGAGGTGGATCTGCGCGGCGTTCCCCTGCTGGAGGCCGATGATCGCGAGCCGCCCGTCTTGGGCGAGGGCTTTGAGGTTCGGCTCGAAGTAGGCCGCGCCGATCACGTCGAGGATGGCGTCGGCGCCCCCGGCTTCCATTGCGAGCGCGGCGAAGTCCTCGTTGCGGTAGTCGATGACGCGGTCGGCGCCGAGGGCCTGGAGCTTCTTCGTCCAGTCGCTGCGGGCGGTCGTCCAGGTCTCGGCGGCGGCGAGTTTCTTGGCGAACTGGATCGCGAAGGTGCCGATGCCGCCGGCGCCGCCGTGGACGAGCACGCGGCGCTTGTCGGCGGCGTCCTCGCGGAGCAGGTAGCCGAGGTTGGAGTAGACGGTGGCGGCGGCTTCGGGGAGCGCGGCGGCGTCGACGAGGTCGACGTTCTCGGGCTTGGGGAGCACGAGTCCGGCGTCGACGGCGACGTACTGGGCGTAGCCGCCGCCGGGGAGCAGGGCGCAGACTTCGGCGCCGAGGAAGCTCGCGTTGTCGTCGCTGCCGACGTTCACGATGGTCCCGGAGACCTCGAGGCCGGGCCAGGCGGGGGCTCCGGGCGGGCTGGGGTAGTGGCCGGCGACTTGGAGGAGGTCGGCGCGGTTGACGCCGGCGGCGGCGACCTCGATGAGGACGTCGTCGGGGCCGGGCGCGGGTTCGGGCACCTGGGTGGCGGTGAGGCGGCCGTCGGCGACCGTCATGGCAAGCATTCACGCATACTATGACTGCGCTCAAAGGCCCTGGCGTCATACCCGCCAGTACTGTCCGTTAGGACATTATGGATTCGTCATATCCGTTGGGCCGCAACGGTTCACGGATTCTCGCTCGAATGTCCAGGGAAGAGGTGCGCCTCGGGGTTGATCGCGACCGCGGCGTTGTTGACGGCGGTGGCGGCCTCGCCGAAGCCGGTGGCGATGAGCTTGACCTTGCCGGGGTAGGAGGCGATGTCCCCGGCGGCGTAGACGCGCGGCAGGTTGGTGGCCATGGTCGAGTCGACGGCGATGGTGCGCCTGTCGAGGTCCAGGCCCCACTCCCCCAGCGGCCCGAGGTCGGCGGTGAAGCCGAGGGCCGCCACGATCGCGTCAGCCGGAAGCGTCTGGGTCCCTTCGTCTTTCACTTCGAGGTCCACGGCACTGACACAGACGGTGCCGTCGCGCTCGGTGCCGTGGATCGCGGTGATCTGGGCGTTGACGATGATCGGCACGCCGAGGCCGCGCACCCGGTCCACGGTGGCCTGGTGGGCGCGGAACTTCTCGCGGCGGTGCACGATCACGGTGCTGCGGGCGATGCCGTGGAGGGCCATGGCCCAGTCGAACGCGGAGTCGCCGCCGCCCACGATCACCACGTCCTGCCCGGCGTGAGCGGCGAGCTCGGGGACGAAGAAGACGATGCCCGCGCCGTGGAAGTGCGCTGCGGCGGGCAGCGGCCGAGGAGCGAAGCTGCCGAGGCCTCCGGTGATGAGCACCGCTTCGGTCGCGATGCGCTCGCCGTCGGCCAGTTCGAGCACGGGCTTGCCTTCGACGTGCTCGAGCTTCTTCGCCTGGCGACCGAGGAGGTAGGCCGGCTCGAACGGGGCGGCCTGGCGCACGAGGTTGTCGACGAGGTCGCGGCCCTTGATCTCGGGGAAGCCCGCCACGTCGTAGATCTGCTTCTCGGGGTACATGGCGGTGATCTGGCCGCCAGCTTCGGGAAGGGCGTCGAGGACGGCGGTCCGCAGGCCCCGGAAGCCCGCGTAGTAAGCGGCGAAGAGGCCTGTCGGGCCCGCGCCCACGATCGCGAGGTCAACGGTGAGAACGGACATGGGCGAATCACCGACTCCATTGTTGGGACACAGCTCTGGACATCGTAGCGATCGGGCGGGCGCGGCGGGACTTCACGGCCGGTCCTCTGGAGCGGACCGGCCGCGGTCCGCGCGGAGCCCAGATGTCGCGGAGCGATCCGGAGGTCAGTTGCCGCGGAAGGGTCCGGTCACTTCGAACGTGACACCGGCCGAGCTGGAGCCGGACGTGCCGCGCTGGGACGAGAAGTAAAGGCGGTTACCGGCCGGGTTGAGGGCCGGGCCGCAGATCTCGGAGGCGCTGTGCCCGCTCAGGCGCAGGAACGGGGCCACCACGTCGTCGGGGGTGATCACGCAGATCTCCATGTTGCCGCCGTCTTCGGCGACATACAGATCGCCGCTGGCGGGGCTGCCGGTGATGTTGTCGACGCCCCGCAGCGGCGGGTTCGACGTCAGGCTGTCGTCATAGGCGAGCGCGAGGGTGTTCGCGGCCGTGTCGTAGGCCCAGACTTTGTTGTCGCCCTTGGTGGTGAAGAAGCACACGCCGTCGGCGTAGTAGCAGCCTTCGCCGCCGTTGAAGCGCTTGGTGTTCGCGACCTGGTCGCGGGTGGCGGTGGGGGAGCCGTCGGGGTCGGGCACGTCCTTCCAGGCGAGCGCGCCGCCGGTCTCGGTGAGGACCTGGAGCCTGCCGGAGGCGAGGTCACCCCAGGTCGTGGGGACGAAGCGGTAGAAAGCGCCGTCGGAGACGTCCTCGGTCAGGTAGATGACCAGCAGATCGGGGTCGCAGGCGGCCGCCTCGTGCTTGAAGCGGCCCATCGCGGGGCGCTGGGCGGCCGCGTTCTCGCCGAACGGGTCGGTCTCGTAGACGAAGCCGCGGTCGACCTCCTCGCAGGAGAGCCAGGTGTTCCAGGGAGTCGCGCCGCCGGCGCAGTTGGTGCGGGTGTCGTCGAGGATGCGGTAGGCGTCGACGACGTTCCCCGAGGCGTCGAAGCGCAGCGCGCCCGCCCCGCCGCCGGTGGAGAGTTCGGCGTTGGACACGTAGATCCAGCCGTTCCCGTCGGCGAAGCAGGCGCCGCCGTCGGGGGCGCCGTGCCAGGTGTAGGAGCTGCCGGGCACGGTCCGGGAGGAGCGGGCCACCACGCGGGAGGTGAAACCCTGCGGGAGCCTGACGCCGTTGGCGTCGGCGGCCTGGAGCGGCCCGTAGGGGCTCGGGCCGGTCTGGGCCGGGTCGGCGAACGAGGGGCGTGTCATGGTGAAGCCGAGGGCGACCGATCCGGCGCCGACCACGGCGGCGCGCATGACGTTTCGTCGTTTCATAGTGCGGGTCCTCACATGTGAAGGTACGCAGACGATTCACTGTCCGGCCCAGCGTACGAACCCGATCGGGCGAACAGGCCAATCACGCACTGACACGACGTGTCTTCAGGTTTGCCGGACCGCGAACGACCGCCGCTATCGACCGGGCTGCGCGTCCGGACCCTCGATTAGACTCGGACACGCAGCCAGACAGGAAGGCGGAACATGCCCGCAGCAGCGACACCGAACCCGACGGCACCGAGCAGAACCGCCTTGATCACCGGCATCACCGGCCAGGACGGCTCGTACCTGGCCGAACTGCTGCTCGGCAAGGGCTATGTGGTGCACGGGATCGTCAGGCACGCCTCGTCGCTGATCGCCAACACCTCCCGGCTCGAGGCGGTCTACCAGGACCCGCACGAGCCGGAGCGCCGGCTTTTCCTCCACAAGGGCGATGTGACCGACGCCGGGCTGCTGGTCAACCTCATCCGCGACATCCGGCCCGACGAGATCTACAACCTCGCCGCCCAGAGCCACGTGCGCGTCAGCTTCGACATGCCCGACTACACCGCCAACGTCACCGCGCTCGGCGCGATCCGGCTCCTGGAGGCGGTGCGCGCCAGTCGGATCGATGCCCGGATCTACCAGGCGTCCACTTCGGAGATGTTCGGCCTGACCGCACCGCCGCAGGACGAGAACGCCCGGTTCCATCCCCGGAGCCCGTACGGCGTGGCGAAGCTCTACGCGCACTGGGCGACGGTGAACTACCGCGAGTCGTACGGGATGTTCGCCGTCAGCGGCATCGCCTTCAACCACGAGAGCCCGCGCAGGGGCGAGACCTTCGTGACCCGCAAGATCACCAGAGCCGTCGCCCGGATCGAGGCGGGCCTCGAGAAGAAGGTCTTCCTCGGCAACCTCGACGCGGTGCGCGACTGGGGCTATGCGCCGGAATACGTCGAGGCCATGTGGCTCATGCTCCAGCACGACGAGCCGGTCGACTACGTGATCGCGACCGGACGGCCCGCCACGGTGCGCGAATTCGCCGAGGCCGCGTTCGCGCACGCCGGTCTCCACTGGCGCGACCACGTCGAGCACGACGACCGCTACGAGCGTCCCGCCGAGGTCCCCGAACTCGTGGGCGACCCGTCCAAGATCGAGCGCGAAATCGGGTGGAAGGCGAAGGTCCACTGGAACGAACTCGCCCGAATCATGGTCGACGCCGACCGTAATGCCCTGCACAGCGGCACGTAACCCCTGGCGAGCGCCAACAACGGCTCTTCGTTGTGATGTGCGGGTCGGTTCGGAGGCGTTGCCGGAGCGACCGCCCACCCCTACGTCGCTGACCGCCTGAACCCCAACCCAAACCGCCCCCGTGTTGGCAACGCGTCGAAGGCTTGAAAATAGGGCTCCCAAGAACGGTAACGAATCGAACATCGCATTCCGCGTCGTTCCGGGGCGACACTGCGGGATCCTGGCTACCATCGCGGGCATGATTGATCTCAGCGCACCGGTATCGCTCAACGACGGCGTCGTCATGCCCCGCATCGGGTACGGCACCTACAAGGTCGGCGACGACGAGGCCCAGGAGACCGTTGAGACAGCGCTCGCCACCGGCTACCGGCTGATCGACACCGCCGAGATGTACGGCAACGAGATGGGCGTCGGCCGCGCCGTGGCCGCCTCCGGCCTCCCGCGCGAAGAGGTCTTCCTCACCTCGAAGCTCTGGAACGACCACCACGGCGCCGAGGCCGCCCGCGCCGCACTCGAAGGTTCCCTGGAGCGTCTGGGCACCGACTACCTCGACCTGTACCTGATCCACTGGCCCTCCCCCAAGCAGGGCCTGTACTCCGAGACCTTCCAGGCGCTGCTCAAGGCCGAGGAAGAAGGGCTGATCCGCTCGGCCGGCGTCTCGAACTTCCTCCCCGAGCACCTCGAACGCGTCCACGAGGCCACCGGCGTGTGGCCCTCGGTGAACCAGGTCGAGCTGCACCCGTATTTCAACCAGCCCGCACTGCGGGCCTGGCACACCGAGCGCGGCATCGCCACCGAGTCGTGGGGTCCGCTGGGCCAGCGCACCGGCTCGGTCCTCGCCGAGCCGGCCGTCACGGCCGCCGCCGAGGCCCACGGAAAGAGCCCGGGCCAGGTGGTCATCCGCTGGCACCTGCAGAACGGCTGCATCGTGATCCCCAAGTCCTCCAAGGCGAACCGGATCGCCGAGAACTTCGACGTGTTCGACTTCGAGCTCAGCGGAAGCGAAATGGCCGCGATCGACGCCCTGGAAACCGGTGAGCGCCAGGGCATCGACCCGGGAAGCAACGTGCGCTGAACACCGACGTCGAAGCGGTCCGGAGCGTTCGCCCGCTTCCGTATCCCGTCAGCCGGACGTCACGCCGGCGGCGAGTCGCGGCAGCTCGGCCACGTGCCCGTCGAAGGCACCCTTCCCCGTAGGAGGAGTGAGCGGAGCCCAAATGCGGCCGTTCCCTGGGCAATCGCATGCGGGCTGAGTAGGCTCGCGCGCATGAGCGAACTGAGCACTGCGATCACCATGTCCGGCGGGGCTGAGATCCCGCGATACGGTTACGGCACCTTCAGGATCGACGACGACAGCGCGCAAGCGGCCGTCGAGGCCGCGCTCGCGACCGGCTACCGGCTCGTGGACACCGCGGTCGGTTATCACAACGAGGTCGGCGTCGGCCGCGCCATCGCCGCCTCGGGCCTGGGGCGCGGCGAGATCTTCCTTACCAGCAAAACCTGGGACCACGGCTACGACCAGGTCCGCCGCAACCTCGAGGAGTCACTGGAGCGCCTCGGCACCGATTACCTCGACCTCTACCTCCTGCACTGGCCGCGCCCGCAGGTCGACAAGTACGTCGAGTCCTGGCGCGCCCTGATGGACGCCCGCTCGGAGGGCCTGCTCCGCTCGGCCGGCGTCTCGAACTTCACCGTCGAGCACCTCGCCCGCTGCGAGTCCGAGACCGGAGAGGCGCCCGAGCTCAACCAGGTCGAGCTGCACCCGTATTTCAGCCAGCCCGAGCTGCGCGCTTGGCACGAAGAGCACGGCGTGATCACCGAATCGTGGGGCCCGCTGGGCTTGCGCGCGGGCGCGCTGTTCGACGAACCCGCCGTCCAGGCCGTCGCCCAGACGCACGGCCGCACTCCCGCGCAGGTGGTGCTCCGCTGGAACCTCCAGCGCGGCAACGTCGTCATCCCGAAGTCGGAGACCCCCGAGCGCATTCGCGAGAACTGGGAAGTGCTCGACTTCGCCCTGACCGACGAGGACCTGGCGGCGATCGACGCCCTCGACACCGGCCGCCGCCAAGGCGGCGACCCGCAAGAGGTCAACTGACAGGCAGTCGAAAAGCGCCCCGCGGC